>NZ_JBSJYX010000021.1:0-76442 GCF_053711175.1 Kocuria sp. KH4
AGACCCACAGCGCCGATGGTACTGCACCCGCCAGGGTGTGGGAGAGTAGGACACCGCCGGACCACACCACAAGGGTCGAGCCCCCGCACACCACGTGCGGGGGCTCCCCACATCAACCACCACACACAGGCCCCGCACCCCACCCGTGCGGGGCCTTTTCCCGTCCCCCGAGCAACCCCGCAGAACCACCGCGCGGTATCGGGCAGGGCTCGCATGCCGCTCGTCGATGGCCGTCACACGGGGCGCCCCCGGATCGGCGCCTGTTCCCCGGCCGTCGCCGCGGCGCACAATGGCCGCATGACGCAGACGAGGGAGCCGCAGGGCGGCGCACCGACGGGCGAGGAACCACGAGTCGTGGACGTGGAGGAGCGGACGACCGCGGTGGTCACCGGAAAGGTGCCGATGGGCGAGCTCCGGGCCTTCTTCGACGCGGCGTTCCACGAGCTGGGCGAGCGGATCGGTCGCGGTGAGATCGGACCCGCCGGTCCGGCGCTGGCGCTCTACCGGTCGGAGCCGGGACCGGTCGTCGAGCTCGAGGTCGGGTTCCCGGTGGCGGAGTCGGTGGCGCCGGCGGGGTCCGTCGTCGTCGGGCGGATCCCCGCCGTGCGTGCGGTGACCTGCACGCACCGTGGCGACTACGACGCGCTGGGGTCGTCGTGGGAGAGGCTGCGGGCGTGGGCGCAGGAGCAGCGGCTGCGCCTCGGGACGCCGCTGTGGGAAATTTATGTGACCGAGCCCCGCCCCGGCGACGATCCCCAGGACATGGTGACGGAGCTCTACTGGGCCGTCGAGCCCTGACACAGGGCTGCCGCGGCGCCGCACGACAAAGGCCCCGACCGCACGGTCGGGGCCTTCGTCATGTGGTGGCGCGGGATCAGCGGCCGGAGACGACGGCCTGCGCGCCGTCCTGCTCCGCGGCGACCTCCGCCACGGTGCCGCGCTTGCCGACGAACTTGTCCATGACCACGGCGATCGCCCCGTCGCCCGTCACGTTGGTGGCGGTGCCGAACGAGTCGATGGCGATGTAGGTGGCGATCATGAGGCCGACGGCCGTCTCGTCGAAGCCCAGCATGCTCTGCAGGACCCCCACGGCGGCCATGATCGCCCCGCCGGGAACGCCGGGGGCGGCCACCATCGTGACTCCCAGCATCAGGATGAAACCCAGGTAGGCCAGGTTGTCGACGGGCATCCCGGTGATCGTCATGATGGCCAGCGAGAACAGGACGATCTTCATGGTGGAGCCGGCCAGGTGGATGGTGGCGCACAGCGGGACGACGAAGCCCGCGACCGGCTTGCTGACCCCGTTGGCCTCCGCGCACTTGAGGGTGACCGGGATCGTGGCGGCGGAGGAGGACGTGCCCAGGGCGGTCACGTACGCCGGGAGCATGTTCTTGAGGAGCTTCAGCGGATTGCGCCGGGCGTAGGCGCCGGCGATCCCGTACTGGACCAGCAGCAGGACGATCGTCAGGACGAGGGCGAGCACGACGATCTTGAGGAAGGTCGAGATCACGGTCACGATCTGGCCGTTCATGGTGAGCCCCAGGAACATGCCGAAGATGTAGACCGGCAGCAGCGGGATGATGACGAGCTCCACGATCCGCATGATGATCCGTCGGAGGTCGTCCATGGTCCGGTGCAGAGTGTCGCCCGGGATGAGCGTGATCCCCACCCCCAGGCAGAAGGAGAGCAGCAGCGCGGTCATGACGCCGAAGACGGGCTCCATCTCGAGGACGAAGAACCCCGTGAGCGCGCTCTCCTCCGGGTTGGCGAGGGGGCCGACGTCCTGCTGCCCGCCCAGCAGCCAGGGGTAGCTGCCGCGAGCCACGAGGTAGGCGAGAACGCCGGAGAAGACGGTGGACGCGTAGGCGATCCCCGCCGTGATGCCGAGCCACTTCCCGGCTCCCCGCCCGAGGTCCGCGATGGCAGGGGTGACGAGGCCGAGGATGAGCAGCGGCACGATGAAGCCGAGGAAGGCGCTGAAGAGGCCGTTGAACGTGAGGAAGACCCGTGCGAGCGGTTCGGGGAAGAACAACCCGCAAGCGATGCCCAGCACGATGCCGATGAGCACGCGCACCAGCAGGTGGGACGTGAGAGGTTTCTTGGTCATGCGCCAATTATCGACCCCGGAGGAGGCCCCGCGAACCCGGAAGGACCCGGGCAGGCCTCCTTATAGAATGGGGGACGATCAATTGGCGGACCCGAGTGCGGTCCCCTTCGACATCCACGAGCGCCGCCCCCTTCCGGACGGCACAGAGGAGCGGTACGTGTCCGAGTCTTCCCAGCACGGTTCCCAGGGCGACCGCCGGAGCAGCGGTTCCGGCGACCGCCGGTCCGGCGCAGGCGCCCGACGCGACGGCGGCCGCTCGAGCGGCGCGCCCCGCCGCAGCTTCTCCCGCGACGACGAGCGTTCTGCGGGGCGATCCGGCGGCGAAGGCCGTTCGCAGGGTTTCCGTGGCCGCCGTGACGAGGGTCAGGGTGAGCGCCGTGGTGGTTACGCCCCGCGCGGTGAGCGCCGTGACGATCAGCGTCGGGACGGCCGGGGCGAGCACCGCGGAGGCTACCGCGACCAGCGGCCGGGACAGGACGACCGCCGTGACGCCCGTTCCGGGGAGCGGGGACCCCGCCGTGACGGCGAGGGACGGACGGAGGGCTACCGCGGCGGCCGGGACGAGCGTCGGGGGGATCGGGGTCCGCGTCGGGAGGGTGAGGGCTTCCGCGACCGCCGCGAGCAGGGCCGGGACGACCGCCGTGGTGGCTACTCGGACCGCGGTGAGGGTTTCCGTGGCCGCCGTGACGAGGGTCAGGGTGAGCGCCGTGGTGGCTTCGCCCCGCGCGGTGAGCGGCGGGACGAGCGTCAGGGGGATCGGGGTCCGCGTCGGGACGGTGAGGGTTTCCGTGGCCGCCGTGACGAGGGTCAGGGTGAGCGCCGTGGCGGTTACGCTCCGCGGGGTGATCGGCGCGACGATCGTCGGGACGACCGGCGTGGGGGTTATCCGGACCGCGGTGAGGGCTTCCGCGACCGCCGCGACGATCGTCGGGACGACCGGCGTGGGGGTTATCCGGACCGCGGTGAGGGCTTCCGCGACCGCCGCGAGCAGGGCCGGGACGACCGGCGTGCTGGCTTCGCCCCGCGCGGGGATCGGCGCGACGATCGTCGGGACGACCGCCGTGGGGGCTACTCGGACCGCAATGAGGGTTTCCGTGGCCGCCGTGACGAGGGTCAGGGTGAGCGCCGTGGCGGCTTCGCCCCGCGCGGCGGCCGGGACGAGCGTCAGGGGGATCGGGGTCCGCGTCGGGACGGTGAGGGCTTCCGCGACCGCCGCGAGCAGGGTCGGGACGACCGGCGTGCTGGCTTCGCCCCGCGCGGTGACCGGCGCGACGATCGGCGGGACGACCGCCGTGGGGGCTACCCGGACCGCGGTGAGGGCTTCCGCGGACGCCGTGACGACCGCACCGAGGTCTCCACGCACCGGCACCGCGCTCCCGAGATCGACGAGGACATCACGGGGCGGGAGCTCGACAAGCCGACCCGCGCGCAGCTGGGGGCCCTCGAGCCCCGCAACGCCGAGGCGGTCGCCAAGCACCTGGTCATGGCCGGCCGCTACCTGGCCGACGACCCCGCGCTGGCCCTCGAGCACGCACAGGCCGCGGGCCGCCGCGGCGGCCGCATCGCCGCGGTCCGGGAGGCCACGGGCGTGGCGGCCTACGAGGCGGGGGACTACGCGCTGGCGCTCAAGGAGCTGCGCACGTTCCGACGGATGACCGGCGCCGAGATCCACCTTCCCCTCATGGTCGACTGCGAACGCGCGCTGGGCCGCATCGACAAGGCGGTCGAGCTCGCGACGTCCGAGGCGGCCGCGTCCCTCGAGACGAGCGAGCGGGTCGAGCTCGCCATCGTCCTGGCCGGCATGCGCCGTGACCAGGGGGACGCCCAGGGTGCCGTCGACGCGCTGAGCATCCCCCAGCTCGACATGAACCGTGGCTTCTCCTACAGCCCCCGCCTGTTCCGTGCCTACGCCGAGGCGCTGCGGGGCGTCGACCGGGCCCGGGAGGCGCTCACCTGGGACCGGCAGGCCGTGGTGGCCGAGGCGGCGCTCGGGATCGGCCAGTTCGCCGAACCCGAGATCCTCGACTTCGACGACGACGAGGACGAGACCGAGCAGACGCCGCCCACCGGCGTCGCACTGGCCGAGCCGGAGAGCACCGCGGAGCACACCGCGGAGCACACGGCGGAGGACGGCACCGTCACGGCCTCCGCGGCCGCCGTGGTGTCGGCGGAGGCCCGGGTCGGTCTGCGCGACGAGCCGGTCCGGGGCGCCGACGACGGCGCGGACGACGAGTCCGACGACGTGCTGGACGAGGGAGCCGACGAGGAGCCCGACGTGGACCCCGACGACTTGGAGGGTGGTTCGGAGGCGGATCTGGATCCGGACGACGACTTCGAGGGTGGTTCGGAGGCGGATCTGGATCCGGACGACGACTTCGAGGGTGGTTCGGAGGCGGATCTGGATCCGGACGACGACGAGGACCTGCTGGACGCCGAGGAGCACGGTGCCGCCCCGGGCGATCTGTCCGACGACGGCGAGGCTCGCGGTGCCCACGATGCCTGAGCGCCTCCTCGACCGCTACGACGCGGTCCTGAGCGACCTGGACGGCGTCGTCTACGCCGGTCGGCACGCGATCCCGGGGGCACCGGAGGTCCTGCGCCGGATCTCCGCGGAGGGCGTTCCCGTGATCTACGTGACCAACAACGCCTCGCGCTCCGTCGCCACGGTCGCGGCGCACCTCACCGACCTGGGCGTGCCCACCGGTCCCGAGGGCGTGGCGAGCTCGGCCCAGGCCGGCGCCGAGCTGCTGGCCCAGCGTCTGCCCGCCGGCACGAAGGTGCTCCTCACCGGTTCGCAGGCCCTCGCGGACGTGGTCGCGGACGCGGGGCTCGTGCCGGTCCGCACCCAGGAGGAGGAACCCCGCGCCGTCATCCAGGGGTTCGATCCCGGCATCGGCTGGGCGCAGCTGGCCGAGGCGTCCTACACCCTCGCCGACCCCGACGTGCTGTGGGTCGCGACCAACACCGACCTCTCCATCCCGCAGGCGCGGGGGCTGGCCCCCGGCAACGGGACGCTGGTGGCGGCGGTCGCCGCCGCCACCGGTCGGGTGCCGGTGGTGGCGGGCAAGCCGGAGGCGCCCATCTTCCGCACCGCCGCCGAGCGCGCGGGCAGCGCACGGCCCATGGTGGTGGGGGACCGGCTCGACACCGACATCCGGGGCGGCAACGCCGCCGGGTTCGCCACGGTCGCGGTCCTCACCGGCGTGGACACGCTCGAGACGATCCTGGCCGCGTGCAGCGCGGAGCGCCCCGACCACGTCGTCGGGACCCTGGAGGAGCTCCTCGCCCCCTGTCCGGAGGTCGAGGTGAGCGCCGCGCCGGGCGGCCACGCGGCGCGCTGCGGGGCGGCCACCGCCGAGACGGACGGCGTCCGGGTGCGGATCCGGGGGTCCCGGGACGACCTTGACGCCTGGCGGGCCGCGTGCGGGGCCTGGTGGGCCGCCCACCCCGACGCGGAGGCGCCCGTGGCTCCGGTCCTGGAGTGGGAGGCCGCGGCGTGAGCCCGGACGCCGGCACGACGCCCACGACCGGCCACGCCCGTGTGGACGCGGTCCTCGAGCGGGCCGCGGAGCTGGACGCGCTGCCCGTCGCGGAGCACCCCGAGCGCTACGAGCAGCTGCACGCCGACCTCGTCGCCGAGCTCAACGCCGAGCCGGGGACCGTCCCGGCCGGACTGGTCCCCGGCCCGCAGGCCGGGCAGGAGCAGAACGGGTCCCGGTGAGCGCGCGCCTGGACCAGGAGCTGACCACCCGGGAGCTCGCCCGCTCCCGCACCGTGGCCGCCCGCTGGATCGCCGAGGGCAGGGTGCTGGTGAACGGCGAGCCGGCCACGAAGGCCTCCGCCCGCGTCGGCGCCGGCGACCGGCTCGAGGTCCGGCCCGCGGACGTCCCCGACTACGTCAGCCGTGCGGGGCACAAGCTGGCCGGCGCGCTGGAGGCCTTCCCGGACGTCGTCGTGGCGGGCAGGCGCTGCCTCGACGCCGGCGCCTCCACCGGGGGCTTCACCGACGTGCTGCTGCGGGCCGGGGCCCGTGAGGTGGTCGCCGTGGACGTCGGCCACGACCAGCTCGTGCCCGCGCTGCGCCAGGACGAGCGGGTCCGGGTGTTCGAGGGCACGAACGTGCGCTGGATGCGGCCCGAGGACATCGGCGGCCCGGCCCAGCTGACGGTGTGCGACCTCTCCTTCATCTCGCTGACCCTGGTGGTCGGCCCCCTGGCGGCGGCCACCGTGCCCGGCGGCGACCTCGTGCTCATGGTCAAGCCGCAGTTCGAGGTCGGGGCCGACCGGCTGGCCCGCACCGGCGTGGTCACCAGCGAGCAGGAGCGGACCCGGGCGGTCGACGCCGTGGCCGCCGCCGCACGGGCCCACGGGCTCACGGTCCTGGGCCGGGAGCGCAGCCCGCTGCCCGGGCAGGACGGCAACCACGAGTTCTTCCTGTGGTGCCGCCGGGACGTCCACAGCGGTACGCCCTGACTGTCTTCGCCCTCGCGTAGGGTGGTGAGCGGTGCCCGGTCCCGGGCACGGCGTGCAGCACGGGCCGGTCCCGGTCCCGGCGGCGCCCACGTGCACCGAGCACCCGAGAACGGGAGGATCCTGTGAGCCGGAAGATCCTGGTCATGGCCCACATGGGCCGGCAGGAGGCCAAGGACGCCGCGCGCGCCTCCTGCCTCCAGCTCCACGACGCCGGACTGGTGCCGGTGATCTCGCGCCCCGACCTCGAGGCGCTCCAGGAGGACGGGCTGCCGCTCGTGCCCGTGGAGGTCATCGAGGAGGACGTCTCGCTGCGGGAGGTCGAGCTGGTCATGGTGCTCGGCGGGGACGGGTCCATCCTGCGGGCCGCCGAGCTGGTGCGCAGCGTGGACACCCCGCTGCTGGGCGTGAACCTCGGCCACGTCGGCTTCCTCGCCGAGAGCGAGCGCTCGGACCTCGCCGAGTCCGTCGAGGCCATCGTGGACGGTCGCTACACGGTGGAGCAGCGCATGACCATCGACGTCACCGTGTGGCAGGACCAGAAGAAGGTGCTGCACACCTGGGCGCTGAACGAGGCCTCGGTGGAGAAGGGCGACCGCGAGAAGATGATCGAGGTGGTCGTCGAGGTGGACCGGCGGCCCCTGAGCACCTTCGGGTGCGACGGCGTGGTGCTGGCCACCCCCACCGGTTCCACCGCCTACGCGTTCTCCGCGGGCGGGCCCGTCGTGTGGCCGGAGGTCGAGGCGCTGCTCCTCGTCCCGCTGAGCGCCCACGCCCTCTTCGCCCGGCCGCTGGTCATCTCCCCGAACTCGATGATGGCCGTGGAGGTCCTCACCCGCACGGACGCCCGGGGCGTGCTGTGGTGCGACGGCCGGCGGACCACCGACCTGCCGCCCGGGTCCCGGATCGAGGTGGTGCGCTCGCCGAAGGCGGTCAACCTCGCCCGGATGCACCGCACGCCCTTCTCCGAGCGGCTGGTGCGGAAGTTCGAGCTGCCCACGACCGGCTGGCGCGGTCCGGTGCCCCCGCACGAGTCGACCGCGGCCCGGACCGCCGCCCTGCCCACCGTCCGCGCCGACGGCGGGGGCCGGGTGGCCCCGCTGCCGAAGTCCACGGTGGGCCACGAGATGCCCCACGACCCGGACCCGGCGACGCTCGGGAGCCGGCACGCGAGGACGGAGGCCGACTGAATGATCGAGGAGATCCACATCCACGACCTCGGCGTCATCACCGACGCCGTGCTGCCGCTCGGGCCCGGGCTGAGCATCCTCTCGGGTGAGACCGGCGCGGGCAAGACCATGGTGGTCACCGCCCTCGGGATGCTGCTCGGCAACCGCTCCGACGCGGGCGCCGTGCGCTCCGGGGCGCCGCGCGCCGTCGCCGAGGCGGTCGTGCGGGTCCCGGCCGGGCACCCGGCCGCGGCCCTCGTCGAGGACGCCGGCGGGGCCGTCGACGTCGAACCCGTCGGGGACGCGGACGAGGCTTTGGTCACCGTGGCCCGCACGGTGACGGCGGAGGGGCGCAGCCGGGCCCACGTCGGCGGCCGCTCCGCCCCCGTGGGCACGCTCTCGGCCGTGGGGCAGACCCTCGTGGCCGTGCACGGGCAGTCCGACCAGCTGCGGCTGAGGTCCGCGGCCGCCCAGCGCCACGCCCTCGACCAGTACGCGGGGGAGGAGCTGGCGGCCGACCTGCGGCGCTACCGGGAGCTGCTCGCCGAGTACCGCACCGTGCAGCAGACCCTGCGGGAGGTCACCGAGCACGGCCGGGAGCGCGCCCTCGAGGCCCAGACCCTGCAGGGCGCCCTCGAGGAGATCGACGCGGTGGACCCCGAGCCCGGGGAGGACGAGCGGCTCGACCAGGAGAGCCAGAAGCTGACCAACCTGGAGCAGCTGCGCGCCGCGGCGCTGACCGCCCACGCGGCCCTGAGCGGCGGGGAGTTCTCCGACGGCGACAGCGCCGACGCGACCGCCCTCGTCGCGGCCGCGCACCGCGCCCTGGACCAGGAGGCGGGCTCGGACCGCGACCTGGAGGAGCTCGCCGGCCGGGTCGCCGAACTGGCCGTGCTCGTCAACGACATCGCCGCGGACCTCTCCGGCTACGCCTCCGGCCTCGACGACGAGGGCCCGGCCCGCCTGGCCGAGGTCGAGGCCCGCCGGGCCAAGCTCAAGGCGCTGACCCGCAAGTACGGGGCCACCGTGGACGAGGTCCTGGAGTGGGCGCAGCGCTCGCGGACCCGGCTGGAGGAGCTCACCGACGACCCCGCCCGGGAGCAGGAGCTGCGCGCGCGCCTCGAGGAGCTGCACGCCGGGCTGGTCGGGCTGGCCGCGCGGATGACCGAGCGGCGGCAGGACGCCGCGCACCGGCTCTCCGAGGCCGTCAGCGCCGAGCTCACCGCCCTGGCGATGCCCAACGCCTCCCTGGTCATCGAGGTCGAGCCCACCGAGGAGTTCTCCGGCCACGGCCGGGACGAGATCGCGTTCCTGCTCCGGCCCCACGCCGGCGCCGCCCCGCGGCCCCTCGGCAAGGGGGCCTCCGGCGGCGAGCTGTCCCGGCTGATGCTGGCCATCGAGGTGGTCCTCGCCGCGGTCGACCCCGTCCCCACCTTCGTCTTCGACGAGGTGGACTCGGGCGTGGGCGGCAAGGCCGCCGTGGAGATCGGGCGCCGGTTGAAGATGCTGGCCCAGCACGTCCAGGTCCTCGTGGTCACGCACCTGCCGCAGGTGGCCGCCTTCGCGGACCAGCACATCCTCGTCACCAAGAGCCGGGACTCCACGGTCAGCGACGTGCGCGTGCTGGACGAGGAGGAGCGCGTGGTGGAGCTGGCCCGCATGCTCGCGGGCCACGAGGACTCCGCGGCGGCGCGCGAGCACGCCCGCGAGCTCGTCCGCGACGCGCAGCTCTGAGCCCGCCGCCCGGGCCGGGGGCCGCCGCCCGTGCGGCCGGCCGCACGGTGATCCGCAGCACGCAACCGGTGTCCCGCAGGGGCAAGAATGATAGGGTCGAATTCCGTGGTGAATGCAAACGAAGCCGCCCACGTGGCCGGCGCACAGCAGACCGAAAACCAGCGACCGGGCAAGGTGACCCGTCAGATCTTCGTGACGGGCGGCGTCGCCTCCTCCCTCGGCAAGGGACTGACCGCCTCCTCCCTCGGGATGCTGCTGCGGGCACGCGGGCTCTCCGTGACGATGCAGAAGCTGGATCCGTACCTCAACGTCGATCCGGGCACCATGAACCCCTTCCAGCACGGTGAGGTCTTCGTGACCGACGACGGGGCGGAGACCGACCTCGACATCGGCCACTACGAGCGCTTCCTCGACGAGAACCTCGACGCCTCCGCGAACGTGACCACCGGCCAGGTGTACTCCACGGTCATCGCCAAGGAGCGCCGCGGCGAGTACCTCGGCGACACCGTGCAGGTCATCCCGCACATCACGGACGAGCTGAAGAACCGGATGCGCCGCCGCGCCCAGGGCGACGACCAGCCGGACATCATCATCACCGAGATCGGCGGCACGGTCGGCGACATCGAGTCCCAGCCCTTCATCGAGGCCGCCCGTCAGGTCCGCCAGGACGTCGGCCGCCGCCACGTGTTCTACCTGCACGTGTCCCTGATCCCCTACATCGGGCCCTCCGGGGAGCTCAAGACCAAGCCCACCCAGCACTCCGTGGCCGCCCTGCGCGGACTCGGGATCCAGCCCGACGCGCTGGTGCTGCGCTCCGACCGGCAGGTCCCGGACACGATGCTGCGCAAGATCGGCAACGCCTGCGACGTCGACCACGACGCGGTGATCTCCTGCCCGGACGCCCCGAGCATCTACGACATCCCCAAGACCCTGCACTCCCAGGGGCTGGACACCTACATCCTCGACTACCTCGGCCTGGACTACCAGGACGCGGACCTGGGGCAGTGGGACCGGCTGCTGAAGGCCGTGCACGAGCCCTCCCACTTCGTCACGGTGGCCATGGTGGGCAAGTACATCGACCTGCCGGACGCCTACCTCTCCGTCTCGGAGGCCCTGCGGGCGGGCGGCTTCGCGAACGACGCGCGGGTGAAGATCAAGTGGGTCGCCTCCGACCTGTGCGAGACCCCCGAGGGCGCCCAGCGCGAACTGGGCGACGTGGACGCCATCTGCGTCCCGGGCGGGTTCGGCATCCGCGGCATCGAGGGCAAGCTGGGCACCCTGCGCTTCGCCCGCGAGCACCGCATCCCGACCCTGGGCCTGTGCCTGGGCCTGCAGTGCATGGTGATCGAGTACGCCCGCACGGAGCTCGGCCTCGCCGGGGCGTCCTCCACCGAGTTCGAGCCGGACACCGCGTTCCCGGTCGTGGCGACCATGGACGAGCAGAAGCAGTTCGTGGAGGGCGCCGGGGACCTCGGCGGCACCATGCGGCTGGGGCTCTACGACGCACGGCTGCGCGACGGCTCCGTGGTGGCCGGCGCCTACGGCTCCACCACGGTCAAGGAGCGCCACCGCCACCGCTACGAGGTCAACAACGAGTACCGGGAGGGCCTGGAGCAGGCCGGACTGGTGATCTCGGGGACCTCGCCGAACGGCACCCTCGTGGAGTTCGTGGAGCTGCCCGCCGACGTGCACCCCTACTACGTGGGCACCCAGGCGCACCCCGAGCTCATGTCCCGCCCGACCCGCCCGCACCCGCTGTTCGACGGCCTCGTCAAGGCCGCGCTCGAGCGCCGGGAGGCCGAGGGCCGCTGAGGCCCGGGCGCCACGGGCCGCCCGGCGCAGGCGCCGCGCCCCCACCGGGGGGCGGCGCCTGCGCCGTCCCGCCAGACCCCTCGCCCCCGCCGATCCGTGCAGGGCGGCCGACCCGGAAGGACCCCATGGACATCCGACAGCTCGCCCCCGAGGAGATCTCCGACCGGCCCAGCGACCGCCGCACGGTGGCCTCGGAGACGGTCTACGAGGGCTTCATCTGGAACGTGCGGCGCGACGAGTTCGAGCTCGCCCAGGGCACCGACCCGCTCCGGCGCGACTACATCACCCACCCGGGCGCGGTGTCCGTGCTGGTGCTCGACGACGACGACCGGGTGCTGCTGATCAACCAGTACCGCCGCCCCGTCGCGATGACCATGTGGGAGATCCCCGCCGGCCTGCTCGACGTCGACGGTGAGGACCCCGCCGCGGCGGCCCGGCGGGAGCTGGCGGAGGAGGCCGACCTGCGGGCGGAGCGGTGGGACGTCCTGGTGGACTTCCACAACAGCCCCGGCTCGTCCTCGGAGGCCAACCGGATCTTCCTGGCGCGGGGGCTGAGCGAGGTCCCCGAGGCCGAGCTGCACGAGCGCGACGGCGAGGAGGCCGAGATCCACGGCACGTGGGTCCCGCTCGACGCCGCCGTGCGGGCCGTTCTCGAGGGCCGGCTCAACTCGCCCGCCGCGGTGGTCGGCCTGCTCGCCGTGCACGCCGCCCGCGCCGACGGCTACCGCTCCCTGCGCCCGGCCGACAGCCCGTGGCCCGGCCACCCCGACCTGCGGTGACCGCGCCGCCGGACGGCCGGCAGCCGGCTCCGGCGCCCGGGCCCGCTCCGGAGTCCGGGCCCGCTCCGGAGTCCGGGTCCGCACCGGAGTCCGGGTCCGGCGCGGCCACGGGGCCGGTGACCGGCGACGCGCTGGAGCGGGCCGTGGAGCGCTACCTGCAGCACCTGGCCGTGGAGCGGGGCCTGGCCGCCAACACCCTCGCGGCGTACCGGCGGGACCTGCGCCGCTACACGGAGCACCTCCGGGATCGCACGGACCCGCCGGTGAGCACGCCGCTGGGGATCGGGACGGGACACGTCCAGGACTTCCTGCGCACGGTCTCGGCCGGAGCCGAGGGCCGGGCGCCGCTGAGCACGCGCAGCGCCGCCCGCTGCCTCGTCGCGGTCCGGGGCGCCCACCGCTTCTGGGCGCTCGAGGGCCTCACGCGCACGGATCCCGCCGCCCCCGTCCAGCCGCCCACCCCCGGGATGCGCCTGCCCAAGGCCGTGCCCGTGGAGCAGGTCACCGCGCTGCTGGAGTCGACCGGCACCGAGACGCCCCAGCAGCTGCGCGACCGCGCCCTGCTGGAGATCCTCTACTCGACCGGCGCCCGGATCTCGGAGGCCACCGCCCTCGACGTCGACGACCTGTCCCGGGCCGTGCGCCGCACCGGGCAGCCCGGCGAGGACGCCGGCGCGATGCCGTTCGTGCGGCTGTTCGGCAAGGGGGGCAAGGAGCGGATGGTGCCCCTGGGCTCCTGGGCGGTGCGCGCCGTGGACGACTGGCTCGTCCGGGGCCGGCCGGCGCTCGCGGCGAAGGGGCGGGGCACCCCGGCTCTCTTCCTCAACGCCCGCGGCGGGCGGATCAGCCGGCAGACGGCCTGGACCACCGTGCGCACCGCGGCCGAGCGCGCCGGCCTGGGGGACCGGATCACCCCCCACACGCTGCGCCACTCCTTCGCGACCCACCTCCTGGAGGGCGGCGCGGACCTGCGCGTGGTCCAGGAGCTGCTCGGCCACGCCTCCGTCAGCACCACGCAGGTGTACACGCTGGTCACCGTGGAGTCCCTGCGGGAGGTCTACGCGGCCGCCCACCCCCGCGCCCTGTAGCGCACCCGCCGGCCCACCCGGCGCGCCGCCGCGGTTCCGGGGCCGGCCGGTCACACAGCGCACAGGGCTGTTCCGCCGGTGCCGCAGGTCCTAACCTGGTTGCAACTGCAACGGGTTCGCCCGGACGGACGGGGACGTCATGCGAGAGAACATCGGCTCGGGCACGGGCGTGCGCCGGGCGCTGCTCATCCTGCTCTGCTGCCTGGGCCTGCTGCTGGCGCCGCTGACGGCCCCGGCGTCGGCGGCCACGGCGATCGAGGCCGAGCACCAGCGTCTCGGCGGCGCCGACGGCCGGCTCGGCCGGGCCCTGGGGCCCGAGCGCTGCGGCCTGGTCCGCGGCGGCTGCCACCGGTCCTTCGAACGGGGCAGCATCCACTGGTCCCCGAGGACGGGGGCGCGCCCCACCTGGGGGGCGATCCGCGGCGCCTGGGCCGCTCAGGACTGGGAGCGCGGCGCCCTGGGGTACCCGGTCGGCCGGGAGGTCTGCGGGCTGCGCGACGCCGGGTGCTACCAGGTCTTCGAGGGCGGGGCCGTGCTCTGGTCGAGGGCGAGCGGCGCCCACCCCACCGTCGGCGCCATCCGGGCGGCCTGGCTGCGCCACGGCGCCGAGCGGGGGGCGCTGGGCTATCCGACCTCGGCGGAGGCCTGTGCGGGCGGCGCCTGCCGCCAGAGCTTCCAGCGCGGCTCCGTCAGCTGGAGCTCCCGCACCGGGACCCGGGTGGCCCGGGAGATCGACCGGGCCGCCTCCGTGTACGTCGTCGTCAACAAGCGCCGCCCCCTGAACCCGGTCGACTACGTCCCGCGCGGGCTCGAGTCCGTGGGCGGGGCCCTCCTGCGGGGGGACGCCGCCGCGGCGCTGCGCCGGATGACGGCGGACGCGGCCGCCGCGGGAGTGCCGATCACGGCGGTCAGCGGCTACCGCTCCTACACCACGCAGGCCGGGCTGTACCGCGACTACGTGGCCCGGTACGGGAGGGAGCAGGCGGACCTGATCTCCGCCCGCCCCGGCCACAGCGAGCACCAGACCGGGCTCGCCGTGGACATCGGCAACCCGGACGGGGCGTGCGGGCTGCAGAGCTGCTTCGCGGACACCCCGGCCGGGGCGTGGGCGCGGGCCCACGCCCACGAGTACGGCTTCGTGGTGCGCTACCCCGCGGGCCGGACGGGGACCACCGGGTACGCCTACGAGCCCTGGCACCTGCGCTACGTGGGCGGGCACGTGGCCGCCGGCATGGTCTCCCAGCGCATCCCCACGCTGGAGCACTACATGGGGCTGCCCGCGGCGCCCACCTACTGAGCGGCCCGGGCGCCGGGCAGGTGCCGCTCGTCGGGGCCGTTGTACGCGGACAGCGGCCGGATCAGGGAGTTGGCGGCGAGCTGTTCCATGACGTGGGCGGTCCAGCCGGTGATCCGGGCGGCGACGAACAGCGGGGTGAAGGTGGGGACGTCGAAGCCCATCAGCCAGTAGGTCGGCCCGGCCGGGTAGTCGAGGTTGGGCTTGATCCCCTTGGCCTCGTCCATGGACTTCTCCAGCCCGTGGTACAGGCCCAGCAGCTCGGGCCGGCCGTAGTGGGCGATCATCGCGTCCAGGGCCGCCTTCATGGTCGGCACCCGGGAGTCCCCGTGCTTGTACACGCGGTGGCCGAAGCCCATGACCTTCTTCTTCGCGGCCAGGGCCTCGTCCATCCACGCCTTGGCCCGGGCCTCGGCCTCGGCGGCGGACTCCTCGGTGCGGATGCCCAGCTCCACGAACGTCTCCATCACGGCCTCGTTGGCCCCGCCGTGCAGCGGCCCCTTGAGCGCGCCGATCGCGGCGGTGACCGCCGAGTGCAGGTCGGACAGGGTCGAGGTGACCACCCGGGCGGTGAAGGTCGAGGCGTTGAAGGAGTGCTCGGCGTAGAGGATCATCGAGGTGTCGAACGCCTCGACCACCGCCGGGTCGGCCTCCTCGCCGAAGGCCATCCACAGGAAGTTGGCCGAGTAGCCGAGGTCCTCGCGCGGGGCCACCGGCTCCTGGCCGCGCCGGCGCCGCTGGTCGTAGCAGACCACCGCGGGCATGGCCGCGAACAGCTTCTGGGCCTTGCGCAGATTGGCCGCAGGAGTGGAGTCCGCGGCCTCGGGGTCCTGGGCGCCCAGGACGGAGGCCGCGGTGCGGCAGACGTCCATCGGGTGGCAGGTGGTGGGCAGGGCGTCGACGACCGCCCTCAGCTCGGGGCTCAGCGCCCGGTGCGCCCGCTCCCGGGCCGTGAACTCCGCCAGCTCGGCCTCCGTGGGCAGCTCACCGTTCCACAGCAGCAGGGCGACCTGCTCGAAGGAACAGTGCGCGGCCAGCTCCTGGACGGGATAGCCGCGGTAGAGCAGGGAGTTGGTCTCCGGATTGACCTTGGACACGGCCGTGTAGTCGGCGACGACGCCGGCCAGTCCCTTGCGGACCTCGCTCTGGGTCTCGGTCATGGTGGGCTCCTTCTCGTGGTCGTGCGGTCGGTCCGGTCAGCGGTGCCCGCCCGGCACCTCGAAGTCGAAGACTCCGGCGTCGAACTGGTCGTACCCGTGGTAGTCCACCAGCTCGTAGAGCCGGGCGCGGGTGAGCATCTCGGGCACGGCGGCCTGCTGGGTGCCGTCGGCGGCGATCGTGGCCAGCACCCGCTCCATGGCGCCCAGGGCGGAGCGCATCAGGGTGACCGGGTAGATGACCATGTTCACGCCCACCTCCTCGAGCTGGGCGGCGGTGAACAGCGGGGACTTCCCGAACTCGGTCATGTTCGCCAGGATCGGCACGTCCACCGCCGCGCGCATCGCGGC
This sequence comes from Kocuria sp. KH4, assembly GCF_053711175.1. NCBI lineage: Bacteria > Bacillati > Actinomycetota > Actinomycetes > Micrococcales > Micrococcaceae > Kocuria > Kocuria sp. KH4. The sequence goes on from NZ_JBSJYX010000021.1 coordinate 15,962, forward strand.
GAACTCGCTCAGGTCGGCCATGGCCTCGGGGAAGATCGCGTCCGCCCCGGCGTCCACGAGGGCCCTGGCCCGGTCGGTGGCCGCGGCCAGGCCCTCCACGCCGCGGACATCGGTGCGGGCCATGACCAGGAAGCCCGGGTCCCGGCGGGCCTCGGTGGCCGCGCGGATCCGCTGGGTCGCGGTGGCCAGATCCACCACGGACTTCCCGTCCAGGTGGCCGCAGCGCTTGGGGTTGACCTGGTCCTCGATGTGGCACCCGGCCAGTCCGGCGTTCTCGAGCTCCTGCACGGTACGGGCCACGTTCATCGGCTCGCCGAAGCCGGTGTCGGCGTCGACGAGGGCCGGGAGGTCGGTGACCCGGGCGATCTGCCCGGCCCGTTGCGCCACCTCCGGCAGGGCCGTGAGGCCGATGTCGGGGAAGCCCAGCTCGTTGGCCAGCACGGCCCCGGAGATGTAGACGCCGTCGAAGCCCTGCTCGGCGATCAGCTTCGTGGACAGCGGGGTGTAGGCGCCCGGGAACCGCACGATCCGCGGGCCGGCGAGCATCTGCCGCAGGGCGGCGCGCTTGGCCTCGGGGGTGGTGGTGGAGAACAGCATGCTCAGAAGATTCCCTTCGTGCCGGTGGCCAGGTCCACGTCCGCGGTGACGTTGAGGGCGCCAAGCTCCCCGGGGCCGAGCTCGCGCAGGTTCTCGGCCGCCTGGATGAAGCGCTCCAGCTCGGCGTCGGCGACGATCCCGGCGGCCAGGGTGCGCAGCTTGGCGACGTACTGGGCGCGGGCGAACGGGCGGGCGCCCAGCGGGTGGGCGTCGGCCACCGCGATCTCCTCGACCACGGTGGACCCGTCCGTGAGGGTGATCTCGGCCCGGCCGCCGAAGGCCTTCTCGGCGGGGTCCAGGGAGTGGTAGCGGCGGGTCCACTCCGCGTCCTCGGCGGTGGTGACCTTCCGCCACAGCTCGACGGTGTCGGGCCGGGAGGCCCGGGCGGGGGCGTAGGAGTCCACGTGGTGCCACGCCCCGTCCTGCAGCGCCACGGTGAAGATGTAGGGGATCGAGTGGTCGAGGGTCTCCCGGGTGGCGGCCGGGTCGTACTTCTGCGGGTCGCCCGCCCCGGAGCCGATCACGTAGTGGGTGTGGTGGGAGGTGTGCAGCACCACCGAGGCGATCCGGGCCGGATCGGCGAGCTCGGGGCGCTCCCGGTGCAGCTTCCGCGCCAGGTCGATCCAGGCCTGCGCCTGGTACTCCGCCGAGTGCTCCTTGGTGTAGGTGTCCAGGATCGCGGCCTTGGCCTCGCCGGGGGCGGGCAGGGGGACCTCGTAGTGCGCGTCCGGGCCGTCCAGCAGCCAGGCGATCACCCCGTCCTCGCCCTCGTAGATCGGGGTGGGGGAGGTCTGGCCGCGCATCGCGCGGTCCACGGACTCGACGGCCATCTTCCCGGCGAAGGCCGGCGCGTGGGCCTTCCAGGTGGAGATCTCGCCCTTGCGGGACTGGCGGGTGGCGGTGGTGGTGTGCAGGCCCTGGCCGATCGCGTGGAAGATCGTCTCCACGGGCAGGCCCAGCAGGGTGCCGATGCCGGCCGCGGCGGAGGGGCCGAGGTGGGCGACGTGGTCGATCTTGTGCTGGTGCAGGCAGACGGCCTTCACCAGGTCGACCTGCAGCTCGTAGCCGGTGGCGATCCCGCGCACCAGGTCAGCCCCGGTGGCGCCCACGTGCTGGGCCACCGCCAGGATCGGCGGGATGTTGTCCCCGGGGTGGGAGTACTCCGCCGCCAGGAACGTGTCGTGGTAGTCCAGCTCGCGCACCGCCACCCCGTTGGCCCAGGCCGCCCACTCCGGGGAGACCCGGGTGGCCGCGGCGTCCGCCCCGTACAGGGCGGCCCCGGATCCGCCCGGGGTCGGGGCGTGGGCGAGGGCCTGGTCCCGGGCCGAGACGATCGGGTCCCGGTTCAGGGAGGCGATCGCCACCGAGGCGTTGTCCAGGACCCGGTTGATCACCATCTCGGTCACCTCCTCGCTTACCGGGACCGGGTCCGCGGCGACCTCCGCCATCTTCCAGGCCAGCTGGTCCTGCCGGGGCAGGTTGTCGGCGGACGGGTGGACGCGCACGGAATGGATGACGGTCATGGGGCTTCCTCTCGTGGGGACGGACGGTGGCCGCAGGGCGTCGCTCAGCCGGCGGCGTCGAGCAGGGGAGCGGGGTGGACCCACTCGCGGACAGGAGTGGTCAGGACCGCGTGCAGCGAGTTGGCCAGGTGCACCCGGGTGGCGGCCTCCGCCAGCTCCTCGGAGCCCTCCGCGATGGCCCGCGCAATCTGGGCGTGCTCGGCGGCGGCGCGCGCCAGGCGGGACGGATTGGTCCGGGAGAGCTTGCGCACGCGCGCCAGGTGCAGGCGCAGGGACCGCTGGGCGGCGGTGAGGTACGCGTTGGCCGTGGCGTCGTCGACGGCCCGGTCCATCCGCTCCACGAGCTCGTAGTAGGCGGAGCGGTCGTCGGTGCCCGGGCCGTGGAGGCGGTCCACGCACGTCTCGAGCTCCGTGGCCAGTCGCTGGAACTCGGCGGGGTCCCGGCGCCGGGCCGCCAGGCGGGCGGCGCGGCAGTCGAGGGCCTCGCGCAGCTCGAAGAGGGCACGGACGTCGTCGAGGGAGACCTGGGAGACCACCACGCCGCGACCGCGGTGGGCCTCGGCGAGCCCGTCGGCGGTCAGCCTGCTCAGCGCCTCCCGGATGGGGGTGCGGGAGATGCCGAACCGCTCCGACTGCTCCACCTCGCCCAGCACCTGGCCCGGCAGCAGCCGCCACTCCACGATGTCCTCCCGCAGTGCCTCGTAGGCGCGGTCGCTGGCGCGCACGGCTCCCTCCTCGCTTCTGCGGCACGGGCCGGGGATCCGGTGGGGATTCTCGGTGACCGACCTCACACGTCGAAGCCAGTGTATACACATCCGGGACGAGGAGACCAGACGTCCCCAGTCCTCCGCCATATTGACATGTCGATGTATACAGTGGGGTTGTCCTGTGTGATCTGCGCCACTAGGGTGACCGTCAGGACCGCTACGCCCCGGAGGAACCCATGAGCACCGAGCAGCCCACGACGCAGGCCGAGGACTACGCGGAGGTCTACCGCCGCAGCGTCCGGGACCCGGAGCGGTTCTGGCTCGAGGCCGCCCGGGCCGTCGAGTGGACGCGCGAGCCCACCGTGGCCCTCGACGCCACCACGGCCCCGCTCTACCGCTGGTTCCCCGACGGCGAGCTCAACACCTCCTACAACGCCCTCGACCGGCACGTGGCGGCCGGCCACGGCGAGCGCACGGCGCTGATCTACGACTCCGCGCTGCTGGGCGTCCAGGAGCGCTACAGCTACGCCCGGCTGCGCGACGAGGTCGCGCTGTTCGCCGGTGCGCTCGCCGCGCGCGGGGTGGGCCGGGGCGACCGGGTGCTGGTGTACCTGCCGATGATCCCGCAGGCCGCCGTGGCGATGCTCGCCTGCGCCCGCCTGGGCGCCGTGCACTCGGTGGTCTTCGGGGGGTTCGCCCCGCAGGAGCTGGCCTCGCGGATCGACGACTCGCGGCCCCGGGTGGTGGTGACCACGACCGGCGGGCTGGAGCCAACGCGCCGGATCGAGTACATCCCCGCGATCGAGGAGGCGCTGCGGCTGGCCCGGCACGAGCCCGGCACGGTGATCGTGCACGAGCGCCCCGGCTTCGCCACCACCGTGGAGCACGCCCGGGAGCGGGCCGGGCACGGGGAGCAGCCCGCCGTCGAGTGGCTGGACTGGGGCGCCGCCGTGGACGGCGCCGAACCCGCGGCGCCGGTGCCCGTGGCAGCCACCGATCCGCTGTACGTCCTCTACACCTCGGGCACCACCGGCACTCCGAAGGGGGTGGTGCGGGACAACGGCGGGCACGCCGTGGCGCTGACGTGGTCCATGCGCCACATCTACGACGTGGGCCCCGGCGAGGTGATGTGGACGGCCTCCGACGTGGGGTGGGTGGTGGGCCACTCCTACATCGTCTACGGCCCGCTGCTCGCCGGGGCGACGACCGTGCTCTACGAGGGCAAGCCCGTGGGCACGCCGGACGCCGGCGCGTTCTGGCAGCGCGTGGAGGACCACGGGGTGAAGGTCCTCTTCACCGCGCCCACGGCCCTGCGCGCCATCCGCCGGGCGGACCCGGAGGGCGAGCTGGTGCGCCGGCACGACGTCGGCTCCCTGCAGGCGCTGTTCGTGGCGGGGGAGCGGCTGGACCCGGAGACCTACGGCTGGGCCTCCCGGGTGCTGGGTGTGCCGGTGGTCGACCACTGGTGGCAGACGGAGACCGGGTGGGCGATCTGCGCCAACCCCTTCGGGATCGAGCGGCTGCCCCTGAAGCCCGGCTCGCCGTCCGTGCCGGTGCCCGGCTACCGGGTGGAGGTCCTGGACCCGCTGGGGCAGCCGGTCCCGACCGGCGAGGAGGGCAACATCGCCCTGCGCCTGCCCCTGCCCCCGGGCGCGCTGACCACGCTGTGGGGTGACGACCGGCGCTTCGTGGACTCCTACCTCACGGCCTTCCCGGGCCACTACGCCACCGGCGACTCCGGCCACGTCGACGAGGACGGCTACGTCTACGTCATGGGGCGCACCGACGACGTGATCAACGTGTCCGGCCACCGGCTCTCCACCGGCGCGATGGAGCAGGTCCTCGCCGCCCACCCCGCCGTGGCCGAGTGCGCGGTGATCGGGGTGGCCGACCCCCTCAAGGGCCAGCGTCCGGCCGGCTACGTGGTGCTCAAGGCGGGCGCGGAGGTGCCGGAGGAGCAGCTGCGGGACGAGCTGGTGGCGCTGGTGCGGCGGCAGATCGGGGCGGTGGCCGACTTCAAGGAGGTGACGGTCGTGGAGGGGCTGCCCAAGACCCGCTCGGGCAAGATCCTGCGCAAGACCATGCGGCAGATGGCGGACGGCCTGGAGTACACGGTGCCCTCCACGATCGAGGACTCCGCCGTGCTGGAGGCGCTCGAGGACCGGCTGCGGTCCCGGCGCGCCGGCTGAGGAGCCGGTGGTCCCGCTCAGATGGGGGTCCGGGGAGCGGTCGCCTCCGTCCCGGTCTCGCGCACGGCCTTGCGCTGCCGGGCGCGGTCGAGCAGGGCGATGGCGGGTCCGGCGGTGACGCCGTGCAGGACGATCGACATGACGACCACCAGACCGACGATCCGCCACAGCGCCCGGTCCTCCGCGGCGAAGTCCCCCTCGGCCAGGGCGTAGCCGAGGTAGTAGAGGGAGCCGATGCCGCGGACGCCGAAGAAGGCGATGACGCCGCGCTCCCACGGGCCGGTGCGGCCCCGGGCCAGGCCGATCCACCCGGCGACGGGGCGCACGAGCAGGAGGAAGGCCGCGGCGACCAGGACCTCGGCCCAGGTGAGGCCGGCGAGCAGGCCCCGGGCGACGGCCCCGCCCAGCAGCACGAGCACCACCACCGTGAGCAGGCGCTCGAGCTGCTCGATGTAGCTGTGCAGCACGCCGTGGTAGCCGTGGACCCGCTCGCCGGCGCGGATGGTGAGCGCGCACACGAACACGGCGACGAAGCCGTAGCCCTCGACCATCTCGGTGATGCCGTAGGTGAGGAAGGTCGCCGCGAGCGCGACGAAGCCCTCGGAGTGGGAGGCCAGGCGGACGCTCTCGAGCGGGGAGCGGAAGAACACCCGCCCCAGCAGCCTGCCGACGAGGTACCCGGCGAGGCACCCGACCGCGATCCGCCAGGCGACGTCCACGACGAGGAAGTGCGGCAGCCACGCCGCCGGCGCGGTCCCCACGACGCTGAGGGCGACGGCGAGGTAGACGAACGGGAAGGCGAGGCCGTCGTTGAGCCCCGCCTCGGAGGTGAGGCCGAAGCGCACCTCGTCCTCCCCGTCGAGGTCCTCCTCGGCCTCCGAGGGCTCCGCGACCTGGACCTCGGAGGCCAGGACGGGGTCGGTGGGGGCCAGGGCCGCGGCCACGAGCAGGGCCCCGGCCACGCTCAGCCCCAGCACCGACCACCCGAGCAGGGCCAGCGCGACGAGGCACAGCGGCATCACGATGCCCAGCAGCCGCCAGGTGGTGGCCCACCGCACGCGCCCCAGGGGGCGGTCCAGGGCCAGGCCGGCGCCCATGAGCGAGACGATGACGCAGATCTCGCTGAGGTGGACGGTGATGTCGCCGTGGGCCAGCGGGTCCGGGTCCGGGAGGGTGTCCGCCACGGAGAACACGGCCAGGCCCGTCCCGAGGAAGACCATGGGCATCGAGACGGGGGCGCGCATGAGCAGCCGCGGCAGCAGCGCGGCGGCGAACACGGCCAGGCCGGCGGCGGCGAAGATCAGACTGGGGGCCTCGAACACCTGGACCTCGTTCCTGGGGCGGACGGGGTCGACCCCGTGACCATGATGCACCGGGGCCGGCGCGGGCACCGTGCCGGTGCCCGCCGCAGTCGTCCCGGGCGGCGTGCGCTCAGCCGGCCCACGCGTACTCGAGCTCCGGGCGCCCGGGGGTGCCGTAGCGGGAGCGCCGGCGCACGAGGCCGCGGTCGGCCAGGTGCTCCAGGTAGCGCCGGGCCGTCACCCGCGACAGGGTGCTGCGTTCGGCCACCTCCCCGGCGGAGAGCCACTCGCCGCCGCGCACGAGCTCGGTGACGGCGTCCAGGGTCTGGGCGGAGAGCCCCTTGGGCGCGGCGGAGCGCACGGGGGAGCCCAGGGCCGCGAAGGCCCGGTCGACCTCCGCCTGGCCCACGGCCCCGGCCCGTCCCAGGGCCGCGCGGTAGCTGCGGTAGGCGGCGAGCTTCTGCTCGAACACCGCGTAGGTGAAGGGCTTGATGAGGTAGCCCACGACGCCGAGGGTGGTCGCCTCGCGGACGGTGGCCACGTCCCGGTGCGCCGTGATCACCAGCAGGTCCACCGACTCGCCGCGCGCCCGCAGGGTGCGGGCGACGTCGAGCCCGGACATGTCCGGGAGGTTGACGTCCAGCAGCACCAGGTCCACCGGCCGGCCCGCCCGCCGGGCGGCCTGCACGGCCTGCACCGCCGTGTGCCCGGACACGGCGGTGGCCACGGCCCGGAAGCCGGGGGAGCGCTCGACGTACTCCGCGTGGGCGGCGGCGGTCAGCGGCTCGTCGTCGACGACGAGGACCCGCACCGTCCCGGTCACGGGACCCGCTCCGGCGCGGCGTCGCGGGGGACGGGGATGGTCACGGTGAACACGGCCCCGCCGTCGTTGCCGAGCTCGATCCGGGCGCCCCAGCGCTCCACGACCTCGCGCACCAGGTGCAGGCCGACCCCGCGGCCCTCGGGGCCGGCCGGCTTGGTGCTCACCCCGGGCTCGAAGACGTCCTCGACGAGCTCCTCCGGCACGCCCATGCCGGTGTCGGCCACGGTGACCACGACCGTGTCCCGGCCGGGGTCGGCGTCGTCGTGCCCCCCGACGATCTCCACCTCGACCACCGGGCGGACGCGCTCGGCGTTGGCCGCGGCCGCCTCGACGGCGTTGTCGACGAGGTTGCCGACCAGGGTCACGAGGTCGGCCGGGGAGACCGGCACGCGCGGCACGTCCGGGCCCACGGCCACCTCCAGCTCCACGCCGTGCTCGTGGGCGGCGGCCGTCTTGCCCACGAGCAGGGCGGCCAGGAAGGGGTCCTCGAGGCGGGCGAGGAGGTCCTGGGACAGCCCCTCGGTGCGCTGCCGGTCCGCGGAGGCGAAGTCCAGGGCCTCCGCCTCCCGGCCCAGCTCCAGCAGCGAGACCACCGTGTGCATCCGGTTGGCGTGCTCGTGCGTCTGCGCCCGGAGGGCCCCGGCCAGGGCGGAGGCGGCGCGCAGCTGCCCGGACAGCCGGGAGATCTCGGTGTGGTCGCGCAGGATCACGACCATCCCGCGACCGGCCAGCGCCCCGACCGCCGGCAGGCTCGAGACGATGAGCGTGCGCTCCCCGACCACGACCCACTGCTCGTGCACCACCGCCCCCGAGCGCAGCACGGTCTCCAGGGCCGGGGGCAGCCCCAGCGCCTCCACGGGCGGTGCGCTGCGCCGGCCGGGCCCCGCGCTGTCCGGGCCGATCCCGAGCAGCTCCCGGGCCCGGGCGTTGAGCACCGGGACCGTCCCGGAGGGGTCCACGAGCAGCAGCCCCTCGGTGGCCTCGTTGAGCACGGCGTCGTGCAGGGCGTGGACCTGGGCGAGCTCCTCCGGACCCCACCCGTGCGTGACCCGGCCCAGGTAGCGCGCCCCGAGGGCCGCGACCGTGGCCGAGGCGGCGAGCAGCAGCACCCCGACGAGGAGCACGGCCGGCAGCTGGGCGAGCGCCTGCTCGGAGAGCGCCTCGAGCAGCACGCCCGTGGCCACGAGCGCCACCACCGTCCCGTCCGCGTCCCGCACGGGGGCGATCGTGCGCACCGACGGGCCGAGGTTGCCCCGCTCCGTGCTGGTCCAGACCTCCCCGGCGAGCGCGCGCGAGCGGTCCCCCCGGTAGGGGTCGCCCACCGAGGAGGGCCACGGGTGGGTCCAGCGGGTGCCGTCCGGGGCCATGATCGTGACGAAGTCCAGGCCGGTGTCCTCGAGCAGCCGGTCCGTCAGCGGCTGCAGGGCGGCGTGCGGGTCCGGGGTGCCGGCGGACTGCAGGACGTAGGGGTCGTCGGCCAGGGCCGTGGCCACGGCCCGGGTCACGGCCTCGGCGCGCTCGCGGACCGCCTCCCGCTCCTGGGCGAACAGGACCAGGGAGACCGCGACGGTCACGACCGCCACGACGGCCAGCTGGAGGAGGAGGTAGCGCCTGGCCAACGACATGCCCGCCTCCTCCGCTCCTGCCCGTGCCGACCACCCGTGCCGGCTGCCCGGGCCGGCTTCCCGCGCCCCGTGCGCGGAGTCCCGCTGTGGTGGGCGTCACGACCATTATGACCACAACGCGACAGGGCCGTGGCGGCCGGTGAGACTCGTCACAACGACCCGGTCCCGGCTCCCGGGAGGCGCGCATCCGCACCGCCCGCCGGCACCAACCACCCGCACCGCCCATCCGCACCGTCAGGAGAAGCATGGCCACCGTCGCCACGGAACCCGTCGACCCGCAACGGCCCGTCCAGAAGCAGAAGAAGGACAAGACGCACTACCTGTACGTCTTCGTGATCGTCGCCGTCGTCGCCGGCGCCGTGCTGGGCCTCCTGGCCCCCGAGTTCGCCCAGACGCTCAAGCCCGTGGGCACCGCGTTCATCGCCCTGATCAAGATGATGATCGCCCCCATCATCTTCTGCACGATCGTGCTGGGGGTCGGGTCCATCGCCAAGGCGGCCACCGTCGGCAAGGTCGGCGGCCTGGCCCTGGCCTACTTCATGGCGATGTCCACCGCCGCCCTGGGCATCGGCCTGCTCGTGGGCAACATGATCCACCCGGGCGAGGGCCTGAACATCCAGGGCTCCGAGTACGAGATCACGGACACCGGCCACGGCGACGGGGAGGGCGGGACCATCGGGTTCCTGCTCGGCATCATCCCCACCACCCTGATCTCCTCGCTGACCGAGGGCAACATCCTGCAGACCCTCTTCGTGGCCCTCATCGTGGGCTTCGCCCTCCAGCAGATGGGCCCGGCCGGCAAGCCCGTGCTCAAGGCCGTCGGCCACATCCAGGCCCTGGTCTTCCGGATCCTGATCATGGTCATGTGGGTCGCCCCGATCGGCGCGTTCGGCGCGATCGCCGGCGTGGTGGGGGAGACCGGCGTGCAGGCCATCATCTCCATGGCCACCCTGATGATCGCCTTCTACCTCACCTGCGTCCTGTTCATCGTGGTGGTCCTGGGCGGGCTGCTGAAGGCGGTCACGGGGATCAACATCTTCCGGCTCATGAAGTACCTGGCCCGGGAGTACCTGCTGATCTTCTCGACCTCCTCCTCCGAGGCCGCCCTGCCGCGGCTGATCGCCAAGATGGAGCACGTCGGCGTCTCCAAGCCCGTGGTCGGCGTGACGGTCCCCACCGGCTACTCCTTCAACCTGGACGGCACCGCGATCTACCTGACCATGGCCGCCCTCTTCGTCGCCTCCGCCATGGGCAGCCCGCTGGAGCTGGGCGAGCAGATCTCCCTGCTGGTCTTCATGATCATCGCCTCCAAGGGCGCCGCCGGCGTCACCGGCGCCGGCCTGGCGACCCTCGCCGGCGGGCTGCAGTCGCACCGCCCGGACCTGGTCGACGGCGTGGGCATCATCGTGGGCATCGACCGCTTCATGTCCGAGGCCCGCGCCCTGACCAACTTCACGGGCAACGCCGTGGCCACCCTGCTGATCGGCAAGTGGACCCGGGAGATCGACCTGGACCAGGTGGAGCGGGTGCTCTCCGGCCAGGACCGCTTCGACGAGTCCACCATGACCGCCCACTCCCACGGCGCCCCCGAGCAGGACGCCGCCGACGGCGTGCGCGTCGAGGACTCCGTCGCCGAGAAGGTCGGGGCCGCCGCGGACACCCGCTGAGCTCCACCTGCTGCCGACGAGCCGACCGCGCCCGCCGGACCCCACCGGGTCCGGCGGGCGCGGTCGCTCCGTTCCCGGGCCCGCCCCGCCGCCCCGGCGGTTCGGGACCCGCAGGCGGCGGCGGTACCCTGGTAGCTGATCGAGTCCAGGAAAACCCCAGGTCGGCCCCACCGGCCCGGGCCGCCCCGCGCCCGGGCCGGCCCGCCCGCGCCAGCGACCACGAACGAAAGAGCGGTGCCACGAGTGAGCCAGCGAAGCGACGAGAGGATCCCCGGAACGGGCGAGACGGCCGCGGGAGCCCTGGGCCCCACCGGCCGTCCCGTCCGCGACTTCCCCGAACCGCCCGAGCTGTCCTCCCACGGGCCCGCCCGGATCATCGCGATGGTCAACCAGAAGGGCGGGGTGGGCAAGACCACCTCCACCATCAACCTGGGGGCCGCGCTGGCGGAGCTGGGGCGCAAGGTCCTGCTCGTCGACTTCGACCCGCAGGGCGCGCTCTCCGCCGGCCTCGGCGCGAACCCGCACGAGCTCGAGCTCACGGTCTACAACGTGATGATGGACCGCTCCGTGGACGTGTGGGACGTGGTGCAGGAGACCGACGTCGAGGGCGTGGACCTGCTCCCGGCCAACATCGACCTCTCCGCCGCCGAGGTGCAGCTGGTCACCGAGGTGGCCCGCGAGCAGGTCCTGGCCAGCGCCCTGCGCAAGCTCGAGGAGCACTACGACGTCATCATCATCGACTGCCAACCCTCGCTGGGCCTGCTGACCGTCAACGCGCTGACCGCCGCCCACGGCGTGGTCATCCCGCTCATCGCCGAGTTCTTCGCGCTGCGCGCCGTGGCCCTGCTCGTGGACTCCATCGAGAAGGTCCAGGACCGGCTCAACCCGCGCCTGCAGATCGACGGCGTGCTCGCCACGATGTTCGACGCCCGGACGCTGCACTCCCGGGAGGTCATGGCCCGGATCGTCGACGCGTTCGGGGACAAGGTCTTCGACACCGTCATCAAGCGCACCGTGAAGTTCCCGGACGCGACGGTCGCCGCCGAGCCGATCCTCTCCTTCGCCACGGCCCACCAGGGCGCCGAGTCCTACCGCCAGCTGGCGCGGGAGCTGATCTCGCGCGGCGGCGCGCCCTGATGCATCCCGAGGAGCTGCCGGAGCCCACCGGGCCCGGCCGCTTCACGGTGCGGCTGGAGGACTTCGCCGGGCCCTTCGAGGTCCTGCTCTCCCTGATCGCCAAGCACGAGATGGACATCACCCGGATCGCGCTGGCCACCGTCACCGACGAGTTCCTGCAGTACGTGCGCGCCCTGCACGACTCCGGGTCGGTGCGCGCCCTCGACGAGGCCAGCGAGTTCCTCGTGGTCGCCGCCACCCTCCTGGACCTCAAGGCCGCCCGGCTGCTGCCGCGGGGCGAGGTCGAGGACGAGGAGGACGTGGCCCTGCTCGAGGCCCGGGACCTGCTCTTCGCCCGGCTGCTGCAGTACAAGGCCTTCAAGGAGGTCGCCGGCCTGCTCGACGACCGGATGCGGGCCGAGTCCACCCGCCTGCCGCGGGTGGTGCCGCTGGACCCGGAGGTCGCCGCCGTCCTGCCCGAGCTCGACTGGCGGACCACCCCCGAGCAGTTCGCCGAGATCGCCCGCGCGGTGCTCGCGGCGCGGCCGGGGACGCCCCCCGAGGTCGGCGTCGACCACCTGCACGGGGCCGCCGTCACCGTGCGGGACGAGGCCGAGACCCTGGTGGGCCTGCTCGAGGACGGCCGGCCGCGCTCCTTCCACGCGCTGGTGGCCGACGCCGGGTCCGTCCTCGCGGTGGTCGTCCGGTTCCTGGCGCTGCTGGAGATGTTCCGGGACGCCGTGGTCGAGCTCGCCCAGGACGCCCCGCTGGGGGAGCTCACGGTGCGCTGGACCGGGACCGGCAGCGGGTGGACCCCCGACCGCCTCGCCGCGGACGACGCCGCCGACGACCCCGACACAGCCGACCCGGTGCCCCCGTCCGTCCGGTCCCCGGCGGGGGTGCCCGCGTGAGCGCCGCGCCCGAGACGGGACCGGACCTCGAGGCCCTGCCCGGGGGCCTGAGGGCCGCCGTCGAGGCGATCCTGATGGTCGCCGACGAACCCGTCAGCGAGTACGAGCTCGCCGCCGCCCTGGTGGTCCCCGTCGCGTCGGTGCAGCGGGTCCTGGACCGGCTCCGCGCGGAGTACGACGGGCGGGCCGCGGATCTGGGGTATGCTGGAACGTTGGAGCCGCGCGGCTTCGAGCTGCGCAGCACCGGCGCCGGATGGCGGATCTACTCCCGCAGCGAGTTCGCCCCGGTCGTCTCCGCGTTCGTCGCGGAGGGGCAGACGGCCCGGTTGTCCCAGGCGGCGCTGGAGACCCTGGCCGTGGTGGCGTACCGCCAGCCCGTGAGCCGGGGGCGGATCTCCGCGATCCGCGGGGTGAACGTCGACGGCGTCGTCCGCACCCTCGTGCAGCGGGGGCTGATCCGCGAGCTCAAGCGGGACGGCGAGTCCGGGGCCGTGCTCTACGGCACCACCACGTTCTTCCTGGAGAGGATGGGCATCGGGTCGCTCGACGAGCTCCCCGACATCGCCCCTCATCTGCCGGGCATCGATCAGATCGACCACTACGAGGACTGAGACACCACCATGGCCACACCACGTTCATCATCCGGCCGTCCCGGGCCCGGCGGCCGCCGGGGCCCCGGCTCCCAGGGCGGGAAGCCCCGGAGCGGCCAGGGCGGCGCGTCCTTCCCGGGCGGGCGCGGCGGCGCCGGCCGCGGCGCGGGCCCGGCCGGCGGCAAGGGCGGCCCCGCGAAGAGCGGCACCGCGAAGGGCGGCACCGGCAGGGGCGGCACCGCGAAGGGTGCCGGAGCGAAGGGCGGCGCCGCCAAGGGCGCCGGAGCGAAGGGCGGGGCCCAGGAGCGCGGCCCCCGGCCGTTCGCCTCCTCCGAGCGCAGCGCCCGGCGGATGCCGGCCACGCCCTACCGTCCGCCGCACCGTCGGCGCCGTCCCACGAACCCGCCGGTGGACCGGCTGGACCAGCACGACCCGGACGGGGTGCGCCTGCAGAAGCTCATGGCCCAGGCCGGGGTGGCCTCGCGGCGGGTCTGCGAGGAGATGATCGAGGCCGGCCGCGTGCAGGTCAACGGCGAGACCGTCACCGAGCTGGGCCTCCGCGTGGACCCGGCCACCGCCGGGATTCACGTGGACGGTGTGCGCGTCCAGCTCGACGAGACCCTCGTCTACTACGCCTTCAACAAGCCCGAGGGCGTGCTCTCCACCATGGAGGACCCCGAGGGCCGCCCGTGCGTGGCCGACTACCTGAACCAGCAGAAGAACGAGCGCGTGTTCCACGTGGGCCGCCTCGACGTCGAGACCGAGGGGCTGCTGCTGCTCACCAACGACGGCGAGCTGACCAACCGGCTCACCCACCCCTCCTACGAGGTGCCCAAGACCTATCTCGTGCAGGTGCGCGGGCCCATGGAGAAGGGCATCGGGGCGGCCATGAAGGCCGGCATCCAGCTCGAGGACGGGCCCGCCTCCGTCGACGCGTTCCGGCTCGTGGACTCCACCCCCGGGCACATCCTCGTGGAGGTCGTCCTGCACTCCGGCCGCAACCGGATCGTGCGCCGGCTCTTCGACGCGGTGGGCCACCCCGTGGAGAAGCTCGTGCGCACCCAGGTGGGTCCCATCCGGATCGGCGACCAGCGCCAGGGCACCATCCGCAAGCTGTCCAGGACCGAGGTCGGGCACCTCCTCGCCTCGGTCGGCATGTGAGGGGACCCCGGTGACGCAGATGCCCTCCGTCCGACCGGCGCCCGCGGCGACCGCCGGCCCCGTGCTCGTGGTCGGCGCCGGGCTGCTCGGCGCCAGCATGGGGCTGGGCCTGCGCCACCTGGGCGTGGACGTGTGGCTGCAGGACGCCTCGCCCACCGCCGAGGCCGTGGCCCAGGACATCGGCGCCGGCCGCTCCTGCCGGGCGGCCGGGCCGGCCCCGGAGCCGGCCCTCGTCGTCGTCGCCACCCCGCCCGACGTCACGGCCCGGACCGTGGTCGAGGCGCTGGAGCGCCACCCCGGCGCCGTCGTCCTGGACATCGCCTCCGTCAAGGAGGCGGTGCTGGAGGGCGTGCGCGAGCTCGGCGGCGATCTCGGCCGGTACGTCGGCACCCACCCGATGGCCGGGCGCGAGCGCTCCGGCCCCGTGGCGGCCCGCGGGGAGCTGTTCACCTCCATGCCCTGGGTCGTGTGCGACTCGGGGCTCTCCTCGCCGGCGGCCCTGGCCGCCGCGAAGAACCTCGCGGTGGACCTCGGGGCGACCGTGACCTTCATGGACGCCCGCGAGCACGACGCCACGGTGGCGCTGATCTCCCACCTGCCGCAGGTGATGTCCTCGCTGCTGGCCTCCCGGCTGCAGGACACCCCGCTGCACCACCTGTCCCTGGCGGGCCAGGGGCTGCGGGACACCACCCGCATCGCCGCCTCCGACCCGCACCTGTGGGTGCAGATCCTCGCCGCCAACGCCGGACCGGTCGTGGCGTCCCTGCACGGGGTGCGCCAGGACCTCGACCGCCTCATCGCCACCCTCGAGGGGCCCGAGGCCCCGGGGGCGCGCCTGGACATCGCCCAGCTCATCGCCGAGGGCAACGCGGGCCAGGCCCGCATCCCCGGCAAGCACGGCGGGGCGCCGCGGGCCTTCGCCAGCCTGACCGTGCTCGTCGGCGACGTGCCCGGTCAGCTGGCGCGCCTGCTCACCGAGATCGGGGAGATCGGCGTCAACCTCGAGGACCTGCGCCTCGAGCACTCCCCGGGCCAGCCGGTGGGCCTCGCCGAGGTCTCCGTGCTCCCCAACCGCCGCAAGGAACTCGTCGAGGCGCTCCAGGAGCGCGGATGGAAGGTCGTGCAGTGAACACCGGAACCAACCCCGCCACCCACGCCGGACCGGGCACCGGGACGGGCACCGCCGCGGGCGCCCCGCCGGCCGGGGCGCCGTTCCCCGCCGCCGGGCAGGAGCTGGTCGTCGCGATCGACGGGCCCTCCGGCTCGGGCAAGTCCAGCGTGTCCAAGGAGGTGGCCCGCCGCTTCGGCCTCGCCTACCTGGACACCGGGGCGATGTACCGGGCCCTCACCTGGTGGTGCCTCGACCGCGGGGTGGACCTCGCCGACGCCGACGCCGTGGTGGACGCCGCCCGCACCTTCCCCCTCGCCCAGGGCACCGACCCCGACCGGGAGCTGGTCCTGGTGGGCGGCACCGACGTGGCCGTGGAGATCCGGGGCGCCCGGGTGACCGGGGCGGTCAGCGCCGTGGCGACCAACCCGGCCGCCCGCGCCGTCCTGGTGGCCCGGCAGCAGGAGCTCATCGCCGACAGCGGCCGCCGGATCGTGGCCGAGGGCCGGGACATCACCACCGTGGTCGCCCCGGACGCCGACGCCCGGATCCTGCTCACCGCCGACGAGCGGGCCCGGATGGCCCGCCGCGGCCTGCAGAACGGCGGGGTCGAGGACGCCGCGCGGCTGCGGGCCGAGGTCGTCGGCCGGGACGCGAAGGACTCCACGGTGGTCAACTTCACCGAGGCCGCCGACGGCGTCGTGACCATCGACTCCTCCGACCTCACGGTCGAGCAGACCGTCCAGGCCGTGCTCGACGCCGTCCTCCGGGCCGCCGGCCGCACGGCCTGAGCCGGGCCCGACCGGCCCCCCCCCGACACCCATCCGCACCCCGACCGGCCGCACCCGGCCCAGCGAAGGACAGCCATGACCGGCACCCCCGAGAACCCCGCGCACGGCACCGCCCACGACCCCTACGAGGCCGAGATCCTCGGCGGCACCACGGACGACGTCGCCGAGCGGATCGCGGCCATCGACGACGACGAGGCCGAGCAGCGCGCCCAGGCCCTGCGGGCGGGGCTCGAGGACTACGAGCTCGACGAGGAGGACGCCGCGCTGCTCGCCGGGTGGGCCGAGGGCGAGGACCAGGCGCCGGCGCGCCGCCCCGCCCCGGTGCTCGCCATCGTGGGCCGGCCCAACGTCGGCAAGTCCACCCTGGTCAACCGGATCCTCGGCCGGCGCGAGGCCGTGGTGGAGGACACCCCGGGCGTCACCCGGGACCGGGTCTCCTACCGGGCCACCTGGGCCGGGCGCAACTTCACCCTCGTGGACACCGGCGGGTGGGAGTACGACGCCAAGGGCATCAACGCCCGCGTCGCCGAGCAGGCCGAGCTGGCGGTGGAGTACGCCGACGCCGTGCTGCTCGTGCTCGACGCCACCGTGGGCGTGACCGCCGCGGACGAGGCCATCGTGAAGATGCTGCGCAAGGTGCGCAAGCCCGTGATCCTGGTCGCCAACAAGGTCGACTCCCCGCAGCTGGAGGTCGAGGCCACGTACCTGTGGTCCCTGGGCATGGGGGAGCCGCACCCGGTCTCCGCGCTGCACGGGCGCGGCGCCGCCGACGTCCTGGACGCCGTCATGGAGGTGCTGCCGGAGTTCTCCGCCGTGGCCGGGACCGAGCTCACCGGCGGCCCCCGCCGGGTGGCCCTGATCGGGCGCCCCAACGTGGGCAAGTCCTCCCTGCTCAACAAGCTCGCCGGCTCCGAGCGGGTCGTGGTCGACCCGCTGGCCGGCACCACCCGGGACCCCGTCGACGAGCTCATCGAGCTGGGCGGCAAGCCGTGGCGCTTCATCGACACCGCCGGCATCCGCCGCCGCGTGCACATGGCCCAGGGCGCCGACTTCTACGCGTCCCTGCGCACCCAGGCCGCCCTGGAGCGCGCGGAGGTGGCCGTGGTGCTGCTGGCCGCCGACGAGGTGCTCTCGGAGCAGGACGTGCGCATCCTGCAGCTGGCCGTGGACTCCGGGCGCGCCCTCGTGCTGGCCTTCAACAAGTGGGACCTGATGGACGAGGACCGCCGCTACTACCTGGAGCGCGAGATCGACCGCGACCTCGCGCACGTGGCCTGGGCGCCGCGGGTGAACGTCTCCGCCAAGACGGGCTGGCACAAGGACCGGCTGGTGCCCGCGCTGGAGAGGGCCCTCGAGTCCTGGGACACCCGCGTCCCCACCGGCCGGCTCAACGCGTTCCTCGGCGAGATCGTGGCCGCCCACCCGCACCCCGTGCGCGGCGGCAAGCAGCCCCGCATCCTCTTCGGCACGCAGGCCTCCTCCCGCCCGCCGCGGTTCGTGCTGTTCACCACCGGCTTCCTGGACCCCGGGTACCGGCGCTTCATCACCCGCCGGCTGCGGGAGACCTTCGGCTTCGAGGGCACCCCGATCGAGGTCAGCATGCGGGTGCGCGAGAAGCGGGCCCGCAAGCGCTGAGCCCCGGTGCCCGCCGAGATGAATTCCGCCCCGGGTTGCTGTAGTGTGATGCGAGTGCTCAGGGCGGCGACGTACTGAGCACTTCGGGCTGTGGCGCAGCTTGGTAGCGCACTTGACTGGGGGTCAAGGGGTCGCAGGTTCAAATCCTGTCAGCCCGACGAACCGGAGGCCGGTGGACCGCGGGAACGCGGACCACCGGCCTCCGTCGTGCCCGGGGTCTCCCCGCCGGGTCAGGCCCCCCGGTGCTGCCGCACCGTCTCCCGCAGCCGGTCCGGGTCCAGGTGCGGCCGCCCGCCGGGCGTGCCCACCACCTGCGCGGCGGCCGCCGCGGCCCACCACGCCGCGGTCCGCGGGTCCTCGCCGCGCAGCAGCGCGACGGCGAGCGCGGCCACGAACGCGTCCCCCGCGCCGGTCGGGTCCACCGGGTCCTCGCCGAGGTGCGGCAGCACCACGTGCCCACCGGGCCAGGCGACCACGTCCGCCTCCCCGGCGGCCAGGGCGACGACGCGCGGCCCCTCCGCCAGCAGCTGCCGTGCCGCCCGCACCGTCTCCGGCACCCCGTGCGGGGCCCACCCCACCAGCGCCTCGGCCTCCGAGCCGTCGGCGCGCACCACGTCCGCCGCGTCCAGTACCCGGCGCCGCGTCCGCGCGTCCGCCGGGGCCCCGTCGGCCACGACCAGCGCACCGTCCGCGGCCGCGAGCGCCGCCGCCACCGCGGGGCCCGGCTGCTGGAGCTGGACGAGCACGGCGTCCGCGTCCCGCAGCAGGCCCGCCCGGGAGCGCACGTCCCCGGCCGTGAGCAGCGCCCCCGGCGCCACGTCCTCGAGCAGGCGGCGCACCCCGGGCGGGCCGACGACGTCGACCAGCAGCGCCGTGGGGACGCTCTCGCGGCGCAGCACGCCCGTGACGCCGATGCCGTCCGCGGCGGCCTGGGCGAGCACGTCCTCGCCGGCCCGGTCGGCGCCGACGACCCCGACCAGCTCCACCTCGGCGCCCAGCCGGCGGCACGCCACCGCCTGGTTCGCGCCCTTGCCGCCGAGCAGCTCCCGGCGCTCGCGCACGTCCGCCGCACCGCCCTCCCCGGGGACCCGGTCGACGACCAGCACGAGGTCGCGCGCCACCTGACCCACCACGACGACACCGGGCACGGGGCCCTCCTCCCGACTCGGACCGGTCCTGCCGGCCAGCCTAGGGCACCGGGGCGGCCGTCGCGGGGGCCGGCGCACGGGTGGTCCGCGCACCCGGCCGGGGTCCGGAACGCGTCCGGGCGGCCGGTACACTGCACGGGTCCCCCCGCCGGTCGCGGGACGCCGTGGGACGGGAGACGAAGGAGCACTGCCGGTGAAGGACCTGTACACCCTGCCGAAGGCGGAGCTGCACCTGCACATCGAGGGCACCCTGGAGCCCGAGCTCGCGTTCGAGCTGGCGGCTCGCAACGGCGTGGAGCTGCCGTACGCCTCGGTGGAGGAGCTGCGGCGGCAGTACGACTTCGAGGACCTGTCCTCCTTCCTGGAGCTCTACTACGCCACGATGGACGTGCTGCGCGGGGCCGCGGACTTCGAGGCCCTCACCCGCGCCTACCTCGACCGGGCGGCGGGCCAGGGGCTGCGCCACGTCGACGTCTTCTTCGACCCGCAGGCGCACACCGCCCGCGGGGTGCCGCTGGCCGCGGTGGTCGACGGCATCCGCGCCGGACTGGACGCCGCCCGTGCTCGGCACGGCATCACCAGCACGCTGCTGCTGTGCTTCCTGCGCGACCGGCCCGCCGCCGAGGCCCTGGCGATGTTCGACGCGCTGGGGGACCAGCTCGCCCGGATCGACGGGATCGGCCTTGACTCCGCCGAGGTGGGCCACCCGCCGGCGCTGTTCGAGGAGGTCTACGCCCGGGCGCGGGACGCCGGGCTGCACGTGGTCGCCCACGCCGGGGAGGAGGCCGGCCCCGAGTACGTCCGGGAGGCGCTGGACGTGCTGCGGGTCGAGCGGGTGGACCACGGCATCCAGTGCCTGCGGGACCCCCGGCTCGTGGAGCGCCTCGTCGCCGAGCGGGTCCCGCTCACCGTGTGCCCGCAGTCCAACGTGCGCCTGCGGGTGGTCCGCACCCTCGCGGAGCACCCGGTGCTGGAGATGCTCGAGCGCGGGCTCGTGGTCACCGTCAACTCGGACGACCCCGCCTACTTCGGCGGCTACGTGGGCGACGCCTTCCAGGGCCTGCGCGAGGCCTTGGGCCTCACCGACGAGCAGGCCGCCGCGCTGGCGCGCAACGCGGTGGACGCCTCCTTCGCCGACGCGCCGCGCAAGGGGCAGCTGCACGAGGAGATCCGCGCGTGGGAGCGGGGCTGAGCCGCCGCGCCGACGCGCCCGGCCCCCCGGGTGCGCTGTGCCATAATCGAGCCGACCGCGCACGTCCGACCAGGAGCGACCCATGAGCGAGATCCCCGCCGACCTGTCCTACACGGCCGAGCACGAGTGGGTCGCGGCCCCCGGGGCCGACGGCGTGCTGCGCATCGGCATCACCGACCACGCGCAGAGCGAGCTGGGCGACGTCGTCTTCGTCCAGCTGCCCGAGGTGGGCGAGGTGGTCGAGGCCGGCGCGGCCGTGGGCGAGATCGAGTCCACCAAGTCCGTCAGCGACATCTTCGCCCCGGTCTCCGGCGAGGTCACCGCCGTCAACGACCGCCTCGAGGAGGAGCCCGCCGCCGTGAACACCGCCCCCTACGGCGAGGGCTGGCTGTTCGAGGTCCGTCCCGCGGACGAGGACTACCGCTCCGGGCTGCTGGACGCCGAGGGCTACGCCGCCCAGCTGGGCTGAACCGCCCCGGGCCCTGCCCGGCGCAGCGGCGTCCGGGACGTGTCCCGGCCGCCGCGTCCCGTCGCCCCCACCCAGTACACTGGGAAGTGCCACCGGGTGGCTCCGGCCGTCCCCGGGAGACCCCCGGGACAGGCGGTCGCGGGGTCGGGCGCCCACGGGACCCGCCAACCATCACGTCACCAGTCGAGGGAAGAGATGTCCAGAACCCAGAACGGCTCGAACGCACCCCAGGGGGAGCCGGAGACCACGTCGATCCAGATCGTGGCCGAGGTCCTCTCCCGCGCCGCTGCCCACAAGCTCTCGCCGGAGGAGAACGCCGCGGTCTCGGCCCTGCCCCCGCGCAGCGCGCTGCTCGTCGCCCACGACAGCGGCGGCACCGGCTCCCGCTTCCTCCTGGACCAGGACGAGGTCCCCGCCGGACGCCACCCGTCCTCGGAGATCTTCCTGGACGACGTCACCGTCTCGCGCCGGCACGCCCGGTTCGTCCGCCGCGGCGACAGCTTCGAGATCGTCGACTCCGGGTCCCTCAACGGGACCTACGTCAACGGCGACCGGGTGGACAGCGCGGGACTGGACAACGGCGACGAGGTCCAGATCGGGAAGTTCCGGTTCACGTTCTACCGTTCGCTGCGCACGCAGTCGGACCAGTAGAAGGGAGCCATGGCCGACCCCGCCGAGACCGACCTGCACCGGGACGACGTCCAGCACGAGCCCCGGGTGGGCATCAGCGCCGTGCTCAAGGAGCTCGGCGCGGACCACCCGGGCATCACCGCCTCGAAGCTGCGCTTCCTGGAGGACAAGGGCCTGGTGCACCCGGCCCGCACCGCCTCGGGCTACCGGAAGTTCTCCCGGGCCGACATCGAGCGGCTGCGCCGGATCCTCGAGCTCCAGCGCGACCGCTACCTCCCGCTGAAGGTCATCCGGGAGCGGCTCGACGGCGACACGACCTCGCCGGACGACGGTGACCGGCGGGTCCCGGAGGCCGCGGACCCCGTGACCGCCCCCATCCCGATCGTGCCCGCGCCGCCCGCGTACAGCCTTCGGGAGCTGGCCGGGCGCACGGGGGCCGGGATCCCCCTCGTGCGCGAGCTCGTGAGCTACGGGCTGATCCGCGAGCAGAACGGCGTGTTCGACGACCACGCGCTGGCGATCACCCGCGCGGCCCTCGCCCTCACCGCTCACGGCCTCGAACCGCGGCACCTGCGCCCCTTCAAGGCGGCGGCGGACCGGGAGCTCGGCCTGGTGGAGCGGGCCGTGGCGCCGCTGAGCTCCCGCCGCGACGCCGCCTCGCGCGCCCGGGCCGTCGAGCGCGCCCAGGAGATCTCCGGGCTGTGCCTGACCATCCACACCTCGCTCGTGAGGTCGGAGATCGCCGCGCTCCAGGAGCGCGCCGCGGTGGAGCACTGACATGGCCGTGCACCAGGTCCTGATGGAGATCGCCGGGGTGCGGATGGACGTCCCCTCCGCCCAGCCCGTCGTGGTGCTGCGCGAGGTGGAGGGCGGGCGGCACCTGCCGATCTGGATCGGCACCAACGAGGCGACGTCGATCGTCTTCGCGGTGCAGGGCATCGAACCGCCCCGGCCGCTGACGCACGACCTGCTGCTGTCCGTGGCCACCGCCTTCGGGCGCAGCCTCACCCGGGTGCGGATCCACACCGTGGAGGAGGGCGTCTTCCACGCGGCCCTGGAGTTCTCGGACGGGACGGTGGTGGACTCCCGCGCCTCGGACGCGATCGCGCTGGCGGCGCGCACCGACTGCCCCATCCTGTGCACCGAGACCGTCCTGGACGAGGCCGGGCTGGTGATGAGCGGGGACGGCGAGCTGCGGGAGCCGTCGCACCGCCCGGGCGAGGGCGAGCAGCAGTTGCCTCCGGAGACGCAGGTCGAGCAGTTCCGCGACTTCCTGGACAACGTCGACCCGGAGGACTTCTGAGCCCCGGGCCCCCGGCCGCGCCGACACGGGCCCGGGGCGGCGGATGTCTTTGACCCCGCCACCGGGGAGGTCTACCGTCGAAGCAGTGCTCGAGGTGTCCCCGGGGGGTCCGGACGCCTCGCCCGGAGCATGTCCTGCCGGTGCCGCGAGGACCGGACCCACGAACGAGGAGGCGGCGTGAGCGACCGCGAGCAGCCCGGCGTCCCGGCCGGCCCCGACCGCCCTCCCGCCCACGGCACCCAGGGGGTCCTCTTCGACGACTCCACGGTCCGGGACGACTCCGTGGGCTACCGCGGGCCCACGGCCTGCAAGGCCGCCGGGATCACCTACCGGCAGCTCGACTACTGGGCACGGACCGGCCTGGTGGAGCCCACCGTGCGCGGCGCCTCCGGCTCCGGGACCCAGCGGCTGTACAGCTTCCGGGACATCCTGGTGCTCAAGATCGTCAAGCGGCTCCTCGACACCGGGGTCTCCCTCCAGCAGATCCGCACCGCCGTGGGCGCGCTGCGGGCGCAGGGCGTCGAGGACCTCGCGCAGCTCACCATGATGAGCGACGGCGCCAGCGTCTACGCCTGCACCTCCCCGCACGAGGTCATCGACCTGGTGCAGGGCGGCCAGGGGGTCTTCGGGATCGCGGTGGGCCGGGTCTGGCGCGAGGTCGAGGGCACCCTCGCGGCGATGCCGGGGGAGCACACCGGGCGCCCGCCCGCCCCGGCCGAGCGCCCCGCGCCCGACGACGAGCTCTCGGCCCGCCGCGCCCGCCGGCAGAGCACGGGCTGAGGACCCGGCCTCAGGCGGGGCGCTCCAGCAGGCCCTGGAGGATCGCCGTGAAGCGCCCGGACAGGTCCCGGGCCTCGGCGCCGGGCCAGCGGTGGATCGGCCAGGCGGCGCCCTGCGCCTGCTGCCACACGGGCAGGTCCGGGAGGACGGGACTGACCAGCAGCGGCCCGAACAGCTCCCCGAGCTCCTGCAGCCGGTGGCGGTGCTCCACCGACGCGTGCCGGACCTTGTTCACCACCACGCCGGCGGACGGCACCGCCCAGCTGCGGCTCTGCTCGAACTGGGCGATGGCGGTCATGGTGCGCTTCGTCCCCGCGACCGAGAACAGGGACGGCTCCGCGACGGAGAGCACCTTGTCGCTGGCGGCCCACGCGGTGCGCGTCAGGGCGCTCAGGGTCGGCGGGCAGTCGACCAGCACCAGGTCGTAGCCGGAGACCCCCGCCAGGGCCCGCTCCAGCCGGCCCAGGTCCTTGTCCCGGTACTCGGAGCGGTCGAGGTAGGACGAGCGCGCGGAGCCCGGGGCCACGTCGAGGGCCTTGGCGTCGAGGCCCTCGCGCACCGCCCAGGCCGAGGCCACGACCACGCGCTCGAGGGCCCCCCGGCGGGGCCGGCGCAGCGCCGCGCCCACGTCGTGGCCGCGCGCCGGCTGCACGCCCAGCCCGGTCGTGGCGTCCGCGTGGGGGTCGAGGTCTACCACGAGGGTGGGCACGCCCGCCCGGAGCGCCGCGGAGGCGATCCCCAGGGTCACCGAGGACTTGCCGACACCGCCCTTGAGGCTGCTGACGCTGACGATCTGCACGGAGGGGGCACCCTTCGTTCGCTGGCGGGACAGGGGGAAACTGGGGGCGCGGCTCCTCGTGACCGGGAACGGGGGCCGCGGCGAGGAGACGGTCCGGGCCCATCGTAGCCGGGACCGCCCGCCCTCCCCGGCGCGGCACGGGGTCACGGGCGACCCGGCGGCCCGCCCCGGATCCCGCCCCGAGAGGCGAGGGGGTAGCCTGTCCACGGTGACCCGCCGTGACGGCGGTCACAGTCCGCCCCGGTGCGGCGTGGTTGACTGGTCAGGGGCGCCCGCGGGCGGCCACGCTGACCGTGTGTCCGGAGGGGCACGACCTTCGAACGAAACAGTGCCCGGGTGTCCGCCGGACGGCCCCGGGTGCGGGACGGGTGTAGATGTTCTCCAAGATCCTGGTGGCCAACCGCGGCGAGATCGCGATCCGCGCCTTCCGCGCCGCGTACGAGCTCGGGGCCAAGACGGTGGCGGTGTTCCCGTACGAGGACCGCAACTCGATCCACCGGCAGAAGGCCGACGAGGCGTACCGGATCGGGGAGGAGGGCCACCCCGTGCGGGCCTACCTCGACGTCGAGGAGATCATCCGGGTCGCCAAGGAGTCCGGCGCCGACGCCATCTACCCCGGCTACGGCTTCCTCTCCGAGAACCCGGAGCTGGCCCGGGCGGCGGCCCGGGAGGGCATCACGTTCGTGGGCCCGGCCGCGCAGATCCTGGAACTGGCGGGCAACAAGGTCGCGGCGCTCAAGGCCGCCAAGCGCGCCGGGATCCCCACCCTGGCGTCCACGGAGCCCTCCGCGGACGCCGAGGCGCTGATCGCCCAGGCGGCCGACATCGGCTTCCCCATCTTCGTCAAGGCGGTCGCCGGCGGCGGCGGCCGGGGGATGCGCCGGGTGGAGACGCCCGAGGCGCTGCCCGAGGCGCTGGCGGCGGCGATGCGCGAGGCCGACACCGCCTTCGGGGACCCCACCGTGTTCCTGGAGCAGGCCGTGCTGCGCCCCCGCCACATCGAGGTGCAGATCCTCGCCGACAACGAGGGCGAGATCGTCCACCTCTTCGAGCGCGACTGCTCGCTGCAGCGCCGGCACCAGAAGGTCGTGGAGATCGCCCCGGCGCCGAACCTCGACGAGGGCATCCGCCGGGCCCTGCACGCCGACGCCGTGAAGTTCGCCCGGGAGCTGGGCTACGTCAACGCGGGGACGGTGGAGTTCCTGGTGGACACGGCCGGCGAGCGCGCCGGCCAGCACGTGTTCATCGAGATGAACCCCCGCATCCAGGTGGAGCACACGGTGACCGAGGAGATCACCGACGTGGACCTGGTGCAGTCCCAGCTGCGCATCGCGGCCGGGGAGTCCCTGGCCGACCTCGGCATCGCCCAGGAGCAGCTGGCGGTGCGCGGGGCCGCGCTGCAGTGCCGGATCACCACGGAGGACCCCGCCAACGGCTTCCGCCCCGACGTCGGGAAGATCTCCGCCTACCGCTCCGCCGGCGGGGCGGGGGTGCGCCTGGACGGCGGCACCGTCTACGCGGGCGCGGAGATCTCCCCGCACTTCGACTCCATGCTCGTGAAGCTCACCTGCCGCGGCCGGGACTACGCCACCGCGGTGCACCGCTCCCAGCGCGCCCTGGCCGAGTTCCGCATCCGCGGGGTGGCCACCAACATCCAGTTCCTGCAGGCGGTGCTGGCCGACCCCGAGTTCCTCGCCGGGGACGTGGCCACCGACTTCATCGAGCGGCGCCCCGAGCTGCTCGAGGCCAGGACCTCCGGGGACCGGGCCACCAAGGCGCTCACGTGGCTGGCCGAGGTCACCGTGAACAAGCCCAACGGGGAACGGGTGGAGGGCATCGACCCGCGCAACAAGCTGCCCCGCTACCCGGGGGACAAGCTCGAGGAGCCGTTCCGCTCGCCCTTCGACGGGCCCTCCGAGCACACCCCGCCGCCGGGCTGGCGGCAGAGGCTGCAGAAGCTGGGCCCCGAGGGCTTCGCGCGGGCCCTGCGGGAGCAGTCCGCGGTGGCGGTGACGTCCACGACCTTCCGCGACGCCCACCAGTCGCTGCTGGCCACCCGGGTGCGCACCCGCGACCTGCTCGCCGCCGCCCCGGCCTACGCCCACACCCTGCCCCAGCTGCTCTCGGTCGAGGCGTGGGGCGGGGCGACCTACGACGTCGCGCTGCGCTTCCTCGGCGAGGACCCCTGGGAGCGGCTGCGGCTGCTGCGCGAGGCGATGCCCAACATCCCGATCCAGATGCTGCTGCGCGGGCGCAACACCGTGGGCTACACCCCGTACCCCACCGAGGTCACCGACGCCTTCGTCGCGGAGGCCGCCGCCACCGGGGTGGACATCTTCCGGATCTTCGACGCGCTCAACGACGTCGAGCAGATGCGCCCGGCGATCGAGGCGGTGCGGGCCACCGGCACCGCGGTGGCCGAGGTCGCCCTGTGCTACACCGGCAACCTCCTGGACCCGGCCGAGGACCTCTACACCCTCGACTACTACCTCGACCTCGCCCAGCAGTGCGTCGACGCCGGCGCCCACGTGCTGGCGATCAAGGACATGGCCGGTCTGCTGCGCCCCGCCGCCGCCGCCGCGCTCGTCACGGCCCTGCGGGAGCGCTTCGACCTGCCCGTGCACCTGCACACCCACGACACCGCCGGCGGCCAGCTGGCCACGCTGACGGCGGCGATCGACGCCGGCGTGGACGCCGTGGACGTCGCCGAGGCCTCGATGGCCGGCACCACCTCCCAGGTCCCGGCCTCGGCGCTGATCGCCGCGCTGGCCCACACCGACCGCGACACCGGCATCCCGCTCGAGGCCGCCACCGCGATGGAGCCCTACTGGGAGGTCATCCGGAGGATGTACGCCCCCTTCGAGTCCGGGCTCACCGCCCCGACCGGGCGGGTCTACCGGCACGAGATCCCCGGGGGGCAGCTCTCGAACCTGCGCCAGCAGGCCATCGCGCTGGGGCTGGGGGAGCGCTTCGAGGCCATCGAGGACATGTACACGGCCGCCAACGCCATGCTCGGGCGGCTGGTGAAGGTGACCCCGTCCTCCAAGGTCGTCGGCGACCTCGCGCTGCAGCTGGTGGGCATGGGCGTGGACCCGGGCGAGTTCGAGGCGAACCCGCAGAAGTTCGACATCCCGGACTCGGTGATCAGCTTCCTGGCCGGGGAGCTGGGCACGCCCCCGGGCGGGTGGCCCGAGCCGTTCCGCACCCGGGCGCTCGAGGGGCGCACCGTGAAGGTGGGGATCACCGAGCTGGCCCCCGAGGACTCGCAGGCCCTGGCCGGGGACTCCGCGACCCGGCGGGCGACACTGAACCGGCTGCTCTTCGCCGGACCCACCCGCGACTTCGAGGCCAGCCGGGCGAAGTACGGCAACCTCGCCCTGCTGCACACCCGGGACTTCCTCTACGGCCTCACCCCGGACCACGAGCACGTGATCTCCCTGGGCAAGGGGGTGCGGCTGCTCGTCACGCTGCAGGCGATCTCGGAGGCCGACGACAAGGGCGTGCGCACGGTGATGGTCACCCTCAACGGCCAGCCGCGCATGATCGAGGTCCGGGACACCTCGGTCGCCTCGGCCGTGCCCGAGACCGAGAAGGCCGACCCGGCCGACCCCGGCCACGTGGCCGCTCCCTTCGCCGGCGCCGTGA
Organism: Kocuria sp. KH4; assembly: GCF_053711175.1. Classification (NCBI taxonomy): domain Bacteria; kingdom Bacillati; phylum Actinomycetota; class Actinomycetes; order Micrococcales; family Micrococcaceae; genus Kocuria; species Kocuria sp. KH4. Next base: position 43,672 of record NZ_JBSJYX010000021.1, read on the forward strand.
CCGTGACGGCGGCCGAGGGCGACACCGTGGAGGCGGGGGCCCAGGTGGCCACCATCGAGGCCATGAAGATGGAGGCCTCCATCACGGCCCCCACCGGCGGGACCGTCAAGCGCGTCGCCCTGCAGGGCGTCACGCAGGTCTCCGGTGGGGACCTCCTGCTCGTCCTGGCGCCGGCCGGCTGACGCGTCCCGCCCGGAGCCCCGACCCGGGTCGGGGCTCCGGGCGTCCCCGGGCGTCCGCCCGGGTCAGGTTGACCACACCTGGCGGAACTTCCCGGAGGCCTCGGGGCGGGGCGGGTCGGCCACGTGCCGGACGCCGACCGCGCCCAGTCCCCGCTCCGTGAGGAAGGCGCGCACCCGGGCGTCCACAGCCGCCCGCACCCGCCCGGGGTCGGCGCCGGGCTCCGGCTCCAGCCGCAGGACGAGGGTGTCCGGGGCGGTCCGCACCGCCTGGAACCGCCGGACCCCCGGCGTCTCCTCGACGACCGTGCCCAGGGCCAGAGGCAGCACGGGCACCGAGCGCCCGTCGGCCGCGGTGAAGCGCAGGACGTCCCCGGCGCGCCCGTCCACCCGCACCGCGGGCAGCGGGCTGCCGCACGGGCACGGCCGGGCCCGGAGCTCGACCCGGTCGCCGAGGTCGTAGCGGATGAGCGGCTGCACCCGGTTGCCGAGGTCGGTCACCAGCACGCTCGCCGAGGTGCGGCCCGGCGCCACGGGGCGGCCGGCCTCGTCGACGGGCTCGAACAGGTACCGGTCGGCGTTCACGTGCAGCGTCCCGCGGTGGCACTGCACGGCCAGGCCGGGCGCCTCTGAGGCCGCGTACTCGTCGAGGACCGGGCAGCCGAGGGCGGCGCGGATGCGGTGCCGTGCGGCGGGGGTGAGGGTCTCCCCGCCGACGGCGACCAGCGCCGGGGCGATCCGCAGCCGCCCGCCGGCCTGCTCCGCGGCGAGCAGGTCGACGGCGCTGGGATAGCCCACGAGCACGGTGGGGCGGAAGGCGTCCAGCTCGGCCACGAGCTCGGGGAGCGGCCGCAGCACGGAGAGCACGCGCAGCCGGTCGCTCCGGCGCGGGCCCCGCCGTCGCAGGTCCTCCGCGGCGGTGACGGCCGCGAAGTGCCCGCCCGTGGCCAGCAGCGCGGCCACGCGCAGGCCCCGGCGGGCCACGGGGGCGAGCACGTCGGGGCGCAGGAGCGTGCGCCGGGCCCGGACCCCCAGCACCGCGCCGGCGCTCGACCACGAGCGGTCGTCGTGCACCAGCACCGCCGGGTCGCCGCTGCTCCCGGAGCTGGTGAGCACGTGGTACCGGCCGAGGTAGGGGACGCCCACCCGGGACGGGTCGGCCAGGACGTCACGGCGCAGCGCCGCGAGGGTGATCCGCGGGTCCGTCACCCACTCGTCGAAGTGCTCCATGAGCTGCGGCTTCGCCACCGGCGGCAGCAGCGCCGGGTCCGCCGCGTCCGGCGGCACCGCGCGGTAGAGCCGCCGGTAGTAGGGCGAGGCCCGGCGGGCGTGGCGCACGAGCGCGCCCAGGCGGACGCGCTGCCGGCGCGCGACGGCCGCCGTCCCGGCGTGCTCGACCCACCAGGCGTCCCCCGCCGCCGCTGCCGTCGCCGCCGCTGTCGCCACCGCATCCTCCCTGCCCCTGCGCGTGGACCCAGGGTAGGCCCGGCCGGCCGGGAGGGCACGGGCGCCGCATAGGATGGCGCCATGCGGACATTCGACCTCATCATCATCGGCTCCGGCTCCGGCAACTCGATCCTCACCGAGGACTACGAGGGCCTGGACGTGGCGATCGTCGACGGGGGGACCTTCGGGGGCACCTGTCTGAACGTGGGCTGCATCCCCACGAAGATGTACGCCTACCCGGCCACGCTGGCCCGGCACACCGCGGACGCCGACCGGCTCGGGGTCCGCGCGGAGGTCCAGGACGTGCGCTGGCGGGAGATGCGGGACCGGATCTTCGGGCGGATCGACGCGATCTCCCAGGGAGGCCTGGAGTACCGCCGGACGCTGCCGCAGGTGACGGTCTACCAGGAGCACGTGCGCTTCACCGCGCCGCGGGTCCTGCGCACCGCGTCCGGGGAGGAGATCACCGCCCCGCGGATCGTGGTGGCCTCCGGGTCCCGCCCGGTCCGCCCCAACGTCCCCGGCATCGACCTGCCCCAGGTGCACACCTCGGACACCGTGATGCGCATCGACGAGCTGCCGCGCCGCGTGGTGGTGGTCGGCGGCGGCTACATCGGCGCGGAGTTCGCCCACATCTTCTCGAGCCTGGGCTCGCGGGTCACCCAGGTGAACCGCTCCCAGCGCCTCCTGCGCTACCACGACCCCGAGATCGCCGAGCGGTTCGCCCGGGAGGCCTCCCGGCAGTGGAAGCTGGAGACGGGCTGGACGCTGACGGCGATCGAGGAGTGGGCCGGGGACGAGTGCGCCGTGATGGTGACCTTCCGGGACCCCGAGGACCCGGAGCTCACCCTGCGGCTGCCCGCCGACGTCGTGCTCGTGGCCACGGGCCGGCAGCCGAACACCGACCTGCTGGACGCCCGGGCGGGCGGGCTCGACGTGCGCGAGGACGGCCTGCTCGCCGTGGACGAGCACCAGCGGGCCCTCTCGGACGGGGCGCCGGCGGAGGGCGTGTGGGCGCTGGGCGACATCAGCTCCCCGTACCAGCTCAAGCACGTGGCCAACGCCGAGGCGCGCACGGTCCAGCACAACCTGCTGAACCCCGACGACCTCCGGGCCACCGACCACCGGTACGTCCCCTCGGCGGTGTTCACCAGCCCGCAGATCGCCTCCGTGGGCATGACCCAGGACGAGGCGGAGCGGTGGGCGGTCGAGCACGGCACCGAGATCACCGTGAAGGTGCAGGACTACGGGGCCACGGCCTACGGCTGGGCCATGGAGGACCACACCGGCCTGTGCAAGCTCATCGCGGAGAAGGGCACGGGCCGGCTGCTGGGCGCCCACCTCGTCGGGGAGGAGGCCTCCCTGCTGATCCAGCCGCTCGTGCAGGCCATGTCCTTCGGCCTGGACGCCCACACGATGGCCCGGGGCCAGTACTGGATCCACCCGGCCCTGAGCGAGGTCGTGGAGAACGCGCTGCTGGGCCTGGAGGTCCCGGAGCGCTCACCGCTGGCCCGGCAGGAGCTGGTCGGCGGCCGGTGAGCCCACCGGCCGCCGCGCGGCTCAGCCCTCGCCCCGGCCCGGCAGGTGGGCGTGGGAGAGCTTCTCCTTGATCCGCTCCGCCGGGGTGGCCGGCGCCGGGGCCGGCGCCGGCCGCGAGTAGATCTCCTCGATCCGGTCCGCGAAGTCCTGGGCGATCCTCGCCCGCTTGATCTTCATGGACGGGGTCAGGTGCCCGGAGGCCTCCGTCCAGTCGACGTCGAGGATCTCGAACGAGCGGATGCTCTCCGCCCGGGAGACCGCCCGGTTGGCGTGGTCGACGATCTCCTGCACGTGCTCCACGATCCGCGGGTGCCGGGCGGCCTCGGCCAGCGGCATCGCCGGGTCCAGGCCCATCAGCTCCAGGCGGGCGGGGAGCACGTCCTGGTCCAGGGTCACGAGGGCCGCGACGAACGGGCGGTCGTCGCCGACGACCATCACCTGGGAGACCACGGCCGACGCCCGGATGGGGTCCTCGAGCACGTTGGGCACCACGTTCTTGCCGCCGGCGGTGACGATGATCTCCTTCTTGCGCCCGGTGATCGCCAGGGCGCCGTCCTCGTCCAGGGAGCCGAGGTCGCCGGTGCGGAACCACCCGTCCTCGAACGCGGCCGCGGTGAGGTCCTCGCGCCCGTGGTAGCCGCGCATCACGTGGGCGCCGCGGACGAGGACCTCGCCGTCCTCGGCGATCCGGATCTCGTTGCCGGGCAGCGGCAGCCCCACGGTGCCGATCTTGCCGACCTCCGGGGTGTTCACCGCGATCGGGGCGGTGGTCTCGGTCAGCCCGTAGCCCTCGACCACGTACACGCCGATCCCGTTGAAGAAGTGGCCCAGGCGGGTCCCGAGGGCCGCCCCGCCCGAGACGGCGTGCGTGACCTCACCGCCCATCGCCTCGCGCAGCTTGGCGTAGACGAGCCGGTCGTAGAGGGCGTGCCGGGCGCGCAGCAGCGGCAGCACCCGCCCGGACTGCTCGGCCCGGGAGTACGCGACGGCCGTGCGCACGGCCCGCTCGAAGATCAGGGACTTCGCCCGCCCGCCCTTCTCGGCCTTGAGCCGGGCGCTCTGGTAGATCTTCTCGAACACCCGCGGCACGGCCAGGATGAACGTGGGCCGGAAGGACCCGAGGTCCCCCATGAGGTTCTTCACGTCCGGGGTGTGGGCCAGGACGGTGCCCGAGTACAGGGCGATGACCTCCACGAAGCGCGCGAACACGTGGGCCAGCGGCAGGAAGAGCAGGGTGCGGGCGCCGGGGTGGATGATGTCCGACACCACGAGCGTGGTGTTCTCGCACAGCCGCACGAAGTTGCCGTGCGTGAGCTCGCAGCCCTTGGGCTGGCCGGTGGTGCCGGAGGTGTAGATGATCGTGGCGACGTCCTCGAGCCCCCGGGACGCGCGCCGCGCCTCGAGCTCCTCGTCGGACACGCCCGCCCCGGAGGCGATGAGCCCGTCCAGGTCGGCGCCGGTGCCGTCCAGGCGCCAGACCCGCTCCGCGGCCGCGAACGGCTCCTCCCGGGCGGCCTCGACGACGGCGTGCTCCAGGGCCTCGGTCTCGACGAAGACCGCCCGGGCGTCGGAGTCGGCCATGATCCACCGGATCTGCTGGGCCGAGGAGGAGTCGTAGACCGGGACGGGGACCGCACCGGCGTACCAGATCGCGAAGTCCACCAGCGTCCACTCGTACCGGGTCCGGCTGAGGATGCCCACGCGGTCCCCGGGCCCGATGCCCGCCGCCACCAGGCCCTTGGCCACCCCCTGCACCGCCGTGCGGAACTCCCGGGCCCGGACCTCGCGGGCGGCCCCGCCCGGACCCAGGACCGTGTACAGGTGCGGGTCCCCGTCCCGGTCGGCCTGCATCAGCAGGAAGTCCGTGATGCTGCGGTGGGCGGGCGGGTCCACGAGGGCGTCGGTGGCGACGTGGCGCATGAGATCCTCCTCGGATCGGGTGGCTGCGGTGTTCCTCCCCAGTCTAGTGACTTCGCTCACGCAAACCGGCTCAGACGCGGGCGCCGTCGTCCAGGTCGTCCCGGTCCTCCGGCAGGGACGTCAGCAGGCGCATGATCGCCCCGACCACCGCCGCCAGCCCCGCCACGATCGCCCACCACGGCAGCGACCCGGGCATCAGCCCCAGCACCAGCAGGAGCACCGGCACGCCGATCAGCACGGCCCAGGAGAGCAGCGCCCCGCGGCTGAGCCCCTGCGTGACGGGGCCGGGGTCGGGGGAGTAGGGCGCGTCGTCGTCCGGCAGCTCGCCGGGCAGGCCGTCCGGCAGGTCGCCGGGCAGGTCGTCCGGCGCGCCGTCCGGCCCGGCGTCCGCTCCCGCGGGGCGGACGCCGGGGGCGGCCTCCTCGGGGGACCGGTCCCGGGGGCCGGCGAGGTGCCGGTCCCCGGCCCGGCGCACGTCCTCCAGCCCCGAGACGATCTCCGCCCACGCGTCCTCGGGGCCGGTGCCGCCGGGCCGGGCGCTCATCGTCGGGCCCCCGGGGCCGTGGCGCGCCGGGGCACGCCGGTGACCGGGTTGCGCCCGGCCACGAGGTCGCCCACGAAGCGCACCGACCGGGCGTGCAGCACGTCCGCCTCCCGGTCCAGGGTGGCCACGTGGAAGCTCTCCGTCAGGCGCACGATCTCCACGTCCCCGCCCGCGCGCCGCAGCACGTGGGCGTGGGAGGCGTCGGAGACCACGTGGTCGTGCTGCGAGCGCAGCAGCAGCACCGGGGCGGTCACCGCGGGCAGGAGCCGGCGGGTCCTGGCCATGAACCGGCCCAGCTCCGCGACCCCCGCCACCGGGGTGCGCGGATAGGCGTGCTCGGTGACGCCCGGGAGGCTGATGTCGTCCGCCACGGACGCCACGGAGGGCACCGCGCGGTGCAGGGCCGGGGCGAACCGCGCCGTGCGGCTCACCAGGGACAGCGCCGGGTTGAGGGCCACGACCCCGTCCACGGGCAGCAGCGCGGCCAGGTGCAGGGCCAGCGCCCCGCCCATGGACAGCCCGCAGACCACCACGACGTCGTGCCGGGCGCGCAGCTCCCGCACGTGCCGGGCCGCGTGGTCGCGCCACTGCTCCCACCGCACGGCGGCCAGGTCCTCCCAGCGGGTGCCGTGGCCGGGCAGCACGGGGCCGACGACCTCGGCGCCGGCCTCGTGCAGGGCGCGGCCCCACGGGCGGACGCTGAACGGGACGCCGGTGAAGCCGTGCAGGACGAGGGCGCCCGCCGGGCCCTCGGCCCGGTAGCGGAAGGGCGCCGCGGGGGAGTCGGCGGCCGCGGGCGCGGCCGGGGCGGGCGGGCGGCGGTCCTCGACGGGATGCGTCATGGGTCCATGATGGCAGGCGGGGGCCGGGGCGGACGCTCTGGCGCCCGCGGGCGCGCGGACGTGAGAGAATACCGGAGGCCGGATTCCGTCCGAGCGGCACGGACCCTCGCGACATCCCGATCAGCACGAAGGAGCCCCCTCCCACATGGTCTACATGTTCTTGAAGCGCTACGTCGTCGGCCCCGTGGTCAACGTCGCCTTCCGCCCGGAGGTCCGCGGCCTGGAGCACGTGCCGAGCGAGGGTCCGGCGATCCTGGCGAGCAACCACCTCTCCGTCGCCGACTCGGTGTTCATGCCCGTGGCCGTGCCGCGCCAGGTGTTCTTCCTCGCGAAGTCGGACTACTTCAACAGCCCCGGCCTCAAGGGCCGGGTCATGGCCGCGTTCTTCCGGGCGATCAACCAGATCCCCATGGACCGCTCGGGCGGCCGCGCCAGCGCCACGTCCCTGAGCAACGGGGGGCGGAAGCTGCAGGAGGGCGAGCTGCTCGGCATCTATCCGGAGGGCACCCGCTCCCCGGACGGGCGGATGTACAAGGGCAAGATCGGCGTGGCCCGGCTGGCGCTCGAGACCGGTGCGCCGGTCGTGCCCATCGCGATGGTCGGCACCGACAAGGTGCAGCCGATCGGCGCGCGGGTGCCGCTGCCCCGCGGCCGGGCGCGGGTGGCCACGATCTTCGGGGAGCCCCTCGACTTCTCCCGCTACCAGGGCCGGCAGGGCGAGCACGCCCTGCTGCGCGAGGTCACCGACGAGATCATGCACGCCATCCAGGCGCTCTCGGGCCAGGTCTCCGTGGACGTCTACGCGGCCGAGCACAAGCGGCGCCTCGCGGAGCAGAAGCGCCAGGAGACCAAGCAGGCCGCCGCGGAGCTCGTGGGCAACGCCAAGGACCGGGCGCGCAGCGCCGCCCAGACCGCCCGGCACGCCGCCGACTCCCTCACCCACCGCGACCGTCCCGCGGCCACGGACGACGACGCGTCCGGGACCACCGCACCCTGATCCCCCCGTCCGGGCCCGCCCGGACGAGACCATAGGAAGACATGATGCTCGACTTCACCGTTCCCGACAGCCTCCGCCACCTCGCCTCGCCCGTGCCCTCGGCGGCCGACTACCCCGGGCTGGACGACTGGCGCGGACTGCCCGCCGACCAGCAGCCGACGTGGCGCGACCACCCGGACTTCGACGCCGCCATCGGGGAGCTCAACGCGGTCCCCCCGCTCGTGTTCGCCGGGGAGGTGGACCAGCTGCGCGAGCGCCTGGCCGAGGTCGCCCACGGCAGGGCCTTCTTCCTGCAGGGGGGCGACTGCGCGGAGACCTTCGAGGGGGCCACGGCCGACCGGATCAGCGCCCGGGTCAAGACGCTGCTGCAGATGGCCGTGGTGCTCACCTACGGCGCGTCCATGCCGGTCGTGAAGATGGGCCGCATGGCGGGCCAGTTCTCGAAGCCGCGCTCGTCCAACGACGAGACCCGGGACGGCGTGACCCTGCCGACCTTCCGCGGGGAGATGGTCAACGGCTTCGACTTCACCGAGGAGTCCCGGGTCCACGACCCCCGGCGGATGGTGCGGGGCTACCACACCTCCGCGTCCACGCTCAACCTGATCCGGGCCTTCACCACCGGCGGCTTCGCCGACCTGCGCCTGGTGCACGCCTGGAACATGGGCTTCACCACGAACCCCGCCCACGCCCGCTACGAGTCCCTGGCCCGGGAGATCGACCGGGCCGTGAAGTTCATGGACGCCTGCGGGGCGGACTTCGACGCGCTGCGCACCACCGAGTTCTACGCCGGGCACGAGGCGCTGCTGCTGGACTACGAGCGCGCGCTGAGCCGCATCGACTCCCGCACCCACCTGCCGTACGGCACGTCCGGGCACTTCCTGTGGATCGGGGAGCGCACCCGGGAGCTCGACGGCGCCCACGTGGACCTGCTCTCCAAGCTGCGCAACCCCATCGGCGTGAAGCTCGGCCCGAAGACCACCGGCGACGACGCGCTGGCGCTGATCGACAAGCTCGACCCGCAGCGCGAGCCCGGCCGGCTGACCTTCATCACCCGCATGGGGGCGAAGAACATCCGCGAGAAGCTGCCGCCGCTGGTCGAGGCCGTGGAGCGCTCCGGGGCGAAGGTCGTGTGGGTGACCGACCCCATGCACGGCAACACGGTGTCGCTGCCGTCCGGGTACAAGACCCGCAACTTCGACGACGTCGTGGACGAGGTGCGCGGCTTCTTCGAGGTGCACGAGGCGATCGGCTCGTTCCCGGGCGGCATCCACGTGGAGATGACCGGTGACGACGTCGCGGAGTGCCTCGGCGGCGCCGATCCGGTGGACGAGTCCTCCTTCGAGGACCGCTACGAGTCGCTGTGCGACCCGCGGCTGAACCACATGCAGTCCCTGGAGATCGCCTTCCTCGTGGCGGGCTACCTCTCCCGCCGCTGAGCGGGACCGGGCCGAACGGGGCCGGGGCCGGGCCGGCCGTCCGCTACAGGACGGTCAGCACGACCTCGGCCCCGTCCGTCGTCTGGGACAGCACGTAGCCGAAGGGGGCCCCGAAGCTCTCCTCGACGCGAGCGGTGAAGCCCGCCTCCGCGAGCACCCGCACGGCCTCCTCCGCTGGCCGGCCCACGACGTCGGGGGCGCCCGCGGCCCGCGGTCCGCGGGAGACGGCCAGGTCCACCGCCGACCCGGCGGCCACGTCCGTGCCCGCCTCCGGGTGCTGGCCCACCACCGTGCCCGCGGCGGCGTCGTCGGTCACCGCCGTCCGCGCCCCGGCGGACAGGCCGGCGTCGCCCAGGCGGGCGGCGGCGTCCTGCGCGCTCATCCCGGCGACGTCCGGGGCGACGACCTGCTCCGGGCCGGTCGAGACGAGCAGGACGACCTGCTCCGCGGGGCGCACGGTCGCGGACGCGGCCGGATCGGTGCCCGTCACCGTCCCGGCCGGCGCCGCCGGGTCCGGGGCCTCGTGCACGGCCACGTTCCGGAGCCCGGCCTCGGCGAGGTACTCCCGGGCGAGCTCCGGACCGGTGCCGCGCACCTCCGGCACGCTCACCGTCGCGCCCGATCCGGTGCCGAGCAGCCAGCCCAGGAAGGCGGCCGCGGCCACCGCGAGCGCGGCCAGCGCCAGGTGCGCCGCCGTGCGCAGGGGGCGCGCCGGGCGCAGCTCGATCGCGGGCCGCCACGGGTCGGAGGAGCCCGCCGGGCGCGGCAGCGCCGCGGTCGGCGCGGGGGCCGAGCGGAGGGCCTCGGTCACGTCCTGGTGCGGGCGCAGGACCTGCGTCGGGGCCGGCGCCCGGCCGAGGGCCTCGGTGCGGGTGCCGGCGGGGGCAGGCGGTCCGCCGGGGTCCCCGTGCCGGCGGAGCACCTCGGTGCGGGCGCCGCCCGGGGCGGGCGTCCCGTCGGGGATGCCGTCCGCGCCCGGGAGGTGCGGGGCCGTGCCGCCGCCCGGCGGGCGCGGTGCGGGGGCGCGGTCGAGCTCGCCGGGGCGCAGGACCGCACGCACCGCGCGCAGCTGCTCCAGCATCTCCCCGGCGTCCGCGGGGCGGTCCTCCGGGTCGCGTGCGGTGGCCCTCGCCACCAGCCGCGCCAGCGCTCCCGGGACGCCGGGGTCGACGCACCGCAGGTCCGGCACCCTGCCCTCGGCGTGGGCGCGGGCCACGACGAGGGGGGCGCCCTCGAACGGGCGGCGCCCGCACAGCAGCTCGAAGAGCACGATGCCGGCGGAGTAGACGTCCGCGCGGGTGTCCACCCGCTGACCGGTCACGAGCTCGGGGGAGGCGTAGCCGACGGTGCCCAGCACGGTGCCGCTGGCGGTGTGCTGGTCGACCGCCCGGGTGAGCCCGAAGTCCGCCACGGTGACCCGGCCGCCGGCCGCGATCAGCACGTTCTCCGGCTTGACGTCGCGGTGCACCAGGCCGGCGCGGTGGGCGGCCGCCAGCCCGTCCAGGGCGGCCTCCACCACCTCCAGCGCCTCGCGCGGGGTGAGGGCTCCGCGCCGGCGCAGCAGGTCCCGCAGGGTGGAGCCCTCCACGTGCTCCATGACGAGGTAGGGCACCCCGTCCGCGGCGTGGCCCTGGTCGAGCACGGACACGACGTGCGGGTGGGACAGCCGCGCGGCCGCCCGGGCCTCGCGCACGAACCGCTCCGCCGCCGCCGGGTCCTCGGCCAGGTGCGGGTGCATGAGCTTGACGGCCACGGTGCGCTCGAGGCGCGTGTCCACCGCGCGGTACACGGTGGCCGTGCCCCCGCGGGCGATCCGGGGTCCGAGCTCGTACCGGCCCTCCAGGAGGGACCCGGTCAGGTGGTCGGGGTGCGCGTGCTGCACGGGATCAGTCTAGGACGCGGCGCTGTGCGGCGGCTGGGCCGCGGCTCACGCGCCGAAGGACCGGCGGTGGGCCTTGACGCTCTTGACGTACTGCTTCGTGTCGTCGTACATCCCGTACTTCTTCACCCCGTGCAGGCCCTGGTAGTAGGCGGCGATGGCCACGTCGGTGCTGGGGGCGCTGCGGCCCAGCTGGCGGATGATCGCGACGCCGGCGGTGACGTTGTCCTGCGGGTCGAGCAGGTCGAGCTCGCGGCCCACGAGGCCCGACGCCCACGCGCCGGCGTCCGGGATGACCTGCATGGTGCCCACGGCGTCGGCGGGGGAGACCGCGCGGTGGTCGAAGCCGGACTCCTGGTGGGCGTGGGCGAGCGCGAGGGCGGGGTCCACGCCCATCCGCACGGCGGTGTCGTGGACGATCCGCCGCATCTCCTCCCGGGACGGTGCCGGCCGGGAGGCCAGCCGCTCGTGGTGGCGGTTCGCGGACTCCACCACGTCCTGTTCGTAGGTCCGGCCGAGGAACGTGTCCCCGACGGCGCGCCCGGGCCCCGGCGCGGACTCCTGCGCGGGCTCCCGGGCGGGCCCCGCGGCGGGCTCCGGGGCGGCCGCGGGCCGGACGGCGGCGGAGCTGCCGGCGACCGACAGCTTCTGGCCGGGGCGCAGCAGGGAGCCGACGGTGAGGTCGTTGTCCTCCAGCAGCTGCTGGACCGACACGTGGTGGACCTGGGCGATGCTCCAGAGGGTGTCCCCGGAGCGCACGACGTGCTCCGCGGCCGCCGGCGCCGCCCGCGGCGCGGCGGGGGCCGGGTCCTCGGCGGCCGGCGCCGCCCCGGACGCCGGGGCGGCCAGGCGCAGGGCCTGTCCGGGCACGAGCAGGGCGGCCCCGGAGAGGTCGTTCCAGCGCATCAGCTCGTCCACCGCCAGGCCGTGGCGCTGGGCGACCGCCCACAGGGAGTCCCCGGGGGCGACGGTGTGCTCGGGGGCCGCGGCCGCCTTCTTCCCCTGCACCAGGGGCGCCGGGGCGACCTGGGCGGTCTGGGCCGGGGCGGCGTGGGCCACCGTGCCCCCGCCGAGGGCGGCCATGGCGGCCACGGCGGTCACCGCCGAGCCGGTCCGCGCGCGCCGGGCCCAGCGGGGGGAGCGGTCCTCCCGGGCCCCGCAGCTCCCGTCGGGGTCGCCGGTGCGGCCGGTGGTCGGGGTGCGGTGCGGTGCGTCGTTCGGGTCGGTCGTGTCGCGCTCGGGGGGAAACGGCATGAAGTGGCTCTCTGACGCTGATCGGGGAAGAGGCGGAGGTCTCAGCGGTCTCCGCGGGTCCGAGCATACCGTGCGGGCCCCGCGTGGCACGGGCACCGGCGGACGTGGCACTCTGGGGGCGTGAAGAAGACATCCGGAAACAGCACCGAGGAGTTCGACCGCCTGGACGGTCTCGTCCGGGACTGGCTGCCCCTGCCCGACGTCGCCGAGCAGCTCGGCCTCGTGATCACCCGCGTCCACGGTCTCGTCGACGACGGGACGCTGCTCGCGGTGCGCAACCCGCACGACAACATCCGACGCGTCCCGGCGGCCTTCCTCCAGGACGGCGCCGTGCTCGACTCCCTCAAGGGCACCGTGGCGGTGCTCCGGGACTCCGGGTTCGCCGACACCGAGGCGATCGCCTGGCTGTTCACCGAGGACGAGTCCCTGCCGGGCCGGCCCGTGGACGCGCTGCGCGACGGCCGCAAGACCGAGATCCGCCGCCGCGCCCAGGCCCTGGCCTGGTGAGCCGCTCCTGAGCCCGGGCGGGCGCGCCCGGGGACCCGGGCGCGTCAGGACGAGCGGCGCACCGCGGCCGCGGCGAGCCCGCGCAGCGCGGCCATGGGCACCGGGCCGGCGCCGAGCCGGTCCAGGGCCGCGAAGGCCTCCGCGCTGAGGGCGTCGATGAGCTCCTCCGTGGCGCGCAGGGCGCCGCAGCCGGTGATGACCGCCCGCAGCTGCGCCACGTCGTCCTCGCCCAGGTCGGCCCGGCCCAGGGCGGCCTCCAGCCGGGCGATCTGCTCCTCGTCGCCGAGCCGGCGCACGTAGCCCACCAGGACCGTGCGCTTGCCCTCGCGCAGGTCGTCCCCGGCGGGCTTGCCCGTGGTGGCCGGGTCGCCGAAGACGCCCAGGACGTCGTCGCGCAGCTGGAACGCCTCGCCCAGGGGCAGGGCGAACGCCGAGCAGCGCTCGAGCACGGCCTCCGGCGCGCCGGCGAGGGCGGCCCCCAGGACCACGGGGTGCTCCACCGAGTACTTCGCCGACTTGTAGCGGATCACGTCCAGCGCCCGCTGCACCGCACCGGCACGGTCCTGCCCCGCCCCGGCAACCTCCCCCTGCACGTCCAGGTACTGGCCGACCATCACCTCCGAGCGCATGAGGTCGAACACCGCCCGGGCCCGCGCCGCCCCGGGCGCGGCCGCGCCGGCGAACAGCTGCTCGCTCCAGGACAGGCACAGGTCCCCGGAGAGGATCGCGGCCGCCACCCCGAACGCGGGCCCGTCCAAGGACCAGCCGTGCGCGGCGTGCAGGGCCTCGAAGCGGCGGTGGACGCTCGGCGCGCCGCGGCGCGTGTCGGAGCGGTCGATGACGTCGTCGTGGATCAGGGCGGCGGACTGGAAGAGCTCGAGGGCCGCCCCGGCCCGGACCACCGCGGGGTCTCCCGGGTCGCCGCCCGCGGCCCGCCAGCCCCAGTAGCACAGCCGCGCGCGCAGCCGCTTGCCCCCGGAGGAGAGCCCGGCCACGGCCTCCAGCAGCGGCAGGGTGTCCGCCGAGACGGCGCCGAGGACGTCCCGCTGGCCCCGGAAGAAGCCCTCCAGCTCGGCGTGCAGCCGGTCGACGAAGCGACCGTCCTCGGCGCGGAAGGCGTCCTCGGGCGCCTCGCGCGGCACGGCGGCGGCACGCGCGGGGGAGGAGTGCGGGAGGGACGGTGACGTCATGGGCGGATCGACCTCGGTCTCGGGCGGCGGAGGACGGGCCGGGCGGCCGTCCGCGGTCTCCGCCCAGCCTAGCGAAAGGGGCCCGGATGTCCGGGCCGGCCACTATGCTGTGCCGGACGCAGGAGGAGGGTGCGGTGACCGAGACGCCGAAGGACCGGCTGGCCCGCTGGCGGTCGTGTGCCGTCATGCACGTCGACATGGACATGTTCTACGTCGGCGTGGAGCTCCTCGCCGCCCCCGCCCTGCGCGGCCGGCCCGTCATCGTGGCCGGCTCGGGCCACCGCTCCGTCGTCCTCTCCGCCTCCTACGAGGCGCGGGCCTTCGGCGTGCGCTCGGGCATGCCGCTGGCCCGGGCCCGCGCCATGTGCCCGGGCGCCGTGCTCCTCGAGCCGCACCGCGGCGCCTACGAGGCCTACTCGCGCCGGGTCATGGCCATGTTCGGGGAGATCACCGACCGGGTGGAGCAGATCAGCGTGGACGAGGCCTTCCTGGACGTCGCCGGCGCCGTCCGGCGCCTCGGCCCCCCGGTGGGCATCGCCCGGACGTTGCGCGCCCGGGTGCAGCGGGAGCTGGGGCTCACGGCCTCCGTGGGCATCGGGGTCAACAAGACCGTCGCCAAGATCGCCTCCACCCGCTCCAAGCCCGACGGGCTGCTGCTGGTGCAGCCCGAGGACACGCTCGCGTTCCTGGCGGAGCTGCCGGTCACGGCCCTGTGGGGGGTCGGCGGCCGCACGGCCGAGGCCATGGTCGGCGCCGGCCTGCGGCAGGTCGGCGACCTCGCCGCCGCGCCGCTGCCCCAGCTCACCCGGGTGGTCGGCCGCGCCGCGGGGCACCACCTGCACGAGCTGGCCAACGGCCGGGACCCGCGCCCGGTGGTGCCGGTGCGGGAGGAGAAGAGCGTGGGCGCCGAGGAGACCTTCCCGCAGGACGTCTCCGACGACCGGGTGCTGCACGAGGTCCTGCTCCGGCTCAGCCACCGGACCGCCTCACGGCTGCGGCGCCAGGGGCTGCGCGCCCGCCGGGTGGGGCTCAAGCTGCGCTACGCCGACTTCACCACCCTCACCCGCTCGCGGACGCTGTCCCAGCCGTTCACCTCCGCCCACGACCTCCTCCAGCACGGCGCCGGCCTGCTCGAGGAGTTGGGGCGCCGCCCGCAGGCGGTGCGCCTCATCGGCATCCGCGCCGAGGCCCTGGAGCAGTCCACGGACGCCCTGCAGCTGAGCCTGGACGGCCGCGAGGAGGAGTGGGGCGCCGCCGAGGAGGCCATGGACCGGGTGCACGCCCGGTTCGGCGCGGACCGGCTCGGTCCGGCGCGCCTGCTGCCCGCCGCTCCGCGCGAGCGGCAAGGCAACTCCAAGGGTGTTGACAGCCGCGCGCTCGGTGCACAATCAACAGCCGACGGTCTATCCTGGTACCAGGCGGCGCCGGAACAGCCGGGGATATCCGCACCCGAAGGATGAGGAGGCATACCGTGCCACTGTCCGAGCACGAGCAACAGCTCCTGGCCCAGCTCGAGAAGCAGCTCCACGCGGACGACCCGCGGTTCGTCACCAGCATGGGCTCCCGTGCCGTCCGGGGTGCGTCCACCCGCAACATCGTCCTCGGGATCGTCATCGCCGTCGTCGGCCTGCTCGTCCTGCTCGGCGGAGTCGTCCTCAAGCTGATCCTGCTGGGGGTGCTGGGCTTCGTCGTCATGGGCGCCGGCGTCTATGTCGCCACGTTGCGCTCCGGCAAGCCCCGCCCCGAGGGCGCCGGCGGCAAGGGCGGCGCCCCGCGCCGGTCCTCGCCCTTCCTGCAGAACCTCGAGCAGCGCTGGGACCAGCGCAACTCCGGCGGCCAGCCCTAGTCCGGGGCCCCGGCGCACCGCCGCGCCACCGGCCCCTCCACCACCCACCACCCCGGCGCCCCGCAGGGCGCCCGCACCGTCCCCGAACAGCTCCCCGGCGTCCCGCCGGGGAGCTTCTTCGCATCCGGGGGCCGCTGCGGCCGCCGGGCCCTCCACTGCCCTCCCGGCCGCCCTCCCCGCGCCACCGCTCCGGCACGCCGCGGTCCCACCTGCGGCGACGCCGGGAGGGCGCGCCGCCCGCCGCGCCACGCCGGGCCGGGCGGGCCCCGGTTTCGTTGACCGGGGAGTGAAGTGGAGTAAAGTGGGGCGAAGAGAGGGATCTGGGAGAACTCTCGGGCTAGAGAGGCGGTGGGCGTGTTTCTCGGAACGTACTCACCCCGTCTCGACGAGAAGGGCCGCCTGATCCTGCCGGCGAAGTACCGGGAGGAGCTGGCGGAGGGACTGGTCCTGACCCGCGGTCAGGAGCGGTGCCTGTACGTCTTCAGCATCCGTGAGTTCGAGCGGGTCCACGAGCAGCTGAGGGCGGCACCGCTGTCCTCGAAGCAGGCCCGGGACTACATCCGGGTCTTTCTCTCGGGCGCCTCGGACGAGGTCCCGGACAAGCAGGGCCGCGTCACCATCCCGCCGCCGCTGCGGGAGTACGCCGGACTGGACCGGGAGCTCGCAGTGATCGGCGCGGGCACCCGGGCGGAGATCTGGGACGCCCAGGCGTGGAACGAGTATCTGAACGAGAAGGAGGCCGTCTTCTCCGAGACCGAGGAGGAAGTGGTACCCGGGCTCTTCTGAGCACAGGGTCGCCGACCACCACCCGCGAGGCGCGGCACCGCCTCCCGGATGAGATCTCCAGCCGCACAGCCGTCACCGTCCTGACTCACCTTCCCCTGAGCCAGGCCGGATTCGAGGGACGGCCAGCGGATGGGGTTCTGATCCTGGAACGCCCGCGGCCCCACCACGGCGTCGACCCGGCGCCGGCCACAGCAGACCGACCGACCGCCGAAGAGAGGGCCCATGGC
Source organism: Kocuria sp. KH4 (assembly GCF_053711175.1). Taxonomy (NCBI): domain Bacteria; kingdom Bacillati; phylum Actinomycetota; class Actinomycetes; order Micrococcales; family Micrococcaceae; genus Kocuria; species Kocuria sp. KH4. Next base: position 60,264 of record NZ_JBSJYX010000021.1, read on the forward strand.
GCAACGCCCAGCCGAGCAGCTCCACGTCCCCGTGCTGCTCGAGCGCTGCCTGGACCTCATGGCCCCCGCGCTCGCCGAGGACGGTGCCGTGGCGGTGGACGCGACGATGGGCATGGGCGGTCACTCCGAGGCGCTGCTGCGGCGCTTCCCCCGGCTGCAGCTGGTGGCCATCGACCGGGACCCGCAGGCGCACGCGCTGGCCGGTGCGCGGCTGGCCCCGTACGCCGACCGGTTCCACCCGGTGCACACCACCTACGACCGGATCCCCGAGGCCCTCGCCGAGCACGGCTTCGACGCCGCGGACGCGGTCCTCTTCGACCTCGGGGTCTCCTCGCTCCAGCTCGACGAGCGGGAGCGCGGCTTCGCCTACTCCTACGACGCCCCCCTCGACATGCGGATGGACTCCACCGCGCCCGTGACGGCCCAGGACGTGCTCAACGACTACAGCGAGGCCGACCTGCGCCGGATCCTGCGCGAGTGGGGCGAGGAGCGCTTCGCGTCCCGGATCGCCCGGGCCGTGGTCGAGCGCCGGGCGCAGTCCCCGCTGCGGACCACGGGCGAGCTCGTCGAGGTCGTCCGCGCGGCCGTGCCCCAGGGCGCCCAGCACCGCAAGGGCCACCCGGCGAAGCAGACCTTCCAGGCGCTGCGGATCGAGGTCAACGAGGAGCTCGACGTCCTGCGCCGGGCCGTGCCCGCGGCCCTGGACGCCGTGCCCGTGGGCGGGCGGGTCGTGGCGATGAGCTACCACTCCCTCGAGGACCGGATCGTCAAGCAGGCCTTCGCCCGCGGCGCGACCTCCACCGCGCCCAAGGGCTTCCCCGTGGAGCTCGACGAGCACCGGCCCACGCTGCGGATCCTCACCCGGGGCACCGAGACCCCCACCGCCCGGGAGATCGAGGAGAACCCCCGGGCCGCCTCGGCGCGCCTGCGGGCGGCCGAGCGGATTCGGCAGAACCCACCGCACCCCCCACAGAACGCGCAGAGGTACAACGCATGAGCGGCACCGGACTCCAGCGACGACCGGCCCGCCCGGCCCCTCCGCGCACCGGCATCGGCGCGTGGGCCGTCCGGCGCGGCCAGCGCCCGCCGGTGGACGGCAGCTCGGCCCGCCAGCTCCAGGCCCCGGCCCCGGCCGCCCCGGAGACCGGCGGGTCCACCCGCGCGCCCCTGTCCGTGGTACCGGGCCGGGCCCGGCGGGGACGGGTCTCCGCGGTGGCGTTGAGCCTGCTCGCGCTCGTGGTCGCGCTGGCCTCCATCCTCGTCCTGAACATCCAGATCTCCGGGGGCCAGTACCGGCTGGTGGAGCTGCGCGCCCAGGAGCAGGCGCTGAGCCAGCAGAACGAGGCCCTCACCCAGGACCTCGAGTTCTACGACGCCCCGCAGAACCTCGCCGTGACGGCCTCGGACCTCGGCATGGTCCCCGCCCAGGGCTCGGGCACGGTGGACCTCACGACCGGGTCCGTCGAGGGCGACCCCCTGCCGGCGCAGCCGCAGGAGAACCACGAGATCCTGGTCGACCACGCGCAGCAGACCGGCTCGGAGGCGGCGGACCGCGCCGCCCAGCGCGCGGAGGACCGCGAGCGGGAGAAGGCGGAGCAGCAGCGGGCGGACGCCGAGCGGCGGGCCCGCGAGGGCGCGGCCCCGGCCGCCGGGCTCGGCGGCGGGAGCCTGCCGGCCCCGCAGCAGCGCGCGCCCGGGGAGTGACCGGGGCCCCGACCCCGCCCCCGCACCCAGCAGCTCACCGGAGACCCCCAGCCGAGACCAGGAACGAGGCATTCACGTGGCACGCGCACGCTCGACACCCACCGACGGCGCACCCCGCATCGGCCGCAGCCACGTGGGCGTGCTCCTCGTGCTCGCCCTGCTCGTCGTGCTGGGGCTGCGCCTCGTGTGGGTGCAGGGCTTCGACGTGTCCGGCCGGGCCGAGGCCGCCGCCACCGACCGCTCCCGCACCGAGGTGGTCCCGGCCCGGCGCGGGGAGATCCGCGACACCAACGGCAACGTGCTCGCCCGGACGCTGCAGCGCTACGACGTGACGGTGGACCAGACGAAGGTCCGGGAGTTCGAGCGGCTGAAGGCGGAGGGGACCACCGAGACCGTCACGCCCACGCAGGCGGTGTACCAGCTCGCCGACGCCCTCGAGCTCGAGGACGCGGAGGTCAAGGACGCCCTCGACGGGGACAAGCCCTTCGAGTACGTGGCCCGCGGGGTCACCCCCGAGCAGTGGAACACCGTGCGGGAGCTCGACCTGCCCTACGTCTACGGCCAGCCGTCCTCGGACCGCATCTACCCGAACGGGCCCGTGGCCGGCAGCGTGGTCGGCTTCATGGGCGGCGACGACGAGGCCCTGGGCGGGATCGAGCAGACCCAGGACGAGCTGCTGCGCGGCACGGACGGCAGCCGGACCTTCGAGATCAGCGCGGACGGGGTGCGGATCCCGGTGGCCCCCACCGAGGAGAGCCCCGTGGTGGACGGGTCCTCGGTGCAGCTGTCCATCGACAGCGACGTCCAGTTCATCGCCCAGCAGGCGGTCACCGAGCGCGCCCAGGAGCTCGACGCCGAGTGGGGCACCGCCGTGGTGATGCGCATCGAGGACGGCGCGGTGCTGGCGCTGGCGGACTCCTCCACCGTGGACCCCAACGACATCGGCTCGGCCGACGCCGCGGACCTCGGGGCGCGGGCCGTGACCCAGGCCGTGGAGCCGGGCTCCACGCAGAAGATCCTCACCGCCGCGGCCGCCGTGGAGGAGGGGCTGGCCACCCCCTGGACGGAGCTCACGGTGCCGCCGTTCCTGGAGATCGACGGGGAGAAGATCACCGACTCCTTCGACCACGGCGAGCAGGACCGCACGTTCGCCGGGATCATCGCGGACTCCATGAACACGGGCACCGTGATGGTCGGCAGCCAGCTCTCCCGCGAGCAGCGCCACGACTGGATGCAGCGCTTCGGGGTGGGCGAGACCACGGGGATCGAGCTGCCGGGGGAGTCGCCGGGCATCCTGGCCGCGGCCGACCAGTGGGACAAGCGCCAGCAGTACACCGTGCTCTTCGGCCAGGGCGTGTCCCAGACGCCCCTGCGCACCGCCACCGTCTTCCAGGCGATCGCCAACGGCGGGGTCCAGGTGGAGCCGCGCGTCCTCGAGGCCGTCATCGACCCCGACGGCACCCGCACCCCGGTCGAGCGCCCGGAGGGCGAGCGGATCATCTCCGCGGAGACGGCCGAGCAGGTCCTGGACATGATGGAGGTCACCGTCACGGAGGGCGGGGCCAAGGAGGCCGCCGTGGAGGGCTACCGCGTGGGCGGGAAGACGGGCACCGCCGAGGCCCCCGGCGCGCAGGGCGGCTACGACGGCTACACCACCTCCTTCGTGGGCGTGGCGCCCATCGAGGACCCCCAGTACCTCGTGGCCGTGACCCTCCAGCGCCCGCAGGGCGACGTCCGCAGCATCGGCACGACCGGCACGTTCAGCACGATCATGGGTCAGGTCCTGCGCCACTACGACGTCCCGCCCTCGACCGACGACCCGGTGGAGATCCCCCTGCGCACGGACGAGCCGGAGAAGACCGCCCCGGAGGACGCCGCCCCGGACGTCGTCGGGACGGACGACGCCGCAGCGGGTGACCGGGAGGACACCACCGACCCCGCGGACGACGCCGGGGCGGACACCACCGAGGACGCCTCGGAGGGCACCGCCGGGCAGGATCCGGGCGCCACCGGGACCACCGCGGACCCGGGCGCCGCCGGGACGGACCCGTCCCGGCGGGCCGACGAGGGCGACTAGACTTCCGTATCGCTGTGCCCGGAGACCCCCTGGGCGCCTTCCCCCCAGCACCCGGCGGAGCACCCACCCGCCCCCCAAGACCACGAAGGACGTTGATGGACGCGACAGCCCAGCAGGGACACGACGCGCAGACGATGCGCCCCGCCAGGCCCCGCCCGCTGAGCCTCGAGGAGGCGGCGCGGCTGGCCGGCGGGGAGGCCCCGTCCCGCTCCGTGGACGTCACCGGCATCTCCCTCGACTCCCGGCAGCTGCGCCCGGGGGACCTCTACGCGGCCCTGCCGGGGGCCCGGGCGCACGGGGCGCAGTTCGCGGCCCAGGCCGAGCGGGCGGGCGCGGCCGCGGTGCTCACCGACGCGGAGGGCGCCGGCCTGCTCGAGCGCGCCGGCGTGGACCTGCCCGTCGTCGTGGCACCGGACCCCCGGCGGGCGGTCGGGACGATCGCGGCCCGCGTCTACGGCTCCCGGCCGGAGGACGGCACCGCCCCGGTGCTCCTCGCGGTGACCGGCACCAACGGCAAGACCACCACGACCTACTTCACCAACTCGCTGCTGCGGGCGCTCGGCCGCACCACCGGGCTGATCGGCACCATCGAGATCCTCGCCGGGGAGCAGGCCATCCCCTCCCGGCTGACCACCCCCGAGGCCTCCCACGTGCACGCCCTGCTCGCCCTGATGCGCGAGCGCGGCATCACCGCGGCGTCCATGGAGGTCTCCTCCCACGCCCTGGAGTTCCACCGCGTGGACGGGGTCCGCTTCGACGTCGCCGGGTTCACCAACCTCACCCAGGACCACCTGGACCTGCACGGGTCCATGGAGGAGTACTTCTCCGTGAAGGCCCGCCTGTTCACCCCCGGGCGCACCGGCCGCGCCGTGGTGGTGCTCCAGGACGAGGACGACGTCTGGGGCGCCCGCATGGCCGCCCACGCCCGGGCGCAGCTCGGCGCGGACCGGGTGGACACGATCGCCCTGCGCGGCGACGTGGCCGAGGACCGGGACGCCGGGCCGGAGCGCCACGGCGCCGACTGGACCCTCACGGCCCTGTCCCGCCGCGGCATCGGCCACTCCTTCACCCTGGTGCACCGCGACGGCCGCTCGCTGCGCGTCGCCACCGGACTGCCGGGGGACTTCAATGTCGCCAACGCCGCGCTCGCCGTGGTGATGGTGCTGGCCTCCGGCGTGGACGCCGGGCAGCTGCAGCGCGTGCTCGACGAGGAGGACCCGCTGACCACCGACGTCCCGGGGCGGATGCAGCTGATCGGCACCGCGCCGACCGCCGTCGTCGACTTCGCGCACAACCCGGACGCCCTGCGCCGGGCGCTCGCCGCCGTGGAGCCCGCCGACGGGCAGGGCCGGGTGATCGTGGTCTTCGGCGCCACCGGCGAGCGGGACCGGACCAAGCGGCCCGTCATGGGCGCGATCGCCGCCCGGCACGCCGACGTGGTGATCGTCACCGACGACGACCCCCACGACGAGGAGCCGGCCGGGATCCGCGAGGAGGTCGCCGCCGGAGCGCGGGCGGCCGACGGCGCGCGCGCCCAGGAGGTGCTCGTGCTCGCCCCCCGGGCCGTGGCCATCCGGGCCGCGGTGGCGATGGCCGGACCGGGCGACTCCGTGCTCGTGGCCGGCCGCGGGCACGAGACGGTCCAGGAGATCCGGGGCGTGGACCACCCGCTGGACGACAGGGAAGAGCTGCGGGCCGCACTGGCCGACGCGCAGCAGGGCCGTAGGGAGGACCGATGATCGCACTGACCGCAGCACAGATCGCGCAGCTCACCGGCGGGCGCGCCGTCGGCGACGCCGCCGCGCGGGAGGTCGTCGTCGGGCACGTCACGACCGACTCCCGCGAGGCACGCCCCGGGACGCTGTTCGTGGCGAAGCCGGGGGAGGTCACCGACGGCCACGAGTTCGTGGGCGCGGCCTTCGCCGCCGGGGCGGTGCTGGCCCTGGTGGAGCGCGAGGTGACCGACGCCGCCGGCGCGGTGTACCCGGGCGTCCTGGTCCCCGACGTGGTGGAGGCGATGGGCCGGCTGGCCGCCTGGGTCGTGGCCCAGCTGCGCGCCGACCACGAGGTCACGGTCGTCGCGGTGACCGGCTCCGTGGGCAAGACGACCACCAAGGACCTGCTGCGGGGCATCCTCTCCGCCGAGGGCCCCACGGTCGCCCCCCGCGGCTCGTACAACGGTGAGGTCGGGGTGCCCCTGACGGTCTTCGAGTGCACTCCCGAGACGCGCTACCTCGTGGTCGAGATGGGCGCCACCCGGATCGGCAACATCGACTACCTGTGCCGCATGGTCCGCCCCGACGTCGGCGTGGTGCTGTGCGTGGGCTCCGCGCACGCCGGGGAGTTCGGCGGCGTCGCCAACATCGCCCGGGCCAAGGGCGAGATGGTGGAGGCCCTGCGCGCCGACGGGGTGGCCGTCCTCAACGACGACGACACCCTGGTGCGACAGATGCACCGGCGCACCGCCGCCCCCGTGCTGTTCTTCGGGGAGTCCCCGGCCAACGCCCTGCCGGACGTCCCGGCCGCCCGGGTGCACGCCTCCGAGGTGCGCCTCGGACCCGGGGGCAGCCCCGAGTTCGTGCTGCACTTCCCCGACGGCTCCGCGCACCGGGTCGTCTCCCGGCTCATCGGGGAGCACCACGTGAGCAACCTGCTCGCGGCCGCCTCCGCGGCGTTCGTGGCCGGGGTGGCCCCGGAGCGGATCGCCGCCTCGCTCAACGCCCAGGGCCCCGCGAGCCGGTGGCGGATGGAGCGCACCGAGCGGGCCGACGGGGTGACCGTGGTCAACGACGCCTACAACGCCAACCCGCAGTCCATGCGCGCGGCGCTGCAGAGCCTCGCCCAGCTGGGCCGCGGGACCGACGGCTCCGCCCCCCGCCGCACGTGGGCGGTGCTGGGCGGGATGCTCGAGCTCGGCGACAGCACCGTCGAGGAGCACGACGCCCTGGGCCGCATGGTCGTGCGGCTGAACATCTCCAAGCTGATCGCGGTCGGCGAGCTCGCCCGCCCCGTCTACGACGCCGCCCAGCTGGAGGGCTCCTGGGGCAACGAGGCCACGTGGGTGGCCACGGCCGAGGAGGCCGAGGAGATCCTGGGGCGGGAGCTGGCCCCGGGCGACATCGTCCTGTTCAAGGCGTCCAACGCCTCCGGGCTGGGGGTGCTGGGCGACCGGGTCGCGGCCACCGCCTCCGCCGGCGCCGCCGGGCCCGCGCCCGGCAACGACGCCCCCGCCCGCGGCGACCACTGGCGCTCGGCGGGGCCCTTCGTCAACGCCTCCCTCGACGCGAGCGGACGGCCGGTCGCCCCGGGCGCCGCCGCCGAGGGGGACGAGCGGGCATGATCCAGATCCTCATGGCCGCCGGGCTCGCCCTCGTGCTGTCCCTGTTCGGGACCCCGGCCTTCATCAAGTTCCTGGCCCGCCGCGGCTACGGCCAGTTCATCCGCGACGACGGGCCCACCAGCCACCACACCAAGCGCGGGACGCCCACGATGGGCGGCGTCGCGATCCTCGGCTCCGTGGTGCTGGCCTACGGCCTCACCCACCTGGCCTCGGGGCTGCTGTGGCCCTCCTACGGCGGGATGACCCTCTCCGGGCTCTCCGCGCTGCTGCTCATGCTCGGCATGGGCCTGGTCGGGTTCATCGACGACTACAAGAAGATCGCCAAGAAGCAGAACCTGGGCCTGAGCCCGCTGGGCAAGATCGTGCTGCAGGGGCTGATCGGCACGGCGTTCGCGCTGCTCGTGCTGCTCGTGCCCGGCCCGGAGGGCACGACCGCCGCGTCCTCGGCGATCTCCGTCACCCGGGACACCGCCCTGGACCTCGCCTTCGCCGGCTCCGTGCTCGGGGCGCTGCTCTTCGTGGTCTGGGTCAACCTCATCGCCACGGCCACCACCAACGCCGTGAACCTCACCGACGGCCTCGACGGGCTCGCCACCGGGGCCTCCATCCTGGTGTTCAGCGGCTACATGCTGATCGCCATGTGGCAGAACACCCACCTGTGCGGGACGGTGGCCCAGGGCGTGTGCTACGAGGTGCGCGACGCCGCCGACCTCGCCCTGACGGCGTCCGCGCTGGTGGGCGCCCTCGTGGGCTTCCTGTGGTGGAACACCTCCCCGGCGAAGATCTTCATGGGCGACACCGGCTCCCTGGGCCTCGGCGGGGCGCTGGCCGCCTTCGCCGTGCTGACCCGCACCGAGCTGCTGCTCGTGCTGATCGCCGGGCTGTTCGTGGTGATCACGGTCTCCGTGATCCTGCAGGTCGGCTACTTCAAGCTCTCCGGCGGCAAGCGCATCTTCAAGATGGCGCCCCTGCAGCACCACTTCGAGCTCAAGGGCTGGAACGAGGTGACCATCGTGGTCCGCTTCTGGATCATCGCCGGGCTGTTCGTCGCGGCCGCGCTCGGCGTCTTCTACGGCGACTGGCTGCTCTCCCACGGAGGAATGATCCAATGATCCACGCGAGCAACGACAACCCCGTCCTGGACCGTCCCCGGCTGGCCGGGCTGACCAGCTGGGACGCCGACTGGGCCGGGCTGCGCGTGGTCGTGGCCGGGATCGGCGTGTCCGGCTTCGCCGCCGCGGACACCCTGATCGAGCTGGGCGCCCGCGTCGTCGTCGTCGACGGGGCGGACACCCCCGCGACCCGCGGCCGGGCCGACACCCTGCGGATCGTGGGCGCCGCCGGCGTCCTGCTGGGGGAGGAGCACGGGTCCTCCGTGCCCGACGTGGACGGCGAGCGCCCCGAGCTGGTGGTCACCTCTCCCGGGCTGCGCCCCGACTCCCCGCTGCTGGCCGCCGCGGCCGCCGAGGAGATCCAGATCTGGGGCGACGTCGAGCTCGCCTGGCGGGTCCGGGAGCGCGCCGGGCGCCGGACCGCCGAGTGGGTGTGCATCACGGGCACCAACGGCAAGACCACCACGGTGGGGATGACGGAGGCGATGCTGCGGGCCGCCGGGTTCACCGTGGCCGCGGTCGGCAACGTGGGCACCCCGGTCCTCGACGCGCTGCGCGAGCCGGTGGAGCACGACGTGCTCGTGGTGGAGCTCTCCAGCTTCCAGCTGCACTGGGCCCACTCGGTGTCCCCGCTGGCCTCGGTGGTGCTCAACGTCGCCGAGGACCACGTGGACTGGCACGGCGGCTACGCCGACTACGTCGCGGACAAGTCGCGGATCTACGAGCGCACCCGGGTGGCCTGCGTCTACAACGCGCAGCAGCCCGAGACCGTGCGGATGGTCGAGGAGGCCGACGTCGTGGAGGGCTGCCGCGCCGTGGGCTTCACCCTGGAGACCCCCGACGTGAGCATGCTCGGCGTGGTCGAGGACCTGCTGGTGGACCGGGCGTTCCTCGAGGACCGGCGCGGCTCCGCCCTCGAGCTCGCGACCGTGGCGGACACCGGGCCCCTCCCGACCCCGCACGGGGTCGCCAACGCCCTGGCCGCCGCGGCGCTGGCCCGCGCCGCCGGCGCGCCCCCGGAGGCCGTGCGGGACGGGCTGCGCGCCTGGGAGCCCGGCGACCACCGGATCCAGGCCGTGGCCACCACGCACGGGGTCGTGTGGGTCAACGACTCCAAGGCCACCAACCCGCACGCCGCGGACGCCGCCCTGTCCGCCTTCGGCTCGGTGGTGTGGATCGCCGGCGGGCTCTCCAAGGGCGTGTCCTACGACCGGCTCGTGGCCCGGCACGCGGACCGGCTGCGCACGGTGGTGCTCATCGGCACGGACAACGAGGGGCTGCTCTCGGCCCTCGCCGAGCACGCCCCCGCGGTGCCCGTCCTACCCGCCGGGGCGGACGGCGCCACGGACGGCGACGCCGTGATGGCCGCGGCGGTGCGCCTGGCCCACGGGGCGGCGCAGCGGGGGGACACCGTCCTGATGGCCCCGGCGTCCGCGTCGATGGACCAGTTCACCTCCTACGCCCACCGGGGCGACGCGTTCATCCGCGAGGTCGCCGAGCTCGTGGAGCGGCTGTCGTGACGCAGCTCCAGGACCGCCCCGGCGCCGCGCCGGGCGCGCCCGGGTCCCGGGGCGAGCTGCGGCGCTTCTGGCGGGCGCTCGTGGACGGCCCGCTCGTGCACTCCTACTACGCGCTGGCCGGGTCCGTGCTGCTGCTCACCGGCATCGGCATCATGATGGTGCTCTCCGCCTCCGCCGTGGAGTCCATCTCCGCCCAGGAGTCCGCCTACTCCTACTTCACGAAGCAGGCCACGTACGCGGGCCTGGGCATCGTGCTGATGTTCGGGCTCTCCTTCGTGCCCACGTCCTGGTACCGCCGCGGGGCCACGGGCCTGCTGGTGCTGGCCGTGCTGCTCCTGCTGCTCGTGTTCACCCCCCTGGGGCAGGAGATCAACGGCAACCGGAACTGGATCGTGGTCGGCGGGCAGTCCTTCCAGCCCTCCGAGGCCGCGAAGCTCGCCGTGTCCGTGTGGTTGGGGATGGTCCTGGCGCGGCAGGGCGACGCCGTGCGGGACTGGCGCCAGGCCCTGTGGCCCTCCGCGCTGGGCATCGGAGTCCCGGCCCTGATGGTCGTGCTCGGCGACGACGTCGGTACCGCACTGGTCTTCGCGCTCATCTACGCCGCCGCGCTGTTCTTCGCCGGGGCGCCGCTGCGGCTGTTCGCCGTCGCCGCCGCCGGGGCGGTCACGCTCGGGGCGGTCGCGGTCGCCGCGGCGCCCCACCGGGTGGACCGCATCACCGGCTGGCTGTTCGGCGAGTGCGGCGCCACCGACGCCTGCTACCAGGCCGACCAGGGGCTCAACGCCCTGGCCTCGGGCGGCTGGTGGGGCGTGGGCCTGGGCCAGTCGCGGCTCAAGTACAACTACGTGCCCGAGGCGCACAACGACTACATCTTCTCCATCATCGGCGAGGAGCTGGGGCTGCTGGGCACGGTGCTGATCCTCGCCCTGTTCGCGGTCATGACCCTGGCCATGGCCCGGATCATCCTGCGCGCGCGCAGCCGCTTCGTGCGGATCGCCACGGCGTGCGTGGTGACGTGGCTGGTGGGCCAGGCGTTCATCAACATCGGCATGGTCACCGGGGTGCTCCCGGTGATCGGCGTCCCCCTGCCGTTCATCAGCTACGGTGGGTCCTCGTTGCTGATGAGCCTGGCCGCCGTCGGCGTGGTGATGTCCTTCACCCGCCTGCCGCGCCGGATCCCGGTCCCCTCCCGCACCCCCCGCCCCCGCACCCCGAACGAGGATCGCGCATGACACCGTCCGAACCGACCCCCGAGGGCGCCGCCCCGTCGGTCCTGCTCGCCGGCGGCGGCACCGCCGGGCACGTGAGCCCCCTGCTGGCCGTGGCCGCCGCCCTGCGCGAGCAGGCGCCGGGCGCCCGCCTCACGGCGGTGGGCACCGCCTCCGGGATGGAGACCCGGCTCGTGCCCCAGGCCGGGCTGGCCCTCGAGCTCGTCGACCGGGTGCCGCTGCCCCGGCGGATCTCCGTGGACCTCGCCCGGCTGCCCGGGCGGCTGCTCGCCGCCGTGCGGCAGGCGGGCGAGATCCTGGACCGGGTGCGCCCCGACGTGGTGGTCGGCGTCGGCGGGTACGTCTGCACCCCCGTCTACCTCGCCGCCGCCCGGCGGGGGCTGCCCCTCGTGGTGCACGAGGCGAACGCCCGCCCCGGCCTCGCCAACCGGGTGGGCGCGCGCTGGGCCCGGACCGTGGCCACCGCGTTCCCCGGCACGCCCCTGCGCGGGGCCGTCACCGTGGGCATGCCCATGCGCCGGGAGATCGTCGGCCTGGACCGGGCGGGCCGGCGCGCCGAGGCCCGGCGGTCCTTCGGGCTCGACCCGGACGCGCCCACCGTCGTGGTCACCGGCGGCTCCTCCGGGGCCCTGAACATGAACCGGACCGTGGCCGCGGTGGCGGGGGAGGTCGCCGCCCACGGCCACCAGCTGCTCCACGTCACCGGTCGCGGCAAGCAGGTCACCCGTGACGACGGCACGCTGCTGGAGGCCCCCGGCTACGTGCAGGTCGAGTACGTCGACGGCATGGAGCGCGTCTACGCCGCCGCGGACCTCCTCGTGGCCCGCGCCGGGGCGGCGACCGTCTCCGAGGTCGCCGCCGTGGGGCTGCCGGCCGTGTTCGTGCCGCTGCCCGTGGGCAACGGCGAGCAGGCGCTCAACGCCGCCTCCCTCGTGGCCGCGGGCGCGGCGCAGCTGGTCGCCGACGACGCCTTCACCCCCGGCTGGTACCGCGAGCACGTCCACCCGCTCCTGGCCGAGCCGGACTGGCTCGCCGCCATGGCCGCCGCCAGCCGGGAGCACGGCGTGCGCGACGCCGACGCCGTCCTGGCGCAGCTGATCCTCGAGGAGGTCCCCCGTGGCCGCTGAGCACCAGCTCGACCCCGCCCGGCTGGGCCGGGTGCACTTCATCGGCATGGGCGGGGCCGGCATGTCCGCCGTCGCCAAGCTCATGCTCGCCCACGGCGTCCCGGTCAGCGGCTCCGACCGCCAGGACTCCCCGGCGTTGCGCCAGCTCGAGGACCTGGGCGCCACGGTGTACGTGGGCCAGCGGGCCGAGCAGGTCGCCGGGGCCGGGACCGTGGTCGTCTCCACCGCCATCCCGCCCGAGGACCCCGAGTACGCCGCGGCGCGGGCCGCCGGGCTACGCGTGCTGCACCGCTCCGACGCCCTGGCCGCCACGATGCACGGCCGCGACGTCGTGGCCGTGGCCGGCACCCACGGCAAGACCACCACGAGCGCGATGACCGCCGTGGCCCTGCAGGCCGCCGGCCGGCACCCCTCCTGGGCGATCGGCGCGCACGTGGCCGACCTCGGGGCCAACGCCGCCCTGGGGGACGGCCGGTGGTTCGTGGCGGAGGCCGACGAGTCCGACGGCTCCTTCCTCGCCTACGGCCCCCGGATCGCGGTGGTCACCAACATCGAGCCGGACCACCTGGACTTCTACCCGTCCCGCGAGGCCTTCTACCGGGCCTTCGACGACTTCGCCGCCACCCTGACCGAGGACGGGCTGCTCGTGGCCTGCCAGGACGACCCCGGCTCGCGGGCCCTGGCCGAGCGGCACCGGGCCGCGGGCGGGCGGGTGGTCAGCTACGGCACCGACGCGACCGCGGACGTCCGGGTGCTCCCGGAGGGCGGCGACGGGCTGCGCACCCGCAGCACCCTGGTGCTGGGGGAGGGCGCCGACCGCCGCGAGGAGCAGCTCGAGCTCGCGGTGCCCGGGCGGCACAACGTGCTCAACGCCACCGCCACGTTCTGCGTGGCCGTCGAGGCCGGCGTCCCGCCCGCGGACGCCGTGCGCGGACTGGCCGGCTTCCACGGCTCGGCCCGGCGGTTCGACCTGCGGGGCGAGGGGCGCGGCGTGCGGGTCTTCGACGACTACGCCCACCACCCCACCGAGGTCGTCGCGGCGCTCACCGCGGCCCGGGAGGTCGCCGGCGGGCACCGGGTGATCGCCGTCTTCCAGCCGCACCTGTTCTCCCGGACCCGGGAGTTCGCCGCGGAGTTCGCCGACGCCCTGGCCCTCGCGGACGAGAGCCTGGTCATCGACGTCTTCGCCGCGCGCGAGCAGCCGGTCCCCGGGCTGACCAGCGAGGTCATCACCGACCTCGCCCCCGCCCACGTCCGCTACGTCCCCGACGGCGCGCAGGCGGTCGTCGAGGCCGCCCGTGCCGCCCGCCCCGGCGACCTCGTGCTCACGGTCGGGGCGGGGGACGTCACCCGGCTCGGCCCCCTGCTCGTGGACCGGCTCGGGGAGGGCTGATGAGCCGGCACGGCCGACCGCACCAGCCCCGGTTCGGGGAGCGCCCCGGGGACGCCGGCACGGACGCCGCGGCCCCGGGGACTCCTCGGCCCCCGGAGACCCCGGCCGCCCCGGGGCCCCTCGACCCGGGGGACCCGGCCGGGGCCGGTCGCGACGACGCCGCCCGGGAGAGGACCGCCGCCGGGCCCTGGTCCGCGGCCCCCGCCGGGGGCACAGCGCGGAGCGGGCGGGTGCGCGTGAACGACGGGACCAAGGTCTCGCCCGTCTCCGACGAGGACGAGCTCGTGGAGGTCCCCGCCGCGGGCGGCCGGTTCAGCGCCTGGCGCCGGCACCGGCAGGAGCGCGCGCCGTCCCGTACGCTCAGCGCCTCCCGGGTCCCGGAGGAGCCCGCCCACCACGGCTCTACCGCGGTCGGAGCCGCCCCGGGCGGAGCGACCGTCGTCGCCTTCCCCGCGTCGGCCGGGGCGCGGCGGCGGCGCCGCCGGCTCGGTGCCGCCCTGGGGGCGCTGGTGGCCCTCGCCGTGCTCGCCGGCGTCCTGTTCCTCTCCCCGGCTCTCGCGGTCCGGGACATCTCCGTGCGCGGCGCCCAGCTGACCGACCCCGCCAGCGTCGAGGAGGCGCTGGAGGGCTACCGCGGGGTCCCGCTGACCCGGATCTCGAAGCAGGAGGTCCGCGAGCGGGTCGGGGCGATCCCGCAGGTCCGCTCGATCGAGGTCGTGCTCGAGCCCCCGCACCACCTGCTCGTGGAGCTGCACGAGCGGGTGCCGGTGGCTGCGGTCCAGGACGGTGACGAGTTCGCCGTCGTGGACTCCGAGGGCGTGCGGCTCACCAGGGCGGCCACCGCCCGGGAGGCGGCCGTGCCGGTGGTCACGGGAGGCCCCGACGTGCTGGAGGGCGAACGGTTCGACGCGATCGCCGACGTGCTGGCCGCCCTGCCCGAGTCCGTCCTGGCCCAGCTGCGCACGGCCTCCGCGGAGTCCCTGTCCTCCGTGGAGCTGACGTTCACCGACGGCCGCGCCGTCGTGTGGGGCACCGCCGAGGACAGCGAGCTGAAGGCGCAGGTCCTCCGCGAACTCGTCGAGGCGCGCGGGGCCGGCAGCGACGTGGAAACCTACGACGTCTCCAGCCCCACCCGCCCCGTGGTGCGCTGAGGCCCGCGCACGTCCGCTCAGTCTCCACCAGAGCTTGAGACCTGGTCCCCGCACCGGTGTGGCCTGCGGTTTTGGCGAAAAGTGTCGAAAGCGGTATGGCTTGTCGTGCAGGCGGTCCCCTCGGTTGTTAGTCTTGACCCGACATCGACCCGCCCGGAGCAGCAGCTGACGGCCTGACGTTCCACCTTCGATCGAAGGTTGAGCAACGGCTCGCGACCCCGGCCCCGAACCATCTCGAGTTAGGTACCCATGGACTCCTCCACCCCCCAGAACTACTTGGCCGTCATCAAGGTCGTCGGAATCGGCGGCGGCGGCGTCAACGCCGTCAACCGGATGATCGAGGAGGGGCTGCGCGGCGTCGAGTTCATCGCGATCAACACGGACGCGCAGGCCCTGCTGATGAGCGACGCCGACGTCAAGCTCGACGTCGGCCGGGAGCTCACCCGCGGCCTGGGCGCCGGCGCCAACCCGGATGTCGGGCGGCAGGCGGCGGAGGACCACCACGAGGAGATCGAGGAGGTCCTCAAGGGGGCCGACATGGTGTTCGTGACCGCCGGCGAGGGCGGCGGCACCGGCACCGGCGGCGCCCCCGTGGTCGCCCGGATCGCCCGGTCCCTGGGGGCCCTGACCATCGGCGTGGTCACCCGCCCGTTCACCTTCGAGGGCCGCCGCCGGTCCAACCAGGCGGAGAACGGCATCGAGACCCTGCGCGACGAGGTCGACACCCTCATCGTGATCCCGAACGACCGGCTGCTGTCGATCTCCGACCGCAACGTCTCCATGCTCGACGCGTTCAAGTCCGCGGACCAGGTGCTGCTCTCCGGCGTGCAGGGGATCACCGACCTGATCACCACCCCGGGCCTGATCAACCTCGACTTCGCCGACGTGAAGTCCGTGATGCAGGGCGCCGGGTCGGCGCTCATGGGCATCGGCGCGGCCCAGGGCGAGGACCGCGCGGTGAAGGCCGCGGAGCTCGCCATCGCGTCCCCGCTGCTGGAGGCCTCCATCGACGGCGCCCACGGCGTGCTCCTGTCCATCCAGGGCGGCTCCGACCTCGGCCTGTTCGAGATCAACGAGGCGGCCCGCCTGGTCCAGGAGGTGGCCCACCCCGAGGCGAACATCATCTTCGGCGCCGTCATCGACGACGCCCTCGGCGACCAGGCCCGGGTCACCGTCATCGCCGCCGGCTTCGACTCCGTGAGCCCGGAGACCAACGCGAACAACACCAACGCCGCCGCCCAGCAGGCCGCGAGCACCCGGGCCGCCTTCGGCTCCGGCGCCGGCCAGCCCGCCGGCCTGGGCCGCTCCCCGCAGCGCGGCGGCTCCGCCTCCTTCGGCCAGCCCGCCACCGCGCAGCGGTGGGCCCAGCCGGTGGCCAACGACGACGTGCCCGACGACGCCGGCTTCGACGTCGACCTGCCCGCCGAGGCCGAGGCCGGCCAGCCCGCCGGCTCCGCCCGCAAGGACTCCCTGGACTTCCCCGACTTCCTGAAGTGAGTCCGGGCCCGGGGGCGGGCGCCGGGCCC
>NZ_JBSJYX010000022.1:0-74947 GCF_053711175.1 Kocuria sp. KH4
CGGAAGCTAAGACCCACAGCGCCGATGGTACTGCACCCGCCAGGGTGTGGGAGAGTAGGACACCGCCGGACCACACCACAAGGGTCGAGCCCCCGCACACCACGTGCGGGGGCTCCCCACATCAACCCACCACCACCCCCCACCCGCACCAGCCGACACCCACCAGGCCCCGCACCCACCCGTGCGGGGCCTTTTCCCGTCCCCCGTCCAGGCCCCCACCCCACCGGTGCGGGGCCTTTCCTCACGCCCTCTTTCGTCCTATCGTCGGAGAACGCGGATCCGACGGTCTCGAGCGGCGGTGATGCGGCGCAGAGCGCCGACGGCCGCGCGGTGTTGCTGCACCCCGGCCCAGGCTCCAGCCCCGACTCCCTCGCCGACGCGCCGGACCGCTGAGCACCGGGGGGACCGGACGGGGGCACGCCTGACCGAGAGCGATGCCGGCCCCGAAGGGCCTGTGGGACGGCCGGGGGAGGGTCGCACCTGCGTCGTCGCGGCCCCCTGCCGATGAGGCAGAGCAGACCGCGCCGTAGCGGCCGGCCCGTGGAAGGAGGCACCCGCCGTGTCCGAGACCCGTCCGTCCACCGCCCGGATCGGCGACGTCACCCTGGCCTACACCGACCGGGGCAGGGGGCCCACGCTGCTCCTGCTGCACGGGCACGCCTACGACCGGAGCATGTGGGCCCGACAGGTCGAGGTGTTCGCCGGGCTCGGCTGGCGGGTGGTGGCCCCGGATCTGCGGGGTTTCGGGCAGTCCGGCATCACCGAGGGGATCGTCTACACGGAGGAGTTCGCCGACGACGTCGCCGGTCTGCTCGACCACCTCGGGACATCCCCCGCGGTGGTGGTCGGCTTCTCGATGTCCGGGCAGATCGCCATGGAGCTGGTGGGGCGGCACCCGGAGCGGGTGCGCGGGCTCGTCCTGGTCGCCACCGTTCCCGAGGCGGAGGACCGTGCCGGCCGGCGGCGCCGGCACGCCACGGCCGACGCCATCCTGACCGGCGGCATGGAGACCTACGGGCGCAGCGTGCTCGGCCGGATGCTTGCCGAGGCCACGGTGGAGTCGTCCCCCGGCGTGGCGGCGGAGGTGCTCGCCATGCTCCGCAACGCACCGGCCAAGGGGGCGGCCGCGGCGATGCGCGGTCGTGCCGAGCGCCGCGACCTCGGCGACGTGCTGCGCGGCGCCCGGATCCCGGTGCTCGTCGTGGTGGGCGCGGACGACGTCTTCGACGGCGGGGCGGGCCGCCGGATGGCGGACCTCGCCCCGGGCGCCGAGCTCGTGTTCGTGGATGGGGCCGGCCACACGCCGAACCTCGAGCAGCCGGCGGCGTTCGACGACGCCCTGCGCGCCTTCCTCCGGCGGTTCACCGGCTGACCGACCCGCCCGGAACCGTCCGCCATCCCGCCGCGCACGACGGTCCGCCGTGTTCTCGGAGAGTGAACCACTGTCCCTGCGGGCGACTGATCAGTATGCTGATCTAACACGAGTGCACGACGAAAGGAGCGGACATGACCGAGACCAGCAACGGCAGTTCCCAGGACGCCCACGACGAGTCGACGGACCAGCTCACCCTCCAGAACCCGGTGACCCGGTACCCGGTTCTCTCCCCGCCGGAGCAGGACCAGCCCGAGCCGGGCCTGGACGTGGAGCTGGAGCCGAAGACCGACCGCGGCGAGTTCTCCTACCGCGGCACCGGCCGGCTGGTGGGCCGCAAGGCCCTGATCACGGGCGCGGACTCGGGCATCGGCGCGGCCGTGGCCATCGCCTTCGCGAAGGAGGGCGCCGACGTCGCCCTGAACTACCTGCCCGACGAGGAGCCCGACGCCCAGGTCGTGAAGGGCATCATCGAGAAGGCCGGCCGCACGGCCGTGCTGCTGCCCGGCGACCTGACGGACAAGGCCTTCTGCGAGGCCCTCGTCGAGAACGCCGTGAACGGCCTCGGCGGCCTGGACGTCCTCGTCAACAACGCCGGCAAGCAGGTCGCCGTCGAGGACTTCGAGGACCTCAGTGACGACCAGCTGACCGACACCTTCACGGTGAACATCCTGGCGATGTTCCGGATCACCAAGGCGGCGCTGCGGCACCTGCCCGCCGGGTCTTCGATCATCAACACGACGTCGATCCAGGCGTACCAGCCCTCGCCCGACCTGCTCGACTACGCGTCGACGAAGGCGGCGATCAACAACTTCACGAAGGGTCTCGGCCAGCAGCTGGCACCCAAGGGCATCCGGGTCAACGCGGTGGCACCCGGCCCGTTCTGGACGCCGCTGCAGGTCTCCGACGGGCAGCCGAAGGAGGCCCTGCCGGAGTTCGGGCAGTCGACCCCGCTCGGCCGCGCCGGCCAGCCGACCGAACTGGCCCCCGCCTACGTGTTCCTGGCCTCCGCCGAGTCCAGCTACGTGATCGGCGAGACGCTCAATGTCAACGGGGGCACGCCGTCGCCGTGACCCCGCGCCCGGCGAAAGGTGGCCGACGCCACACCGGACAAGAAATGCTTGGCGAGTGTGGACCCGCGACATACTCTGGGACCAGCTCGCATGCTCAGCGAACTTATCAAGTGCTGTAGAAAGGCGGAATCATGACTACGAACCCCTATGACCGTACGGCGAGCCACGCGGCGGACACCGGAACGACCTCCAAGAAGGACGTCGCCGCGGAGACGACCAAGGCCGAGGCGGGCCAGCTCAAGAACGAGGCGGCCGACTCGGGCCACCGCGTCAAGGAGACGGTCAAGGATCAGGCCGCCGCCGTCAAGGACGAGGCGACCCACCGGGCCCAGGACCTGCTCGGGCAGCTCAGGACCGATCTCAAGGATCAGGTCCGCCCTCAGCAGGACCGCATCGCCTCGACCGTGCGCTCCTTCAGCGACGAGATCACCGCCCTCTCCCGCGGCGAGAAGCCCGAGTCCGACTACGTGACCGGCCTGCTGGGCAGCGTGTCGGGCCGGGTCGAGTCCTTCGCCTCCTCCCTGGAGAACAAGGACGCCAAGGACCTGCTCGACGACGTCCGCCGTTTCGCGGCCCGCCGTCCCGGCACCTTCCTGGCCGTGGCCGCCGGCATCGGCCTGCTCGCCGGCCGCACCACCCGCGGCGTCAAGGACAGCGACGAGGTGGCCACCGACCGCCAGGGCGCCAAGGAGTTCTTCGGCGTCGGCGGGCAGCAGGGTGGCGGCGCCCCCCGGGGCACCACGACCGGTGTCGCGACCGGCGCCGTCTACGACCAGGGCTACGACCGCAACCTCACCGCGACCGAGACCTCGGGCTACACCCCGGGCGACCCCTACGCCTACCGCTCCGACGAGCAGGGCGAGGCCGCCCGCACCTACACCGACCGCGTGCCGGGCACCGTCTACCCCGATCAGGAGGGCGACCGTCGATGAGTCACCCCATTCCCCCCTCGGACGCCGAGAGCAGGGCGGAGCACGAGTCGCTCGGTGAGATGTTCAAGTCGCTGAGCACCAACCTCTCCACCCTCATCCAGCAGGAGATCGCCCTGGCCAAGGCCGAGGCGACCCAGACGGTGCAGCAGGCCAAGCAGTCCGCCAAGGACACGGGCAAGGGCGCCGGCATGCTCGCCGGGGCCGGTGTGGCCGGTCACTTCGTCCTCCTGTTCCTGTCCATCGCCCTCATGTGGGGGCTGGGCAACCTGGTCGGCCTGGCCTGGTCCGCCGTCATCGTGGCGGTCGTCTGGGCCGTCATCGCCGGCATCCTCGCCGCCGTCGGCAAGAAGAACCTCAACCAGGGCAAGCAGGAGCTGGCCGAGGCCACCGAGGATCCTCTGCCCCTGACCCGCGAGACCGTCACCGAGATCCCGGAGACCGTGAAGCCTTCCAAGAAGGAGAACCGATGAGCCAGCAGAACCCCGAGCAGATCCGTGCCGATATCGAGGCGACCCGCGCTCGACTCAACAGCGACGTCGACGCCGTCGCCGAGAAGGTGACCCCTGAGCGCGTCGTCGAGCGGCAGAAGGACAAGGTGCGCGGCAAGGTGCAGGACAAGGTCCAGGGCGTGCGGGAGCGTGTCATGGGGTCGGCCGAGGACGCCTCCGAGCACGGCCGCCACCTCAAGGGCAGCGTGCAGGACCGCGCCGGTGACCTCCGGGAGGGGGTGCAGGACCGTGCCGGTGACCTGAAGGAGGGCGTGCAGCACGCCCCGGCCGCCGCCAAGGCGAAGACCCGCGGCAACCCGCTGGCCGCCGGCCTGATCGCCCTCGGCGCCGGTTGGCTGGTCGGTTCCCTCCTGCCCTCCACGCAGAAGGAGCAGGAGCTCGTGGCCGACGCGGCGGAGCGCGTCCAGCCCCACGCCCAGCACGCCGTCGAGTCGGTGAAGGAGACCGCCCAGGAGGTGGCCCAGGGGCTGAAGGAGCCGGCTCAGGAGGCGGTGCAGTCCGTCAAGGAGACCGCCCAGGCCGGCGCTCAGGAGGTCAAGTCGCAGGGCCAGGACGAGGCCCAGCAGCTGAAGTCCTCCGCCCAGGACTCGGCGCAGTCCGTCAGGGACGAGACGAAGAACGCCTGACACGTGACCGGCCGCCGCGCGGCCGGTGCGGCGCACCACGACCAGGGCCCCGGATCGCCGATCCGGGGCCTTGGTCGTGGCCGGCCGCGCTGTTCAGCGGGCCCGTTCGGCCGACCCGTTCAGCGGGCCCGGGCCACCTGGCTCATCAGGCCGGGGTAGTAGCCCGACAGGTACCCCTGCTCGGTCGGGTGCAGGTGGTGGGCGCTGCCGGGGTCGACGAGGATCCAGGGGTCCGCCGACCCGACCCCGTGGCCGCGGAAGCGGTCCGTGACGTCCACGAAGACGGCGCCCTCGGCCTCGACCTGCGCGGCGAGGGCGGCGTTGAGCTCGTCCGTCCGGTCGTTGAGCTGGGCGGCGCGCTCCGCGGAGACGAGCGCGCTGTCCTGCCGTTCGTCGAGCAGGTGCGGATAGCCCAGCACGACCACGCGCCCGTCCGTGGCCTCGTCGATCGCGGCCGCGGTGGCGGCCGCGGAGGCGGCGGCGGAGGCGATCAGCCCCGGGGCCCGGGCGAGGGCGGCGTCGCACGCCCCGGGCCCGCCGACCGCCTCGGCAGGAGCGCTGCAGGCCCGGATGAAGTCGCCCCACAGGATGTCGTTGCCGCCCATGGTCAGCGTGACCAGCTCCGCCTCGGCGAGGGCGTCCGTCACGCGCGGCACGGCGACGAGCTCGCGCACCTGCACGGTGGTGAACCCGGCGCACGCCGCGTCCAGGACCACGTCCACGCGCGGCCGGCTCGCCAGCGCGTCGACGTGGTCCCTCCCGGTGCCCTGGTAGCAGCCGGGCAGCCCCTCGACCTCCTGCAGGCCCCCCGTGCCGAAGGCCGCGGAGTAGGAGTCGCCCAGGTTGACGACGTCGACCGTGCACGGGGCCGCCGCGGCGGGGGAGGCGGCGGCGAGGACGAGGGCCGCGGCCACGACGCGGACGGTGCGCCGGGCAGGAAGAGCGCGCATGCGGGGACCTTTCGGGAAGCGGTGGCACGGGGCCGGGCCCGATCCCGTGGACCGGGCCGCGTCCTCAACCTACCGCCGGTCGCGCGTGCCCGGCCGCCCGTCCGCAATGTGACGGTCGCCGCCGTCCCAGGCCTCCGCGAGGATCTCCAGCGAGCGCAGCACCTGCTCCCGGCCGGGCGAGGCGGGGGCGATCATCAGCTCGTCGGCGTCCGCCGCCTCCGCGAAGCCCTCGAGGTAGCTCCTGACCTCGGGGCCGGTGCCGGCGACGGACCAGTGGAGCATGTGCAGGATCTGCTGCCCGGCGGGGCTGTCCATCACCATGTCCAGCTCCGCCTCGCTCAGTGCGCGGTCACGGCCCACCATGGCCCGCACCCGCTCGCGCCGGGCGGTCTCCAGCTGCGCGGCGGCGTCGTCGGCGCCGTCCGAGGCGATGACGTTGACGGCCGCGATGACGTAGGGCTCGGCGAGCTGCTCCGAGGGCTGGAACCGTGCCCGGTAGGCGGCCACCGCGTCCGCGAGGGCGTCCGGGGCGAAGTGGGAGGCGAAGGCGTAGGGC
The DNA here is from genome assembly GCF_053711175.1 of Kocuria sp. KH4. Taxonomy (NCBI): domain Bacteria; kingdom Bacillati; phylum Actinomycetota; class Actinomycetes; order Micrococcales; family Micrococcaceae; genus Kocuria; species Kocuria sp. KH4. The sequence goes on from NZ_JBSJYX010000022.1 coordinate 6,019, forward strand.
AGCCCGTACGCCGCGGCGAGCTGCGCACCGAACAGCGAGGAGCCGAGGATCGTCAGCGGCACGTTCGTCCCGGCGCCGGGGACGGCACTGACCCCCGGCACGAGGGAGCGCCCGCTCAGGTAGCCCTGCAGCTCGCGCACGTCCTGCGGGAACTGCTCGGCGGCGGAGGGGTCCCGGCGCATGGCCCGCACCGTGCGCAGGTCGGTGCCGGGCGCCCGGCCCAGCCCCAGGTCGATCCGCCCGGGGTGCAGCTCGGCGAGGGTGCCGAACTGCTCGGCGACGACCAGGGGGGAGTGGTTGGGCAGCATCACCCCGCCCGAACCGAGGCGGATCGTGGAGGTGTGCGCGGCGACGTGGGCGATCAGCACGGCCGGGGCCGAGGACGCGATGGTGGGCATGTTGTGGTGCTCGGAGTACCAGACGCGCCGGTAGCCCAGCCGTTCGGCGTGCTGGGCGAGGCGGACGGAGTCGGCGAAGCTCTCGCCGACGGACGCGCCCTGGCGGACGGTGGCGAAGTCGACGACGGACAGCGGGAGGGGCACGGCGGACCTTTCACGGGAGTCGGGGAGGCCCTCCACGCTACTCCTGTGCGCCGGACGGCGCCGTGGCGGGGAGCACAGGTGGTGCGGGACGGGCGGGCAGCCGCCGCCGCCGGGGCTGTCTGCGGCCCGGACTACGCTCGGCACCATGACCGATCCCTCGACCCCCTTCGGGGTGCCGGAGCTCTTCGAGCTGCCGCGGGAGCGCGCCGAGATCGCCCCGGGAGCCGTGCACGTGCCGGCCTGGCTGGACCCCGCCCGGCAGCGGGAGCTGGTGCTGCGGTGCCGGGAGTGGGCCACCGGCCCGGCGCCCCTGCGCCACGCCGTCCTGCCCGGGGGCGGCCGGATGTCGGTGCGCTCCACCACGCTGGGCTGGGACTGGGCGCCCTACCGGTACCTGCGCACCGGGGAGCACAAACGGGCCCCGGACCTGCCGGCGTGGCTGGCGGAGCTGGGTCGCCGCGCCGTGGCGGAGACCTGCGGCGAGGGCAGCGCGGAGGCCCGGGACTACCTGCCGGACACGGCCCTGCTGAACTTCTACGACGCCGCGGCCCGGATGGGCATGCACCAGGACAAGGACGAGTTCTCCGCCGCCCCGATCGTGTCCCTCTCGCTCGGGGACGCCTGCGTCTTCCGGTTCGGCAACACGCAGACCCGCGCGGCCCCGTACCGGGACGTGGAGCTGCGCAGCGGCGACCTCTTCGTCTTCGGCGGGCCCTCCCGCTACGCGTTCCACGGGGTGCCGCGGATCCTCCCGGGCACGGCCGCCCCGGAGCTCGGCATGCGGGGCGGGCGGCTGAACCTCACGCTGCGGATGACGGGCCGTGCCGCTCCCCGACGGTGAGCGCCGTGCCACACTGACGGGATGGAACTCCCCGACGCCGCACCGGCCCACCTCGTCGACCCGGCGGCCGTGGACGAGGAGGACGCCGGCGCCTACCGGCTGCTCGCCGCGGACATCGCCTCCGGGGTCGCGGTCGTGGCCGCCCGGCACCGGCGGCGTGACGTCGCCGCGACCGTCACCGGCTTCCTCGACGTCTCCTACGACCCGCCCACCATGCTGGTGAGCCTGTTCGAGGAGGGGCGGATCTGCGAGGCGGTGGAGTCGGCCGGGGCGTGGACCCTCTCCGTGCTGCGCCGGGACCAGGAGGGCGTGGCGAACTGGCTCGCGAGCCCGGGCAACCCCGTCGAGGGACTGCTGGACCGGGTGCCCTTCCGCCGCGCTCCCGGCTCGGGGGCGGCGGTGCTGGACGGGTCCCTCGCGTGGTTCGAGCTCGCCACCGTGGCGGTGCACACCGCGGCGACGCACCGGCTCGTGGTGGGGGAGGTCACGGCGATGGGCCGGGGCGTGGCCGAGGCCCGGGCGGACGACCCGCTGGTGCACTTCGCCCGCGGCTACCGGGGTCTGATCCGGTGAGCGGCGATCCGAAGCACAGGATCGGCTCGCGCGCAAGTCTGTGACGCCGGAAGTCCTCGGATCGTCACCGGCGGAATGGTTGGACGCCCACCCCGGTTGAGGTCGTAGCGTGGACGGTGGCGCCGTGTCCGGCGGCACCGTTCCCCCGCACTCCACGGAAGGACCCTCATGGCGGCCCAGCACCACGAACGCGGATCCGACGGGGCGTCCGGCGGCTCCGGGGCGAGTCCGGCCGCGGCCGCGGAGGAGCCCCGGCTCAGTTCGGTCCCGCCCCCGGGCGCACCGGCCGAGCACGCGGCCGCGCAGGTCGCCGACCTCGAGGTGCCCGCCGGCCACCTGACGGAGCTGGAGCACGTGGGGGACGCGTTCAAGGCGGTGTTCGCCGACCACCCCGCCGGGGTCGCCATCATCACGGCCCGGGGCCCCGACGGACCGGTGGGCCTGACCGCGTCCTCGGTGTCCTCCGTGTCCGCCGTTCCGCCCATCCTGGGCTTCTCGCTGCAGGCCCGGCAGGGCTCGGCCGCACTGCTGGCCGAGGCCGACTCCTTCCTGGTGCACCTGCTGGACGCCGAGAACCTGGGTCTTGCCCGGTCCTTCGCCGTCTCGGGGGCCCCGCGCTTCGGCCCGGACATGCCGTGGGAGTACCTGGCGACCGGTGAACCGCGCCTGCTCGGCGTGGGCCGCGTGCTGCGCGCGGTCCCGCTGGCCCGGATCAAGGCCGGCCCCGCCCTGGTCTTCAACGCCGCGGTGGTCGACGTCCTCGGCGAGGAGGGCACGGGCGCCCCGCTCGTGTACCACCGCCGCCGCTTCCACGGGCTCAGCGACCGCTCCGCGCTCGATCCCCAGGACTGAGCACGGGTCCCGCGGTCGCTCCTGCGCGCCGAGCAGCCAGACGTCCGGGCGGGAAAAAGTTCCGCCGACGTTGTTGACACATCACCAAGGCGTTCGTAGAGTAGTTGACGAAGCAACCACCTGCTCGATCCGCACCCCGAGGAGAACACCATGTCCCAGCTCACCGCACTCGTCCCCGGCTCCTGGACCTTCGACCCCGCCCACTCGGAGGTCTCCTTCACGGTCCGCCACGCCGGCATCTCGAAGGTCCGCGGCACCTTCGGCGAGGTCGACGCCCAGCTCCGGGTCGCCGACCCGGTCGAGGACTCGACGCTGTCCGCCACCGTGCAGATGGCCTCCATCGACACGAAGAACGCCGACCGGGACGGCCACGTCCGCAGCGCCGACTTCTTCGACGTCGAGCAGTACCCCACGATGACCTTCCGCTCGACCGCCGTGGCCTTCGACGGCGAGGAGGGCACGATCACCGGTGAGCTGACCATCAAGGACAGCACCCGCACCGTGGAGTTCGCCACCGAGTTCAACGGCGTGGTCGTCGATGCCTTCGGCGTGACCCGGGCCGGCTTCTCCGCCGGGACCACCATCTCCCGCAAGGACTTCGGCATCACCTGGAACGCCGCCATGGAGGCCGGCGGGGTGCTCGTCTCCGACAAGGTCGCGATCACCCTCGACGTGGCCTTCACCGCCCCGCAGGACGACCCCGAGGACACCGTCGAGGGCCAGGAGTCCATCACGGCCGACGCCTGATCCCGGCGACCGCGGAACTCCCCGCCCCGCACGGCCGACGGCCCGCACCCCCGAGGGTGCGGGCCGTCGGCCGTCGCCGGTGCCTGTCAGGTGAGCCGCTGCACCACGAACCAGACGGCGGGGACGGTGATCAGCAGCAGCAGGGCCCACCGGCGCAGCCGCACCTCGAACGTGGCGGGGTTGATCCGCCCGCCGCGCCGGGGCCGGGACGCGGCGATCTCGTCCTCGAGCGGTCGCGGCGGCCGGTCGCGCGGCTCCTCCGGGTCGGTGCTGAAATGGGACACGTTTCCTCCGTGGTCGTCGGGATCCGCTCCCATTCTCTCAGCAGGCGCGGCGGGCCGCGCACCGCCGGTCAGGCGAACCGGGCCGCCGTCATCGCCACCTCGTGGTCATGATCAGACCCGCCATCATCAGGCCCAGGCCCACGGCGATGTTCCACGTGCCGATCCCCGGCACGGGGTAGGCGCCCTGGAAGAGGTAGTAGACGATCAGCCACAGCAGCCCGACGACGAGCAGACCCAGCATGACGGCCTTGTACCAGGTGGGGGTGGGGGCGTGGCTCTCCGGGGAGCCGTGCCGGGAGCGCTCGGTCAGCTCCTGCGCCACCGCGGCGGCGGTCGCGTCCGGGTCGTAGGCGGTGGAACCGCCCGGCAGCCCCTCCGCCGCCAGCCGCGCGAGCTCCTCGTCGACCTGCGGGCCGGCGGCCGGCGCCGTCCGGCCGGCCCCTCCCGGACGGCGGGCGGGCTTCTTGCGGCGGTTCTTCGACTCGGGCACTGATCCTCCTGGTCACCAAGCGGGCCGTGTTCACGGCGGGGGGTCCGGTCGACCAGTCTAGCCGTCCGGTGCGCGCCCTCCCGCGGGCGCGTAAGCTGGACGGGCGCACGTGCCGATCCGGCACCCCACTCCCAGGAGACCCCGTGACCGTCAAGATCCTCGTCGTGGACAACTACGACAGCTTCGTCTACACCCTGGTCGGCTACCTCGAGCAGCTCGGCGCCCGCACCACCGTGATCCGCAACGACGACCTGGACGAGGCCGCGGCATGCGCCCTCGCCGAGGAGCACCACGGCGTCCTGCTCTCCCCGGGCCCCGGCGCCCCCGCCGACGCGGGGGTGTGCACCCCCCTGATCCGCCACGCCGAGCGGGCCGGGCAGCCCCTGCTGGGCGTCTGCCTCGGTCACCAGGCGCTCGCGGAGGCCTACGGCGGGACCGTCACCCACGCGGAGGAGCTCATGCACGGGAAGACGTCCCGCGTGGAGCACAACGGCTCCAGCGTCTTCGGCGGGGTGCCCAGTCCGTTCACCGCGACGCGCTACCACTCCCTCGCCGTGGTCGACCAGTCGGTCCCCGAGGACCTGGAGGTCACGGCGCGCACCCCCAACGGGGTCATCATGGGCCTGAGGCACCGGAGCGCGCCCCTGCACGGGGTGCAGTTCCACCCCGAGTCGGTCCTCACCGAGGGCGGCTACCTCATGCTGGGCAACTGGCTCGAGCTCGTGGGGCTCAGGGGCGCGGCGCGCGCGGCCGGGTCGCTGTCCCCGCTGATCACCGTCTGAGCGGGACCCGGGTCACCCGTCGTCGCGGGCGCGTTCCGCCGCCCGTTCCGCCGCCTCGCGGGCACGCTCCTCCGCGCGTTCCGCCTGCTCCCGGGCGCGCTCGTCCGCCCGCTCCTCGGCCTCGGACCCGTCCTCCTCGGGCTGCTCCTCCTCCTCGGCGCCGCCCGCCGCGGGGTCCTCGGTCGGCTCCGCGGTCGGCTCCACGGTGCTCTCGTCCGTGCTCTCCTCGGTGGGCTGCTCGGTGGGCTCCGCCGACTCCTCGGGGGACGGCGTGGGCGTGGGCGTGACGGTCGGCGCCGGCTCGGGGGCCGGGGCGACCGCCACGGTGAGCGTCACGGTGGCGCCCTGCGGTGCGGACTGGCCGGCGTCCACGCTCTGGTCCACCACCTGTCCGGCCGGCACGCCCGCCCGGGGAGCGGGCACGATCTCCGCGGAGAGCCGGACCCCGTCGGCGCCGAGGGCGGCCACGGCCTCCTGACGGCTCAGGCCCACGAGCCGCGGCACGGTCACCCGCCCCGTGGACACGACGAGGTCCACCTCCGAGCCGCTGGGGACGGTGGTCCCGCCGGTGGGGTCGGTGGCGACCACCGCGCCCTGGGGCACCCAGGAGCTGTTCGCCGTGCGGGTGGACCCGGCCTCGAGCCCCGCCGACTCCAGGGCCTCCCGGACCTCCTCCTCGGAGCGGCCGGTGAGGTCGTCCGGCACCTCCACCTCGGCGGGCCCGCGGGAGACCTCGAGGACGACCGTGGTGCCCTCCTCGACCCGGGTGTCGGCGGCGGGATCGGTGCCCACCACGTCGCCCTCGGGCACCTCGTCGTCGAAGACCTCCTCGCGCTCCGGCACGAGCTCGGCGCTGCGCAGCGCCGTCTCCGCCACCGAGGCGTCCATCCCGGCGACGTAGGGCACCGCCACGAGAGCGGGCCCCCCGCGCTGGCCCTGCACCCACTGCAGGGCCACGACCCCGAGGACGGCGAGCAGCGCGACGACGAGCAGGGCGATCAGCGCCGTGCGCAGGGGCCGCCGTCGCCGCACCGGGGCCGAGCCGTGGCCGGACGCGGCGGGCCCCGGCGCGGTGACGCCGGCGGGGAGGCCGGCGGCGACGGCCGGGGGCGCGGTCGCGGGGGCCGGGACCGGCACGGGCGGCAGCGTCTTCGTGTCCTCGTCGCGCCCCGGCACCGCCTGCAGGGACTGCGTGGCCTCGAGGTCCTCCGGCACGGCCGGGCGCAGCTCGCGCAGGGCCCGGCGCATCTGCCCGGCGTCCTGGAAACGGGCCTCGCGGTCCTTGTCCAGGGCCCTGGCCATGAACTCGTCCACGCGGTGCCCGATCCGGGGGTCGAGCTCGGACGGGGCGGGCGGGTGGTCCCGCACGTGCTGGGCGGCGATGTCCACGGAGGACTCGCCCACGAACGGCGCACGCCCGGTGAGCATCTCGAAGAGCACGCACGCGGCCGAGTAGAGGTCGGAGCGGGCGTCCACCGACTCGCCCCGCGCCTGCTCCGGGGACAGGTACTGGGCCGTCCCCAGGACGGCCTGGGCCTGCGTGAGCGCCGGCGAGGTGTCCTCCACCGCCCGGGCGATCCCGAAGTCCATCACCTTCACCTGGCGCTCCGGGGTGACGATGACGTTGGCCGGCTTGATGTCCCGGTGGACGATCCCGGCCCGGTGGCTGTACTCGAGGGCGTCGAGGATGCCCAGGGTGATGTCCACGGCGTCCCGCGGCGTGACGGCGTCCTCGTGGATCAGCTGCCGCAGCGTCCGGCCGGGCACGTACTCCATCACGATGAACGGCCGGTCCACGCCCTCGTCGGTCCGGGCGAGGATCTCGCCGGTGTCGTACACGGAGACGATCGAGTGGTGGTTGAGCGCCGCCACGGACTGCGCCTCCCGCTTGAAGCGCTCGTGGAAGGTCGTGTCCCGGGCCAGCTCGGGGCGCAGCACCTTGATCGCCACCCGCCGGCCGAGCCGCAGGTCCCGGCCCACGTGGACCGTGGCCATCCCGCCGCGCCCGATCGTCTCGCCCACCTCGTAGCGGTCGTTGATCAGCGGGGGAACCGCGTTGCGGGCCGGCACGGCTCAGCCCTCCCGGCCGGGCCCGGTCGGCGGCGCGGTGGGAGTCGCGGTGGGAGCGGCGGAGGAGGTCGGGGAGGGCGTCGGGGACGGCTCGGCGGCCGGGGCGCTCTCCGGCGCCGCGGCCACCCACATCTCGATGGTGTCGCCGGGGCGCACGGTCGAGCCGCCCAGCGGCTGGGTGCGCAGCACCGTGCCCGGCGCGGCGTCCTCGGTGGGCTCGTCGTACCGGATGATGTTCACCCCGAGCAGCCGGATCTGGTCGATCAGCGGGTCCGCCTGCTGCCCGACCATCCCGGAGGGAAGCTCCACGGTGTCGGGGCCGGTGGAGAAGGACACCGTGACGGTGGCCCCCCGCTGCACCTGGCCGACGGGGTTCACGGACAGGACCGCGTTCTCCTCCCGGTCCGAGGTCTGGCCCTGCCGCTCGACCCGGAAGCCGAGGTCGGACAGCTCCTGGACCACGTCGTCGACCGGGCGGCCCTCGTACCGGGCCGCCAGGACCTCCACGGTCTCCGCCGCGTCGGCCGGCGGGGCGGTCGTCGGCTCCGGCACGACCGTGGTGGAGACCGTGCCCGTGGGGGTCGGCTCCGGGGTCACGGCCGCGGGCTCCCGGAGGAGGAAGAACCACAGCAGCCCGGCGAGCAGGCCCAGCGTCAGCAGCACCGGCAGCAACCACGCCCACACCGAGCGCCGCTCCCGGCGGCGCTCCTCCGGCGGAGCGGGGTCCGCGCCGTCGCCCGGCCCGCGGGGAGGCCCGACGACGTCCAGCTCGGCCGTGATGGGACGCGCCGGACCCGCGGCGGCGGCCACCCCGGCGGCGGTCGCCCCGGCGCCGGCCGCCCGGGCGGTGCCGTCGCGCTCCAGCAGCCGGGTCGGCGCGTCGGCGACGGGCTCGAAGGCCTGGGTGGGCTCGTCGTCGGGCAGGTCGAGGAAGGCCCGCATCCCGGGCACGGCTGCGACCGCGGCGGCCTCGTCCCCGCGGCGCAGCGCGTCCACGGCGGTGGCGAGGGCCCCCGCCGTGGCCGGGCGGTCCTTGGGGTCCTTGGCGAGCATGGACATCACGAGGGCCTGCACCGGGTCCGGCACGTCCTCGGGCAGCGCGGGCGGCGGGTCGTTGACCTGGGCGAGGGCGATCGCGATCTGCGACTCCCCGGTGAAGGGCCGGCGCCCGGCCAGGCACTCGTAGCCGATGATGCCCAGGGAGTAGATGTCCGAGGAGCCCGTGGCGGTCTGGCCCGTGGCCTGCTCCGGGGCGAGGTACTGGGCGGTGCCCATCACCTGGCCGGTGGCCGTGAGCGGGACCTGGTCCGCGAGGCGGGCGATCCCGAAGTCGGTGACCTTCACCCGGTTGTCCGGGGTGATGATCAGGTTGCCGGGCTTCACGTCGCGGTGCACCAGGCCCTGCGCGTGCGCGGCCGCGAGCGCCCGCGCCGTCTGCCCGATGTAGTTCAGCACCGTGTCCGGGTCCAGGGTCTTGCGCCGCTCGATGATGTTGGACAGCGGCTCGCCCGGGACGAGCTCCATGACCAGGAAGGCCGAGCCCTCCTCCTCGCCGTAGTCGAAGACGTTCGCGACCCCCGGGTGGTTCAGCAGGGCGGTGTGCCGCGCCTCGGCGCGGAAGCGCTGCAGGAAGTTGGGGTCGCCGTTGTACTCCTCCTTGAGGATCTTCACGGCGACGATGCGGCCCAGGACCCGGTCCTTGGCCTTCCAGACCTCACCCATGCCGCCGATCGCGATCCGATCGGTCAGTGCGTAGCGCCCGCCCAGGACGGTGCTCGACGAAGGTCTCACTTGTTCAACACCGCCTCGAAGAGTTGCTTGGCGCTCGGACTGGTCAGAGAGGCGCCCGTCGCCACGTCCACGTCCTCGAAGACGACGGCGAGGGCCACCTGGGGGTCGTCGGCCGGGGCGAAGCCCGTGAACCAGGCGTCGTTCAGGCCTTCGTCCGAGCCGATCTCGGCGGTGCCCGTCTTCCCGGCGACCCGGACGCCCGGCACGGCCGCCCCGCGGGCGATGCCGTCGTCGACCACCTCGACCATGAGGTCCGAGACGGTCCGGGCGACGTCCGCGCTCGTGGAGCGGCGCAGCTGCTCCGGGGCGAACTCGTCGATCACGGACAGGTCGGAGGAGCGGACCGTCTCCACGAGCTGGGGCTTCATCTGCACGCCGTCGTTCGCGATGGCAGCGCTCGTCATGGCGACCTGCAGGGGCGTGGTGCGCACGTCGTACTGGCCGATGGCGGACAGCGCGAGCTGGGACTCGTTGAGCTCCTCCGGGAAGAGCGACGGCGTCACCTTCAGCGGCACCGACAGCGACTCCCCGTAGCCGAAGTTCTGGGCGGTCTGCCGGATCGCCTCGTCCCCGAGGTCCAGGGCGATCGAGGCGAACGGGGTGTTGCAGGACTGCTCGAGCGCGAACTCCAGGTCCGCCTCGGGGCGGGCGGTGCACCCCCCGCCCACGTAGTTGGGCAGGGTCACGTCGGTGCCGGGCAGGGGCAGCTCCTGCGGGTTCGGGATCGAGGACTCCGTGGTGTACTCGCCCGACTCCAGGGCCGCCACGGTGTCGATGATCTTGAACGTCGAGGCGGGGGCGTACAGGTCGCCGGAGATCGCACGGTTGACGAGCGGCGCCGCCGGGTCCGCGTTGAGCCGGTCGGCGGCGGCGATCACGGAGCCGGAGTCGTGGGAGGCGAGCTCGTTGGGGTCGTAGCCGGGGCTGGAGACCATGGCGAGGATCGCGCCGGTCTTCGGGTCGAGGGCGACGATCGAGCCCTGGCGGCCCTCCAGCAGCTGGGCCGCGGTCCGCTGCAGCTCCGGGTCGATGGTCAGCTCGACCGACGCGCCCGTGGGCTGGTCCCCGGAGAACATCGAGACCACGCGGTCGTAGAACTGGTCGTCTGACGCGCCGGAGAGCTCCTCGCCCAGGGCCGCCTCGAGGCCGGTGGCTCCGTAGACCAGCGAGAAGTAGCCCGTCAGGTGCCCGTACAGCAGCGGGTCCGTGTAGACGCGCTGGTACTCGAAGTCGTCCTCCGAGGGCGTGGAGGAGGCCTTCGCGTCGCCGTCCACGAGGATCGCCCCGCGGTCCGCGCCGAACTGGTCGTAGAGGCTGCGGTTGTTCCACGGGTGGGCCTCGAGGGTGCGCGCCGCGAAGAACTGCACGTAGGTCAGCGCCAGGAGCAGTACGGTGAAGATCGCCACGCCGGCCACCCAGGTGTGTCGGATCGCCCGGTTCACGATGCTCCTCCGTTCTCGGTGCGCCGGGGACCGCCCGGGGTGCGGCGGTCCTGGTCGGTGAGGCGGGACATGGCCTCGGTGGGGGTGCCGTCGTCGGCCGGGTCGTCCTCCGGGCCGCGGCGCCCGCCCGGGCCGGCGGCCGCGATCGGCTCGGTCGCCCCGGTGTCGTCGGGCACCACGTGCTGGCGGGCCGTGTCCGGGCGCGCGGCCGGCCCCTCCGCGGTGCGGTCGCCGGCGGGCCGCCCGGGCCCGTCCGCATCCCGGCCCGTTCCGAGCCGGCGCTCCCGCCGCTCGGCGCGCTCCTGCTCGTCCCGCCGCGAGGCCTCCCGCAGGGCGGCCTCGTAGGCGGCGATCTCGGCGAGATCGGCCTCGGTGGCCGGGCCGGTGACCACGGGCCGGCGGGCCGTGTGCGAGATGGCCAGGATGATCGCCGCGATGATCCAGTTGGACAGCAGCGAGGAGCCCCCGGCGGACATGAACGGGGTGGTGAGGCCGGTCAGGGGGATGAGGCGGGTGACCCCGCCGACGACCACGAACAGCTGCAGGACGATGACCGCGGACAGCCCCGCGGCGAGCAGCTTGCCGAAGGCGTCCCGGGTGCCCAGGGCGGCCCGGAAGCCGCGGCTGACGAAGAGGAAGAAGAGCATCAGGATCGCGCCGAGCCCGATCAGGCCGAGCTCCTCGCCGAACGCGGTGATGATCATGTCCGAGTTGGCGTAGGAGACGAGGTCCGGACGGCCCTGGCCCAGGCCCTGCCCGAACAGGCCGCCGGAGGAGAGCCCGAACAGGCCCTGGACGATCTGGGCGGACCCGCCGGGGGCCCGGTTGAAGACCTCCGGGTCGAAGGCGTTGAGCCAGGAGTCCAGGCGCGCCGCCACATGGCCGAAGACCCGGCTCGCGAAGAAGCCGCCGACGGCCACGAGCAGCAGGCCGATCACGATCCAGCTCAGCCGGCTCGTGGCGAGGTAGATCATGGCCAGGAACAGGCCGAAGAACAGGATCGCGGAGCCAAGGTCCCGCTGGAACACCAGCACGCCGATGGCCACGAGCCAGGCGGCGAACATGGGGGCCATGTCCCGGAACCGCGGCAGCCGCAGCGGGCCGAGCTTCTTGCCGGCCAGGAGGATGAGGTCGCGGTTGGTCGAGAGGTACCCGGCGAAGAACACGGCCAGGGTGATCTTCGCGACCTCGCCCGGCTGGAAGGTGCGCCCGCCCACGGAGATCCAGATCCGCGCGCCGTTGAGCTCCACGCCGAGGCCCGGCAGCAGGGGCAGGAGCAGCAGCAGGCCGCTGAGCACCAGGGAGATGTAGGTGATCCGGCGCAGCACCCGGTGGTCCTTGAGGAACCACAGCACCAGGCCGGCGGCGGTCATCGCCAGCGCGGTCCACAGCACCTGGGACTGCGCCGCGGACTGCTCCGTGGTGAGGTCGATGCGGTGGATCATCGCGACGCCGAGGCCGTTGAGGGCCACCACGATGGGCAGCACGTAGGGGTCCGCGTACTTGGCCCGCAGACGGACCACCACGTGCAGGACCAGCGCGCCGACGCCCAGGACCAGGCCGGAGACCAGGATGTGCCGGTCCCCGGAGCCGAGCTGGTCCGGGTCCACGAGGATGTTGGCGCCCACGCCGACGGCCACGGCCACGACCAGCAGCAGCAGCTCGGTGAGCCGCCGCGGCTTCGGCCGGGCCTCGGCGAGCTCCTCGGGGGAGCGGGTTCCGGCGGTGGAGCTCATCGGTCACCTCCAGGGCTCGCGGCGGGGGACGCCGTGGGGGACGCCGTGGGCGACGCCGTGCGCGACGCGTCCGCGGACGTGCCGGGGGAGGAGGTGGCGCGGCGGACGGTGCCGGTGGGGCGCGGCTCCGGCGTGCGGCCGGCGTCCGGGGCGGACTCGCGCAGCTCCTGCACGATCCGCTCCGCCTCCTCCAGACTCCCGGCCGGGATGGCGTTGCGGACCCGCTCCTGGGTGTAGCCGGGCAGGTCCTCGACCCGCAGGTCGGTGGTGCGCTCGAGGTCGCTGAGGCTCACCGGGCCGAGCGACTGGGAGACGCCGTTGTAGATGGCCACGTTGCCCTGCTGCTCGCCCACGTAGTACTGGGAGTTGATCCAGTTGGTGGTCAGCCACCCGCCGGCCACCAGCAGCAGCCCGACCGTGGCCAGGGCCAGGACGGTGAACGCGCCCCTGTTCCGGCGCCGGCGCGAGGACGGGGCGGCGGCCTCCGCCCGGTGCAGCGCCGACTCGACCTCGTGGGGGTCGGCCAGGGCGTCCGGCGCGGAGGTCTGCAGCAGGGTCGCGCGGCGCTGCAGGATGCTGTCGCTCACGGTGGGGATGCGCCCGGTCTGGGTCGCGTTGGCGGCGGCGCCCACCAGCAGGTGCGGACGGGCGGCGAGGTCGCGGCGCAGGACGGCGGCGGAGGACTCCGCGGCCTCCGGGGCGGCCTTCGCGTCCCCGGTGATCTCGTCGGAGGTGAGGGCGAAGCCGGGGTCCGGGACCGCTCCGCGCGTCTCGCCGGTCCGCGGCGCGACCGGGGCGTCGTCGTCGGTCGCGAAGACCTGCACCACGACCACGGTGACGTTGTCCGGCGCCCCGCGGTCCAGGGTCAGCTCCACGAGGGTGTCCACGATCTGGTTGAGGTCGTCCCCGGAGCGCAGCACGGACTCGATGGTCTCGGGCCGCACCACGGCGTTGAGCCCGTCCGAGCACAGCAGCCACCGCTCGCCGATCTCGGGGCGGACGGTCTCCACCTCGATCTCGGGGGAGGCGTCGACGTCCCCGAGCACGCGCATCAGGACGTTCTTGTGCGGGTGGGACTCCGCCTCCTCCGGGCGCAGCCGTCCCTCGTCGATGAGCCGCTGCACGAACGTGTGGTCCCGGGTGACCTGGCGGAACTCGTCCCCCCGCAGCCGGTAGGCCCGCGAGTCGCCGATGTGGGCGACGACGATCTCGTCCTGGTCGGCCAGCAGCGCCGTCACGGTGGTCCCCATCCCGCCCAGGCGGGGGTTGCCCAGGACCAGCCGGGCCAGGTTCTGGTTGGCGTTCTGGATCTCGTCCGCGAGCACGGTGGCGCCGTCGCCGTGGTGGTCGGGCCGGTCGAGGGAGGTGAGGTCCATGACCGCGGACGCGGAGGCGACGTCCCCGCCCACGTGCCCGCCCATCCCGTCGGCGACCACCGCGAGGTGCCGGCCCGCGTAGGCGGAGTCGTCGTTCTTCGAACGGACCCTGCCCACGTCCGAGCGCGCGGCGTAGCGGAAGGCGATCGCCATGCGTCAGGACCTCAGTTCCAGGACGGTCTTGCCCACCCGGAACGGGGTCCCGGCGTCGAGGGGCACGGCCCGGGAGAGGCGCTGCTGGCCCACGAAGGTGCCGTTGGTGGAACCGAGGTCCTCGAGGAACCAGCGGGAGCCCTGCGGGAAGAGCCGGGCGTGGCGCCCTGAGGCGTAGTCGTCGCCGAGGGGGACGGTGGCCTCGGGGGAGCGGCCCAGCAGGACGGGTGCGCTGCCCAGGGCGTAGCTGCGGCCCTGCAGCGGGCCCTCCAGTACCACGAGGGTCTGCGGGAGGGAGCGCTGCTGGCCGGTGGTGGGGCCGGCCGCGGGCGGCGCGGCCGGCTCGGGGGCCGGCGCCGCGGCCGCGGCGCGCCGGTCGGCGCGGGACCGGCCCGGGACGGCGGGGAGCTTCCCGCCGACCGCCAGGTCACGTCCCTGGCTGGCCACGATGCTGAAGATGAAGATCCAGAGCAGGGCCAGGAACCCGAAGCGGAGGAGGGTGACGGTCAGCTCGGACATTCAGCGGTTCCCCTTCGGGGTCAGGAGGCGGAACGTGATCCGGGTCCGTCCCATGGTGATCACGGACCCGTTGACCAGCTCGGAGCGGCCGATCACCCGCTCCCCGTCCACGTAGGAACCGTTGGTCGAGCCGAGGTCCACGGCCAGGAAGTGCTCGCCCTGCCGGCGGATCTCCAGGTGCTTGCGGGACACCCCGGTGTCCTCCACGGTGATGTCCGCCTCGGCGGACCGGCCCAGCACGATCGAGTCCGCGTTGATGGAGAACCGTTCGCCCTCGACGTCGAGCACCGGGATCCAGCGCGGCGCCGGTGCGGCCTGCACGGGGGCGGCCTGCGTGGGCTCGTCCTCCGGGTCGCGGTGGCCGCGGGCGATCCGGTGCCCGCTCGGGGTGCCCGGCGTGTTCGGGGACTCGGCGGTGCGCTGGGCCGAGGAGTGCACGCGGAACTCGCCGGCCTCGACCTCGGGGTTGTGGGTGAAGGAGACCTTGACCGCCCCCTGCAGCGTGTAGGCCTGGCTGCGCGCGTGCTTGATCACGACGTCGCACAGCTCCTCGGCCAGCGGCGTGCCCCAGTCCTGGGCGCGGGGGAAGTCCTCGTCGGAGAACTCCACGACGAACACGTTGGGGGCCATGGTCCGGCCGGCGGAGATGGTGAACGCCTCCTGGTCCAGCTCGCGGCGCAGGGCACTGGCGATCTCGACCGCCTCCACCCGCTTGCGGGAGCCGGTGGTGAAGGCGGCGCGGACGGCCTTCTCGATGTTCTTCTCGAGGTTCTCGAGGAATCCCATGCCGCCTCCTTCCTGGCGTCGATCGCGGTGCGCATGCCCGCGGTCTCGGGTCAGGCGCTCTCCAGGATAGTAGACGTGGTGCCTGTGAGCCGCGTCGACGGCGGCAGGCGCGGCGGCGGACCTCTTGCCAGGACGCCGCACCGGGGGAACAATCCTGGTATGAAGCACACTGATCAAAAGGCCCTGTCCCTCGCCGCGCTCGCGGTCTCGGCGCTGCTGCTGGCCGGCTGCGGCGACGGTGGAGCCGGTGGTGGCGGCGGGGAGGAGACTCCCGGCGGAGCCGGGACCAGCGCCCCCGCCGAGCCCACCGGCACCGAGGACGCGACCGCCGGCGCCGGGAGCGCGTCGGCCACGCCCTCGGACCCGGCGACCGGGGACGAGAGCGCGTCCCCGTCCGGTTCGGCGACCGGGGAGGAGAGCGCGTCCCCGTCGGGTTCGGCGACCGGCGACGAGAGCGCGTCCCCGACCTCCTCGCCCGGCGGCGGGGGCGAGGCCGCGACCGTGGTGGGCGCGGTCGTCGCCGCCGAGGAGGCCGTGGCGGGGGGCCAGGTCTTCGAGATCGACCGCAAGGACGGGGAGGAGGGCTGGGAGGTCAAGCTCGCCGTCGGCGACCGGGAGAAGGAGGTCGACGTCTCCCCGGACGGCTCCGAGGTCACCCCGCAGGAGGGCGACGACCAGCTGGACCAGGAGGACCGCGAGCGGGTCGCCGAGGTGCAGGTCCCGCTGGAGGACGCCGTCCGGACCGCGCTGGACGAGGTGGACGGCACGCTCGACGGCGCCCAGCTCGAGACGGAGGACGGCACCACGGTGTGGGAGGTCGACGTCGACGACCCCAACGGGACCTCTGCGGACGTGTACGTCAACGTGGCCAACGGCTCCGTCGTCAAGGTCGATCGCTGACCCGGTGACCGGAGCTCCCGCACGCTCCGAGGAGCGCCAGTTGCGGCTCACGTTCCTCGGGCTGCTGATGGCCGTGCTGCTGGCCGCCCTCGACCAGACGATCGTGGCCACGGCCCTGCCCGCGATCGTCGGGGACCTCGACGGGCTGGACCGCATCTCGTGGGTGGTCACGGCGTACGTGCTGGCGGCCACGGTGGGCCTGCCGGTCTACGGGAAGCTGGGCGACCTCTTCGGGCGCAAGCGGATCTTCCTCGTCGCCGTGGTGGTCTTCCTCCTCGGCTCGGTCCTGGCCGGCGCCGCCCGGGACATGACCCAGCTCATCGTGTTCCGCGCCCTGCAGGGCCTCGGCGGCGGAGGCCTGCTGATCGGGGCGCAGGCGATCATCGCGGACCTCGTCCCGGCGCGCGAGCGCGGGCGGTACATGGGCGTGATCGGGGCGGCCTTCGGCCTCGCCTCGGTGAGCGGGCCGCTGCTGGGCGGATTCCTCACCGACCTCGTGGGCTGGCGCTCGGTGTTCTACATCAACCTGCCGCTGGGCCTGGTGACCCTCGTGTTCATCCCGCGCTTCCTGCACCTGCCGCACGTCCCGCGGGGGCGGGTGCGGCTGGACGTGCTCGGGGCCGCGGTGCTGGCCGCGGGCAGCACCGCGTTCGTGCTGCTGACCACCTGGGCCGGCACCGTCCACCCCTGGACCAGCCCGCCGGTCCTCGGGCTGGCCGGCGCGGTGGCCGTGCTGACGGGGCTGTTCGTGCTGGTGGAGCGCCGCGCCGCGGAGCCCATCATCCCGCTGCACCTGTTCCGGGTGCGCAACTTCGTGGTGCCCACGGCGGCGGCCGTCGGGATGGGCGTGATCATGTTCGCCACGATCACCTATCTGCCCACCTATCTGCAGATGGTGGAGGGCGCCTCGGCCACGGCGGCCGGGCTGATGATGATCCCCGTGACGGCCGGGATGCTCGTCGGCACCATCGGCACGGGGCGCCGGATCGCGCGCACCGGCCGCTACCGGCTGTGGCCGGTGCTGGGCTCGGCGGTGATGGCCGCGGGCCTCGTGCTGCTCTCCACGATCGACGAGAGCACCCCCTATGTCCTGACGGCCACCGGCATGGTCGTGATCGGCCTCGGGATCGGCTGCCTCATGCAGAACCTCGTGCTGATCGTGCAGAACGCCGTGCCGCCGGCGGACGTGGGGGCCGCGACCTCCGCCTCGAACTACTTCCGGCAGACCGGCGCCTCCTTCGGGATCGCGGTGTTCGGCTCGGTGTTCGTGGCCCGGCTCGACGGCGTCCTCGGGGACGTCCCGTTCCCGGCCGGGCCGGACGTCAACGCGCTGAGCCCGCAGGTGCTCGCGTCCCTGCCCGCCCCGGCGCAGGAGGCGGTGGCGCAGGCCTTCGCCCAGGCCCTGCCCCCGCTCTACCTGTGGGGGCTGCCGGTGGCCGCGGCGTGCCTGGTGCTGTCCCTGCTGATCGAGGAGCTCCCGCTGGGCACGGCCACCGGTCCCGCCCCCGCGGAGGAGGACGCGCGCTCCGCGCAGCGGGCCGGGGCCGAACCGCAGGGCGCCGCTGACTAGGCTGGCCCCGAGACCACCACCGCATGCCGAGGAGCAGCAGATGACCGATCCGCGCCCGTTCACCACCGCCGACCTCTACGACGAGCGCGGCGAGCAGCTGATGTCCTGCCCGCGCCAGTTCCTCGACCTGGGCGGGGTGCGCGCCTTCACCGGCCCGGTGCGCACGGTGCGCTGCTTCCAGGACAACGGCCTCGTCAAGGCGGTGCTCAACTCCCCGGGGGAGGGGGCGGTCCTGGTGGTGGACGGGCACGGCTCGATGGGCACCGCCCTCATGGGGGACATGATCGCGGAGTCCGCCGTGCGCAACGGCTGGGCCGGTGTCATCGTCAACGGGCCGGTCCGGGACCGGGTCGCCCTCGCCGGGCTGCCCCTGGGGGTCAAGGCCCTGGGCTCGAACCCGCGCAAGTCCGCCAAGGACGCCGTCGGGGAGCAGGACGTGCCGGTCGTCATCGAGGGCGTGACCTTCCGCCCCGGCCGCACCGTGTGGGCGGACGAGGACGGGATCCTGGTCGAGAGCTGACCGGCCCGCCGGCGCACGGGCGGCCGGATCCGGAGGCCGCCAGGGACTCGTCCCCCGCGGCGTGCCCGGGGCGGCGGGCTCAACCGGCCCGGTGGGTGAGCCGGCCGCCGCGCCACGTGGCGCGCACGCCGATGTGCTCCACCGACCCCCCGCGCCGGTGCACCTCCACCGGGTCCTGCTCGAGCACCACCAGGTCCGCCTGCTTGCCCACGGCCAGGGAGCCGATCCGGTCGGACATCCCCAGGGCGGCCGCGGCCTCGGAGGTGTAGGCGGCCAGCGCCTCCATGACGTCCAGCCGCTCGGCGGCGGGGCCGAAGCGGCGGCCGTCCCCGTCGAGACGGTCGGTCCAGGCCTGGACGGAGCGCAGCACGTCGCCGTCGGCCACCGGGCGGTCCGAGCTGCCCGCGATCCGCACGCCCGCGTCGAGGAAGCTGCGGCCCCGGTAGGTCCAGTCCGTGCGCCGCGGGCCCAGCAGCCGGCGGAACTGCGCGCCCATGGGGCGCAGGAAGCCGATCTGCGGGGTGACGCAGATCCCGGCGGCGGCGAGCCGCGGCAGCTGGTCGGGGCGGGTGATGCTCGCGTGCTCGATCCGGTTGGGGAAGCGGCGGCGACCGTGCGCGTCCTGGCACCCGGTGAGCACGTCGATCGCGAAGTCGACGGCCCGGTCCCCGATCGCGTGGGCGGCCACCGACCAGCCCGCCCGGTAGGCCCCGCGGATCGCCGCCGCCATCTGCTCGGGGTCCTCCTGGAAGTACCCCGTGGAGTGCCCGCTGCCGCAGAAGGCCTCGGTCACCGCGGCGGTCTCCCCGAGCAGCGAGCCGTCGACGAAGACCTTCACCGGTCCCAGCACGAGCTCGTCGTCGCCGAACCCGGTGCGCAGCCCGAGGTCCAGGCCGCGGGCGGTGCCCTCGCCGAGACCGCCGATCCCGTGCAGCACGTCCAGCACCGGCATCACCTGCGCGCGGGCGTGCAGGAGCCCCTCCTCACGGGCCCGCTGATAGGCCTGCAGCTCGGCCGGGTGGTGCCCGATCCAGCCGCCGCCGATCCCGGCCTCCGCGAACGTGGTGATGCCCTCCGCGGCGTAGCGGGCGGTGGCCCGCCCCAGGGCCGCCACGACCTTGCCCAGCGGGTACGGGCGGAACAGGTCCTGGACCATCGCCTGGGCCGTCTCCTCGACCAGGCCGGTGGCCCGCCCGGCGTCGTCGCGCACCACCCGCCCGCCCACCGGGTCCGGGGTGCCGGGGGCGAGCACCCCGGCCCGGCGCAGCGCCTCCGAGTTCACCACCGCGGCGTGGCCGGACGTGTGCCGGACGAACAGCGGCGTGCTGCCGGTGATCCGGTCCAGGACGTCGATGTCGGGCGGGGCCCCGCCCACGCCGGCCGGGTAGAAGCCGGTGGCCATGAGCCACTCCTCGTCCCGCGGCTTGGCGGCCATGCCCTGCTCCAGGGCCGCGTAGAGCCGGTCCAGGGAGGAGCACCCGGACAGGTCCACCTCGGCGAGGCCCAGCCCGAACCACGCGGTGTGGCAGTGCGCGTCCACGAAGCCGGGCAGCACCGTGGCCCCGCCCAGGTCCACGGTCTCGGCCGCCGGGACGTCGGGGTCGTCGAGGACCACGATCCGCCCCCCGTGCACCCCCAGGCTCGACGCCCGCGGCCGGGCGGGGTCCATCGTGCGGACCGTGGCGTTGACGAGCAGGAGATCGAGCTGCATGGGGATCCTTTCCGCGGGGCCGGTCCCATCGTGGCACCCGGGGTCCGGGTCCCGCACGGCCGCGCACGGGCCCGGCGCGGCCCCGGCGCCGCCGCGGCACCGGGACCCGCGGGACGGGGTCCGGTCAGCCGATGGCGGCCACGAGCTCCGTGGCCTGGCGGATCGCGCGCTTGGCGTCCAGCTCGGCCGCCGCGTCGGCCCCGCCGATGAGGTGCACCGGTACGGCGTCGGCGTCGTGGCCGGCGGCCAGCAGCGCGTCGTGCAGCTGCCGCAGCGGCTCCTGGCCGGTGCACAGCACCACGGTGTCCACCGCGAGCACCTGCTCGACGGGCGCGGCGCCGTCGGGCCCGGGGACGGTGAGGTGCAGCCCGTCGTCGTCGATCCGCCGGTAGCGCACGCCGCTCAGGGCGCGCACGCCCCCGGCCTGGAGAGAGGCCCGGTGGATCCACCCGGTGGTGCGGCCCAGGCCGGCCCCGGGCTTGCCGGGGGAGCGCTGCAGCAGCGTCACCTCGCGGGCCGGGCGCGGCGGTGCGGGGGGCACCAGGCCGCCGCGGGCGGTGAGCGTGGTGTCCACGCCCCACGCCCGGTAGAAGTCGCTCGCGGCGCCGGGGGAGTGCAGCAGGTACTCGGCGACGTCGAAGCCGATCCCCCCGGCGCCCAGGACGGCGACCCGCCGCCCGACCGGTGCGCCGTGCTGGAGGACGTCCCGGTAGCCCACGACCGAGGGGTGGTCCACGCCCTCGACCGCGGGCACGCGCGGCACCACGCCGGTGGCGAGCACCACGCGGTCGAAGCCGCCCAGGTGCTCCGGCGCGGCGGGCGTGCCCAGTCGCACGTCCACCCCCAGCTGCGCCAGCCGCACGCCGTAGTAGCGCAGGGTCTCGGCGTACTCCTCCTTGCCGGGGATGCGCAGGGCCAGGCAGAACTGCCCGCCGATGTGCTCCTCGGCCTCGAACAGCGTCACGGCGTGGCCGGCCTCCGCGGCGCCGACCGCGAAGGCGAGCCCGGCCGGGCCCGCCCCGACCACGCCGATCCGCTCGGCCCGGCGGGTGGGCCCCAGGCGCAGCAGCGTCTCGTGGCCCGCCCGCGGATTGACCAGGCAGGAGGCGGTGCGCCCGGCGAAGGTGTGGTCCAGGCAGGCCTGGTTGCACGCGATGCAGGTGTTGATGGTCTCGGCGCGGCCTTGCGCGGCCTTGGCCACGAACTCCGGGTCCGCGAGCAGCGGCCGGGCGAGGGAGACCATGTCGGCGTCGCCGTCGGCCAGGATCCGCTCCGCCGTCTCCGGGGTGTTGATGCGGTTCACCGCGACCAGCGGGATCCCCACCTCGCCCTTGAGCCGGCGGGTCACCCAGGAGAAGCCGCCGCGGGGGACGACCGTGGCGATGGTAGGGATCCGCGCCTCGTGCCAGCCGATGCCCGTGTTGAGCAGCGAGGCCCCGGCGGCCTCGACCGCCCGCGCCAGCTCCACGACCTCCTCGAGCGTCGACCCGCCCGGGACCAGGTCCAGCATCGACAGCCGGTAGACGAGGAGGAACTCCGGGCCCGTGCGCTCGCGGACGCGGCGGACGATCTCGACGGGCAGGCGCATCCGGTGCGCCCAGCACCCGCCCCACTCGTCGGTGCGGTGGTTGGTCTCGGCGGCGACGAACTCGTTGATCAGGTAGCCCTCGGAACCCATGATCTCCACGCCGTCGTAGCCGGCCTCCCGCGCCCGCTCCGCGGTGCGGGCGAAGTCCTCGATGGTCCGCTCGATCTCCTCGCCGGTGAGCTCGTGCGGGACCACCGGGCTGATGGGGGCGCGCCGGGGGCTCGGGGCCACCGCGGCCGGGGCCTGGGCGTAGCGGCCGGAGTGCAGGATCTGCAGCGCGATCCGCCCGCCCTCGGCGTGCACGGCCCCGGTCACCGTGCGGTGCCGGGCCACCTCCTCGGCAGTGCGCAGGAGGGCGCCGCCGGCGCGGGTGGCGCCCTCGGGATTGGGGCCGACGCCGCCCGTGACGATGAGTCCGACGCCGCCGCGCACCCGCTCCGCGTAGAACGCCGCGAGCCGCTCGAACCCACCGGGCTGCTCCTCGAGGCCGGTGTGCATCGAGCCCATGAGCACCCGGTTCGGCAGCGTCGTGCCGCCCAGCTGCAGGGGGGACAGCAGGTGCGGATAGGGCCGGGTCATCCGATACTCCTCGTCTCAGGTACCGGGGTCACCGTAGGCGAGAAGTGATGTGCGCCACAAGTCGGCGCGGAGGGGTGTCAGAGCTCATGCAGCCGCTGCTTCCAGAACGCCCGCCGGTGCTCGACGTCCTCGGGGGAGGCCAGTCCGGAGTGGTTCACGCCGGCCGTGCACCGCCCGGGGTCCTTGGCCCTGATGTGCACCGTGACCCGGGAGCCGTCCACCAGGCGCACCCGCCAGTACCGCCAGGTCTCGGTGGCGCTGGTGCTGGGCCGGCCCTCGGGGGCCACGCCGGCGATCTCCGCGGCCCCGCCCAGGAGGGCGTCCCAGCGGGCCAGCACCTCGTCCGGCGTGCCGGGCACGGTCCGCCCGGCGCTGACGGCCCAGCTCCCGTCCCCGGCCTGGCCGGGACGCCGGACGCCGGTGTGCTGCTCGTAGGCCACCGTGATCTGCTGGGCCCACCACCCGGGGTTCTCCACGACGCCGTCGAGCTGCTCCGCCAGGAGCTGGGCGATCCGCCCGTGGCTCATCCTGCGGGCGCCGTGGGCGTCGAGCCGGGCCGCCCAGGTCTCCCACGGGGTGCCCGTGGCCTCGGTGATGCCGCGCGTGCTGGTGCCTCGGGTGCTCATGGCCCCAGGGTAGCGGCGGCCGCGCGCGGAGCGTCCCGCCGGCGCGGCTCAGTCGCCGGCCGTGGGCCCGGGACCGTCCGCGCCGGGGCCGAAGTCCGGGTCGGCCGGGTCGTCGGCGCTGCCCGCGCTCGGGACGCGCTGGCCGGCGTTGGTCTGGCCCAGCGGGTCCTGGGCGGTCTCGAGGTCGCGGGCCGGGGTGTCGGGCACGCCGACGTCGTCGGCCAGGTGCGGGTCGTCGGGGAGCTGGCTGCCGGGGGTCGTCATGGCCCCATCCCACCAGCGGCCCCGGGGTCCTGGCAAGGGCCCGGGGGCAGGAGCGGCCGGAGCGCGATATCGCGCTCAGCGAATGGACAGGGTGCTGACAGTTCCCCGGGGCCGTGGAATAGTGGGTCGGGAAGGCCCGCTCCGGCGGGACGCCCACCGTTGTCGATCGAGGCCGCCGCCCGGCGGCGGCCGGAACCAGGAGACGATCCCATGGCCACCACGAACCAGAGCACCGCCCCCTACACCGTGCCCGGCCTGTCCACGGAGAACGGTCACGAGGTCGCGCAGACCCTGCAGCAGCGCCTGCACGCGCTCAACGACCTCCAGCTGACCCTCAAGCACGCCCACTGGAACGTGGTCGGGCCCAACTTCATCTCCGTCCACGAGATGCTGGACCCGCAGATCGAGCTCGTGCGCGGCTTCGTCGACGAGCTGGCCGAGCGGATGGCGACCATGGGCGTGGGCCCCAGCGGCCTGCCGGGGGACCTCGTGCAGGCACGCACGTGGGACGACTACTCGGTCCACCGGGCCACCGCCGTGGAGCACCTCGCGGCCCTCGACCTCGTCTACAACGGCATCGTCGAGGACCACCGGGACGCCATCCAGAAGGTGGGGGAGCTCGACCCCGTCACCGAGGACATGCTCATCGGCCAGGTCAAGGAGCTCGAGCTCTTCCAGTGGTTCATGCGCGCCCACCTGGAGAACAGCGGCGGTATCCTGCAGCACGACGGCGCCCGCACGGAGCAGGACGCGGCCGAGTCGGCCGCGCAGTAGTCCGCGCCGTCGTCCGCGCCGCGGAACCTGCCGCCACCGTGGCAGCCACCGGCCGCCCCGGCCCCGCCGACCCCTGTGGTCCGCGGGGCCGGGGCGCGTTCACGGTGATGACCTTCAATGTCCGCCGCCCCCTGCCGCGGTACCGCCGCGGCGCCCCGGACGCGTGGTTCACCCGGGCGCCGGCGGTGCAGGCGGTGCTGCGCGCCCACCGGCCGCACGTGGCCGCCCTCCAGGAGGTCCACCCGGAGCAGCTGCACCCGCTGCGCGAGGCCCTGGGCCCGGGACACGACCTGCTCGGCACGGGCCGGGACGCCGGCGGGCGCGGCGAGCGCTGCCTGCTGGCCGTGGACACCACCCGTTTCGCGGTGGACCGGTGGTGTCAGCGGTGGCTGTCCCTCACCCCGGAGGTCCCCGGCTCCCGGGGCGCCGGGGACGTCTTTCCGCGCACGGCGGTCCTCGCGGACCTCACGGACCGGCGCACCGGGGTGGCCTGGCGGGCGGTCGCCACCCACCTGGACCCCTGGCCGGAGCGCGCCCGGCTGCGGCAGCTGGCCGTCCTGCACAGCCTGCTCCTCGGGTGCGACGGGCCGCTGCTGCTGCTGGGGGACTGGAACGCGCCCGCCGGGCGGTCCCGGACGTGGGACGCCGCCGTGGCCGGCGGGCTGCGCGACACCCTCCCGCCGGACGCCCCCGGCACCTTCCACCGCTACCGCCCGCCGGGGGCGAGGACACCGCGGCTGGACTGGATCCTGCACGGCGGCCCGGTCCGTGTCCTGGGCTCCCGGGTCCTGGCCGAGCGCCCGGGCGGGGTCTGGGCCTCGGACCACTTCCCGGTGCTGGCGGAGCTGGAGCACGGCGGCCAGACCGCCGGCTGAGCCGGGGTCTCAGGGCCGGGGGGCGCCGGTGTCCCACGGGGCGGTGCGCGTCGCACCCGCCGAGGTCGCCGTGGACGGCTCCCCGGTCGACGGCTCACCGCCGGGCGGGGCCTCCGGGGACGGGGCGCCCGTGCGCGGCGACGCCTCCACCTCCGGCAGCCGGATGCAGGCGGCGACGTGCTCCCGGACACTGTGTTCGGGATCGCCGTGCCGGAGCCGCGGTGCGGCGCTCCGGGGCGGCGGGGGCGGCACCGGGACGGGCACGGTGCGGGCGCACTCGTCGGCCGCCCACGGGCAGCGGGTGCGGAAGACGCACCCGGAGGGCGGGGAGAGGGGAGAGGGAATGTCTCCTTCGAGCGGCGCGGTCCGCCGTCGCCGCTCCGCCACGGGGTCCGCGGCGGGGGCCGAGGCGAGCAGGGCCTTCGTGTACGGGTGGGCGGGGGCGTCGAAGACGTCCTGCACGTCCCCGTCCTCCATCAGCCGCCCCAGGTACATCACCAGCACGTGGTCGCTCATGTGCTCCACCACGGCGAGGTCGTGGGCGATGAACAGATAGGCGAGCCCGAGCTCGTCCTGCAGCCGGTTGAGCAGGTTCATGATCTGGGCCTGCACCGAGACGTCCAGCGAGGCGGTGGCCTCGTCGAGGATGATCAGGTCCGGCTCGCCCGCCAGGGCCCGGGCGATGGACACGCGCTGGCGCTGCCCGCCGGAGAGCTCGTGGGGGTACCGGTCCAGGAACCGGCCGGACAGCCCCACGAGCTCGAACAGCTCCGCCACCCGGCGGCGGCGGCCGGCCCGGTCCCCGCCGAGGCCGTGCACCTCGAGCGGCTCCTCGACGGCGCGGGAGACGTGCTGGCGCGGGTCCAGAGACGCGAACGGGTCCTGGAACACCATGGCGATCCGCCGGCGCAGGGCCTTGAGCTCCTTGCCCCGCACCGAGGTGATGTCCCGGCCGTCGAGCAGCACGGTACCCGCGCTGGGCTCCACGAGGTGCATCAGGGCGTTGGCCACCGTGGACTTCCCGGACCCGGACTCGCCCACCAGGGACACGGTGCGGCCCCGGTGGATGTCGAAGTCGATCCCGGCCACCGCGTGCACCACGCCCTTGCCGCGGTCGGTGGTGACGGGGAAGCGGACCTGCAGGTTCCGCACGCTCAGCAGCGGGCGCTCGTCGTCGGTCATCGGGCTCCTCCTGTCCGGTCGGTGCGCTCCGCGCCGTAGAAGCTGCGCACCGTGTGGCCCGGGCCCACCGTGGTCTCCGGCGGGCGCTCGGTCTCGCAGCGGGGGTCGCCGCGGACCGGGCAGCGGTCCCAGAACAGGCAGCCCGGGGGCAGGTGCTTGGGGTCCGGGGGGCTGCCGGGGATCACGGCGAGCTCGCCCTTGCGGCCGGCGGTCTGCGGCCGGGAGGCCATCAGCCCCCGGGTGTAGGGGTGCCGGGGGTCGGTGAAGAGCTCCTCGAGCGGCGCGGACTCCACGACCTGCCCGCCGTAGAGCACGGCCACCCGGTCCGCGATCCCGGCGACCACCCCGAGGTCGTGGCTGATCCAGATCACGCTCATCCCGCGGGACGCCTGCAGCTGCTTGACCTGCTCGAGGATCTGGGCCTGGGTGGTGACGTCGAGGGCGGTGGTCGGCTCGTCCGCCACGAGCAGCTCGGGGTCGCAGGCCAGGGCCAGCGCGATCATCACACGCTGCTTCATCCCGCCGGAGAGCTGGTGCGGGTAGGAGGTGAGGCGCGACTGCGGGTCGGGGATGCCGACCGCCTCGAGCAGCTCGAGGGCGCGGCGGCGGGCCTCCCTGCGGGTCAGGCCGAGGTGGAAGCGCGGAGCCTCCGTGAGCTGCTGCTCGATGGTCAGCACGGGGTTGAGCGACGTGGACGGGTCCTGGAAGACGAAGCCGACCCGCTTGCCGTGCACGCCGCGCAGCCGCCGGGGGTCCATGGCCACGATGTCCTGGCCGTCCAGCAGGGACTGCCCGCTCACCCGCGCGGGCGGGGAGTCGATCAGCCCGGTGGCCGCGAGCACCGTCATGGACTTCCCGGAGCCGGACTCGCCCACGATGCCCAGGGTGCCCCCTCGGGGGACGGAGAAGGACACGCCGTTGACGATCTCGGCCGGGCCGATGCGCACGGAGAGGTCGCGCACGTCCAGCAGCACGTCCCCTCCGGGGGGCGTCGGCGGGGCGGTCCGTCGGTGCTCGGTCGTGGACATCAGGCGCTCCTGCGGATCTCGTCGGCGGTGCGCTGGCGCGGGTCCAGGACGTCGCGCATGCCGTCGCCCACGAGGTTGAACGCCAGCACGGTGAGGAAGATCGCCAGGCCCGGGAAGACGCTCATCCACCAGGCGTCGTAGATGAAGGCCTGCGCGTCGTAGAGCATCCGGCCCCAGGAGGGGTCCGGGGGCTGGACGCCCAGGCCCAGGAAGGACAGCGCGGCCTCGGAGAGGATCGCGAAGGCCAGCGAGAGGGAGGTCTGGACGGTGATCGGACCCATGATGTTCGGCAGCACGTGCCGGCGCAGGATCAGCCCGTGGGACGCCCCCACGGACACCGAGGCCTTGACGTAGAGCTCCTCGCGGACGGCGAGCGTGGAGGCGCGGGTGATCCGGGCGAAGATGGGGGTGTAGACCACCCCGATCGCGATCATCGCCGTGGTCAGCCCGGGCCCGAGCACGGCCACGATCGCCATGGCCAGCAGCAGGATGGGGAACGCGAAGAGCACGTCCGCGCCGCGCATGATCACCGTGTCCAGCCAGCCCCCGAAGAACCCGGCCACCAGCCCCACGGCGACCCCCACCACCAGGGCGATGCCCACGGCCACGAGCCCCACGGTCAGCGAGACCCGGGCCGAGAGCACCACCCGGGAGAACACGTCCCGGCCCAGTTCGTCGGTGCCGAACAGGTGCGCGCCCGAGGGCGGGCGCAGGGCGTTGACCACGTCGATGTCGTTGGCGCCGTAGGGCGCGATCCAGCGCCCGAACAGCGCGAGCACCACCACCAGCAGCAAGATCACCAGCCCTGCCGCCGTGACCCTGTTGGAGACCAGCATCCGCACGGTGCCGGTGCGGCCGGCCTCCTCGGGGACCTCCGCAGGACCGGGCACGGGTCCGGTGCGGGCGGGCCCGGCGCTCGCGGCGCGGCGCTCGGGCGGGGGCGTCCGGTGGGTGCTCATGAGACACGGATCCTCGGGTCGACGACGGCGTACAGGATGTCCACCAGCAGGTTGACGAGCAGGAACAGCAGGGCGATCAGCAGCACCGTGCCCTGGACCACCGGGTAGTCGCGGGCCGCGACGGCGTCGAACACCAGCCGTCCCAGCCCCGGCCACGCGAAGACCACCTCGATCACGATGAGCCCGCCCAGCATCGTCGCGGCCTGCACGCCCGCCACGGTCAGGATCGGCACGAGGGCGTTGCGCAGCACGTGCCGGCCGACGACGGCCCGGCGCGGCAGCCCCTTGGAGCGGGCGGTGCGGACGTAGTTGGAGCCGACGACGTCGAGCACCGCCGAGCGCACGTAGCGGGTCATGATCGACCCGGAGACCACCCCCACGGCCAGGCCCGGCAGGATCACCCGCTGGAGCCAGCCCCACGGATCCTCGGCGAAGGGCACGTAACCGGAGGGCGGCAGGAGTCCGAGCATCGTCGAGAAGACGATGATCAGCAGCAGTCCCAGCCAGAAGTCGGGGATCGAGACGCCGAACTGGCTCACGGCGCGGATCCCGCCGTCCGCCGCGGAGCCCCGGCGCAGGGCCGCCCAGGTGCCGAGCGGGAAGGCGATGAGCAGGGCGATCGCGATCCCGGTCAGTGCCAGGGACACCGTGGCCGGGAGCCGGTCCAGCAGGATGAGGGTCACCGGCTCGCCGCTGCGGAAGCTCACGCCCAGGTTTCCCGTCAGGGCGTTGCCGATGTAGGCGAAGAACTGCACCGGCAGGGGCCGATCCAGCCCGGAGGCCTCGCGCAGCGCGTCGTAGGACTCCTGCGTGAACCGGGTGCCCAGGGCCACCCGCACCGGGTCGCCGGGGACGAGCTGCAGGAGGGCGAAGACCACGACCAGCACCCCGAAGAGCACCACCGCGGTGTGCAGCAGGCGCTTGGCGAGGAATCTCAGGAGCGGGCTGTTCATTCCGTGTCCTCCTCGAGCCGGACGTCCTTGAACCGGATCGCCCGGTCCGCGCGGGCCTCGTAGCCCTGCAGCTCGGGGGCCCAGGCCTGGACCACGTCGGGGTTGTAGAGATAGACGTAGCTGGCGTCGTCCACGATTCGCTCCGCCGCCCGGTCGTAGAGCTCCTTGCGGGCGTCCGGCTCGGTCTCGGTGCGCCCCGCGTCCAGCAGCCGGTCGACCTCGGGGCTGCTGTAGCCCTGGGCGTTGTTGGAGCCCTCCGAGTGGTGCTGGTTGTAGTAGTAGTCGTTCACGTCCACGTTGCCGAGCCAGCCCAGCAGCAGCAGCATGTCGAAGTTGCCCTGCGCCTGCTCGTCGAGCCAGGTGGCGAAGTCCAGGGTCCGGATGTTCGTGGACACCCCGATGTCGGAGAGGTTCGCGGAGATCACCTGGGCGGCCGTGACCGTCTCCGGGTACTCGTTGGTGACCATGAGGTCGATGGTCTCCCCGGTGAGCCCGGAGCTCTCGGCGAGCTCCCGCGCCCGGTCCGGGTCCTGCTCGAAGGGCGCGTACTCGTGGTGCCAGACCGAGGTCTCCGGGACGGCGGTCTGATTGACCGTCGCGTTGCCGTACCAGGTGACCTGGGCGATGGCCTCCCGGTCGATGGCCCGGGCCACGGCCAGGCGCGCCTCGGGGGAGTCGAAGGGCGGGCGGGCCTGGTTCATGGTGACGTACCAGTAGTCCGTCGAGGGGACCCCGGCGACCTCGACGTCGGGGTTCTGCCGCAGGGAGTTCACCCGCTGCGGCGGGATGGAGTCGGTCCAGTGCACCTCGCCGGCGGTGAGATCGGCGAGCGCGGTGCTGCCCTCCGAGATGAACCGGTAGACGACTCCCGGCACGTGGGGCCCCTCGCCCCAGTAGTCGTCGTTGGCCCGCAGGGTCACGGCCGTGCCGGCCGTGTTGCCCACCACCTCGAACGGGCCGGTGCCCACCGGGTCGAGCTGGACGTCGCCGCTCTCCACGTTCTGCTGCTCGACGATGGCCATGCCCTTGTACCCGCCGATCGCGGCGAGCAGGGCGGGCGTCGGCTCGGACACGTCGATGCGCACGGTGTGCTCGTCGACCGCCACGACGTCCTCGACGGCGGACAGCCGGTAGGCGTTGGCCAGCTGCTCGTCGATGATCCGGTCGTAGGAGTAGACGACGTCCTCGGCGGTGAACGGGGAGCCGTCGTGGAAGACGACGTCCTCGCGCAGACGGAACGTCCAGGACAGCTGGTCCTCGCCGACCTCCCAGGACTCGGCGAGGGCCGGCTGCATCTCGAGGTTCTCGTCCGGCTCCACCAGGGTGTCGTAGACGTTCTCCAGGATCTGGAAGGAGAAGTAGGCGCTGGTGTTGTGGGGGTCCAGCTGGTCGGGCTCCCCGGCGATGGCGACCCTGAGGTAGTCGTGGGTGTCCACCTCGCCGGCCCCCGCGAGGTCCACGCCCTCGCCCACCGAACAGGCGCTCAGGGCCAGCCCCGCGGCGGCGGCCAGCCCGACGATCCGTGCTCCGCGTGCCATGGGCCGCCTCCCGGTGGTAGGAATGAGCCGTCCGCCCCGTGGGCTCCCGCAGGCCGGATCCGGCCGCCCTGCCGGTGCACACCAGGTCGTCGGTGTCCGCCCAGCCTATGCAGACGGGACGGCCCCCGACCACTCCCGCCGTCCCGGGCGCGCCGGGCGCGCCCGGTCCTCCCGGGACGGCGGCACCACGACCCGGATCGACGAAGACGGCCGTCCCGACGGCCAGGAGGTGCTCGTGACCTACACCGTGATCGCCAGGAGCGCGGACTCCCGTCTCCTCGGCGCCGCCACGGCGAGCTGCTCGCTCGCCGTGGGCAATGCCGTGCCCGCCCTCGTGCCCACCGCCGGCGTGGTCGCCTCCCAGGCGTGGACCAACCGGCGGCTGCGCTACGAGATGCTGCGGACCCTACACCACGGCGGCACGGCCGAGGAGGCGATCGCGGGTCTCGCCGACGCCGACCCGGACCTGGCGCTGCGCCAGGTCGCGGCGCTGCCCGTGGAGGGCCCCGGCGCGCACCTGACCGGGAGCCTGTGCACGCCCTGGGCCGGCGGGGTGGCCGGGGCCGACTTCGTGGTCGTGGGCAACTTCCTGGCCGGCCCGGAGGTCGTCGAGGCCATGCGCGCCTCGGTCGACGGGGCCCTGGCCGTGCCCGGGCTGAGCAGCATGGACCTGGCC
Organism: Kocuria sp. KH4; assembly: GCF_053711175.1. Classification (NCBI taxonomy): domain Bacteria; kingdom Bacillati; phylum Actinomycetota; class Actinomycetes; order Micrococcales; family Micrococcaceae; genus Kocuria; species Kocuria sp. KH4. The sequence continues at coordinate 36,746 of NZ_JBSJYX010000022.1, forward strand.
CGCGCGCTCGTGGCCTGCCTGCGCGCGGGCCAGGACGCGGGCGGGGACAGCCGCGGCCAGCAGAGCGCCGCGGTCGTGGTGGCGGACACCCTCGCGGGGTTCCAGTACCCGGTGCTGCTCGACGTCGACCTCCGGGCGGACAACTCGGCCACCCCCCTGGAGGACCTGGTGGAGATGCTGGCCCTCAAGGACCGGGCCCACGCGGCGCCCGCCGAGCTGGTGCCCAGCACCGAGGTGCCGCACCGCCCCGAGGACGAGAAGCTCTGGTCCACGGTGCTGTCCTGACCGGCGGGGCCCGCCGGCGGGAGGTGCCCCGGCCGCCGGTGGCCTACCCTCGGTCCATGACCCCTGGACTCCTCCACCGGCCGGGGCGCCGTGCTCTCGCCGCGGCGCTGCTCGCCGCGCTGCTCGGCGCCGGACCGGGCCTCGCCGGCTGCTCCGCTCCCGGCGACCCGGGCGCCGCCCCGGGCAGCACCGCGGACACCGCCCCGGGCAGCACCGCGGGCGACCCGGCGGGGGACGGCGCCGGGGGGACCCCCGCGGCGGACCCGTCCGGGGCCGCGGCGCCGGACGAGGTCCGGATCGTGGTCACCGGGGACGTCCTGCTGCACCCGGGGCTGTGGGAGCAGGCGGAGGCCGACGGCGGCGGGGAGCTCGACTTCGGCCCGCTCGTGGAGGGCCTGCGCCCGTTCACCCAGGACGCCGACCTGGCGATCTGCGACATGGAGACCCCGCTCGCCCCGGCCGGGGGGCCGTACTCCGGCTACCCCTCCTTCGAGGTGCCGCCGCAGATCGTGCCCGCCCTCGCGGGGATCGGCTACGACGCGTGCACCACCGCCACGAACCACGCCCTGGACGCCGGCGAACAGGGACTGGAGCGCACCCTCGGCGTCCTGGACGAGGCGGGGATCGCCTCGACCGGCTCGTACCGGACGGCGGCGGAGGCCGCCGAACCCCTGGTCCTGGACGCCGGCGGGGTGCGCGTCGGGCTGGTGGCGGGCACCTACGGCCTCAACGGCAACGTCCCGGACGCCCCGTGGCGGGTGGACCTGCTGGACGTGCCGGCCATGGTGGACAAGGCCCGCCGGGCCCGGGCGGCGGGCGCCGAGATCGTGCTGGCGGCCGTGCACGCCGGGCAGGAGTACTCCTCCGCCCCCGACCCCCAGCAGCTCGAGGTCACGCACGCGCTGGCCGACAGCGGCGCGTTCGACTTCGTCTACGGCCACCACACGCACTCGGTGCTGCCCCTCGAGCAGCACGGGGACACCTGGATCGCCCACGGCCTGGGCAACAGCCTCTCCGAGCACGCCACCCGCGTGCCGGTCAACAACGAGGGCCTGACGGTGCGCATGAGCTTCACCCGCGAGGACGGGCGGTGGGTGGCCGGGGACCCGGTGTGGATCCCGCACATCCTCACCGTCGACCCGGTCCGGTGGTGCGCCCTGCCCGCCGCGCGGGGGTGCCGCTCCCCGGAGGAGGACGCCGCGTCCCTGGCCCGCACGGCGAGCACCGTGGAGTCCATGGGCGCGGCGGCCGACGGCGCCCGCCCGTGGCGGGAGCTCACCGCGGGCCCGTAGCGCTCAGTCCGGCCGGACGGAGACGAGCACCTGCACCGGGGCGTGGTCGCTGGGGTGTCCCCCGGCGAACCGGGCGGGGTTGATCGCGCTGCGCTGCACCCGGATGCCGGGGGAGGCCAGCACCCAGTCGATGCGCTCGTCGTCGCACACGGCCTCCCCGTAGTCCGGGAACGTGCCCCACGCCGGGGTGAGCCGCTGCTCGGCCGTGGTCCAGGTGTCGTCCAGCACCCCGGAGCCCACGAGCGTGGCGTAGGGCCCGGAGCCGTCCGCGTCGGCGTTGAAGTCCCCGGTGACCAGGACGGGGGTGCGGGCGGGGAAGCTGTGCACGAGCTGCACCACGGCGTCCGCGCTGCGCTCGCGGGCGGTCTGCGAGTCGTGGTCGAAGTGGGTGTTGACGAGCACGAGCTCGCAGCCGGTGCCGCGGTCCAGGAACCGGCCCCAGGTCACGATGCGGGGGACGTCGTTGCCCCAGCTGGTGGAGCCGATCAGCTCGGGGGTGTCGGAGAGCCAGAACTGGTCCCACTCGAGGGCCTCCAGGCGGCGGGCGTCGTAGAAGATCGCCGAGAACTCGCCCTTGCTCCCGCCGGCGCGGCCGTAGCCGAGCATCCCGTAGCCGGCGGGCAGGGCCCCCGCCACCACCGGCAGCTGGTGGTACAGGGCCTCCTGCACGCCGAGCAGGGTCGGCTGCTCCAGCCGCAGCAGCCGCGCCAGCCGGGGCGCGCGGTCGGGCCAGTGGTCGGGGTCCCCGGGCCGGGTGCGCTCGTGGTGGAAGCGGATGTTGTAGCTCATCACGTGCAGCGCACGGCCCGTGGCCGGGCCGATGAGCGGCACGGCGGGGTCCAGCGCCCCCGGGGTCGTGCGGCGGTCGAGGAGGACGGGCTCTGCTGACATCACTGCTCCAGGGTCGGGGCGGTCGGGGGCGTCGTCGATCCAGAATGGGCCGGGCGGGCCGCTCACGGCCGGACCGGGGGGAAACGTGCGGTGACCGGGGGGCGACATCCCGGTGTCCCGGGCGCAGGACCCGCACCGGGCGGTGCCGGGATCAGCCATCGCGCACCTCCGGGGGGAGCGGCCGGAACGGTCCGGCGGTCGGCTCGTGCGCCCGGGCGTCCACACCGCGGCGCGCCGTCCCGGCCTTCACGGCGTCGCCCGGCGGCTCGTCGGCGCCGGGGACGCGGCCGGACCGCCGCCGGGGGGCGCCGTCGTGCCTGCGGGGGCGCCCGGCCGTCGCCACGGCCCGGACGGTCGCCCCCGTCGTCGTGCCGCCGGTGCGGGGGTCGTCGCGCCGCCGGGCGGAGAGTGCGGCGGCGCCGGCCCGGTGACGGGGGTGCTGGGCGACCGGGCGTATCGGGACCGGCCCGGGGTCCTCGCCCGGGCGGGCGCCGTCCGCGGGGCCCGGTGCCGTCCCCGCGGCAGCGGGGGCGGGCACGGCCGCCCCGCAGGTGCTCCCGCCGTGGCCGGCGGGCTGCTCCCGGACGCCGCTCATGCGGTCATTGTGCCACCCGCCCCCGTCACGCGACCGGCGCGGTGCGCGGAGGAGTCCTTCAGTTGATGGTGCTGAGGCGGATCGTCTCCGGCAGGGCCAGGATCTGCTCGATCACCTCGCGGGTCACGCCGTTGGCGGCGTCGGTGACGAGGTAGCCGGTGTCCCCGCGGGTGGACAGCTGCTGGCGGTCGATGTTGATCCCGTGGCTGCCCAGGACGCTGTTGACGGTCGCGAGCACGCCCGGCACGTTGCGGTGCAGGTGGAGCATGCGGGTGCCGTTGACGGCGCTGTTGAGCTGGACCTGGGGCATGTTCACCGACAGGGTCGTGGAGCCGGAGGTCACGAAGGACGAGAGCTTGCCCGCCACGAACCGCCCGATGTCCACCTGCGCCTCCTGCGTGGAGCCGCCGATGTGCGGGGTGAGGATCACGTTGGGCAGGCCCTGCAGCACCGAGCTGAACGGGTCCCCGGCGGACTTGGGCTCGTTCGGGAAGACGTCCACGGAGGCGCCGGCGATGTGCCCGCTGACGAGGGCGTCACGCAGGGCGTTGTAGTCCACCACCATGCCGCGGCACAGGTTGAGGAACAGGGAGCGGGGCCGCATCCGCTCGAACTGCTCGCGGCCGAACAGGCTGTCGTTGCCGGCCCGCCCGTCCACGTGCAGCGACACGGTCTCGACCCGCTCCAGCAGCTCCTCGAGGGTGTCGCAGCGCTGGGCGTTGCCCAGCGGGAGGCGGTCCACGATGTCGTAGTAGTACACGTGCATGCCGAGCGTCTCGGCGAGCACGGAGAGCTGGGAGCCGATGTTGCCGTAGCCCACGATGCCCAGGGTGCGGCCGCGGACCTCGTGGGCGCCCGTGGCGGACTTGTCCCACACGCCCTCGTGCATCGCCCGGTTCTTGTCGGTCAGGTGCCGGGCCATCGAGATGATCTCGGCGATCGCGAGCTCCACCACCGAGCGGGTGTTGGAGTACGGGGCGTTGAAGCACGTCACGGCGTGCTCGGTGGCGGCCGTGAGGTCGATCTGGTTGGTGCCGATGCAGAACGCGCCCACGGACAGCAGCTCCGGGTGGGCGTCGAACACCTCCCGGGTCACCTGGGTCTTCGACCGGATGCCGAGCAGCTCGACGCCGTCGAGGGCGTCGATGAGCTCTTCGGTGTCGAGGGCGCCCTTGCGGGTCTCGACCTCGATGCCCTTCTCGTTGAGGATGCGTTCGGCCTCGGGGTGGACGTTCTCCAGCAGAAGTGCTTTCACAATGGCCCAGTCTATGACTCCGGCGCGGAGGACGACGACCGGGCCGTTCCCTCCGCGCCGGGTGTGCCGCACGTCACCGCACGGCGATGGGCTCCCGCGCCTCCTCGGCGTCCGTGGCCGCCGGGGCGGGCTCCGGCGCGGCGGTGCCGTGGTCGCGCTCCAGGGACTGGCCCTCGACGTCGACGTCGGGCAGCACCCGGTCCAGCCAGCGCGGGAGCCACCACGCCCGGTCCCCGAGCAGGTGCATCGCCGCGGGGATCAGCGTCATCCGCACCACGAAGGCGTCGACGAGCACCCCGAAGGCCAGGCCGAAGCCGAGGGGGCGGACCATGGCCATGTGGGAGAAGACGAAGCCGGTGAACACCGAGATCATGATGATCGCCGCGGCCGTGACCACGGCCCGGCCGGCGTCGAGGCCCTCCCGCACGGCGGCGCGGGCGGAGCGTCCGTGGACGTAGGCCTCCCGCATCCCCGAGACGAGGAAGAGCTGGTAGTCCATGGCCAGCCCGAACAGCACGCCCACGAGCAGCGTGGGCAGGAAGCTGAGCACCGGGCCCGGGTCGTGGACGCCGAAGACGGCGCCCAGCCAGCCCCACTGGTAGATGGCCACCACGGCGCCGAAGGCCGCGAAGAGCGAGAGCATGAACCCGGCGGTGGCGATCACCGGGACGAGGATCGAGCGGAACACCAGCACCATGAGCAGCAGGGACAGCCCCAGCACCACCGCCAGGTACACCGGCAGCGCGGCGGCGAGCTTCTGCGAGACGTCGATGTTGCCGCCGGTCAGCCCCGTGACGCCGATGCCGACCCCGTGCTCCTCCTCCAGCGCCGGGGAGAAGGCGCGGAGGTCGTCCACGAGGTTCTCGGTGGACTCGGCGGCCGGGCCGTCGGTGGGGGTGACCTGCAGGACCGCGGTGCGCCGGTCCTCGGAGAGCCCGGCCGGGACGACCGAGACGACGTTCTCCCGCTCCATGAGCGCCTCGCCCACGGCCACCTGCAGGTCCGCGGCCTCGGCCGCGTCGGTGCCCTCGGGCAGGTCCGCGACCACCAGCACCGGTCCGTTGGCGCCGGCGCCGAACTTCTCGTCGATGACCCGGTAGGCCCGGTACTGGGTGGAGTCGGCCGGCTCCGAGGAGGCGTCCGGCAGGCCCAGCCGCATCGAGGCCGCGGGGAGGGCGATCAGCACGAGGGTGCTCACCCCCGCCAGCAGCGTCAGCACCGGGCGGCGGGTGGCCACGCCCTCGCGCCGCTCGCCCCGGTGCGCCGGGGTGCGGGCGGCCCGCTCCCGGGCCCCGGAGGAGAGCAGCCGGTGCCCGGCCAGCGACAGCAGCGCGGGAGTGAGGGTCACGGCGATCAGCACGGCCACGGCCACGCACACCGCCGCGGCGGTGCCCATCATGCCCAGGAAGCCGATGCCGGTGACGTTCAGGGCGGCCAGGGCGATGATCACGGTGAGCCCGGCGAAGACCACCGCGTTGCCCGAGGTGCCGGTGGCCAGGCCGATCGACTCGTGCAGCCCCACGCCCCGCAGCAGCTGCTGGCGGTGCCGGTTGAGGATGAACAGCGAGTAGTCGATGCCCACGGCCAGCCCCAGCATGAGCCCGAGCATGGGGGTCACCGAGGTCATCTGCACGACCCCGGAGAAGGACAGGGTCGCCAGGGCGCCGATGCCCACGCCGGTGAGGGCCGTGAGGATGGGCAGACCGGCCGCGACCAGGGTGCCGAGCATCACCAGCAGCACCACGGCCGCGATCAGGACGCCGACCACCTCGGCGGGGCCGAAGAGCTGGGAGATGTCCTGGGCGATCTCGCTCGAGTACTCGACCTGGACGCCGTCGACCGGCGACCGGTCCACCGCCGCCTGCAGCGCCTCCTTGTCCTCGGCCGTCACCGCCTGCTGCTGGGCCGTGAAGGTCACCACGGCCATCGCCGCGGTCCCGTCCTCGGAGACGGTGCGGGTGTCCTCGGCCAGGGCCAGCAGCCGCTCGCCGCGCTCCAGCTCCGGGGCGCGGTCCTCGAGCTCCGCGGCGCCGGCCTCGAGCTCGGCCCGGTTGCGCTCCAGCTCGGCGCGCCCGTCGTCGAGGGTCTCCTGGCGCGTGTCGAACCCGTCGAGCACCCGGGCCGGGGCGTCGGCCCGCTCGGCCTGCTCGCGGGCGGCGTCGAGCTTCTCCTGGTTCTCGTCGAGGGCGGCCTCGGCGTCGTCGAGCTGCGCGCGTCCCTGCTCGAGCCGGTCCCGCCCGTCGGCCAGCTGCTCGCGGCCGTCGGCGAGCTGCTGCTGCTGGTCCTCGCGCTCCGCCTGGGCGGCGAACGGGTCGAGCACGCCGTCGACCCCGGGCGAGTCGCCGGCGGCCGTCAGGGCCGCGCTGATCCCCTCCCGCTGCCCGGCGGTGAAGGGCTCGCCGGACTCCGTGCGGAACACGATGCGCCCGGTGCCGTGCCCGGCGTCGGGCAGCTCGTCCTGGAGACGGTCGGACAGCCGCTGGGTCTCGGTGCCGGGGATCGTGATCGCGGTGGTCAGCTGGCCGCCGGCCACGGCGAAGGCGCTGCCGGCGATGACGAGCACGGCCGCCCAGGCCGCGATCACGGTCCAGGCGCGGCGGGCGGCGAAGCGCCCGAGTCGGTACAGGAATTGGGCCATGGCTCTTCTCTGTCGGTCGTCCCGGGACGGGGCCGGGGAGGGGCGGAACGGGCGGGGGACGTGTGCGGGGGGACGTTGCGGCGGCTCAGCCGGCGAAGCCGTGCCGCAGGTGCTCCACCGCGGTGCGCAGGAGGCGCTGCCAGACGAGCCGGCTGCGGGGCGTGTCGACCGCGCCGGTCTCCGCCGCCCAGTGGGCGAAGGCCACCTCCATGGCGTTGATCAGGGAGCTGGCCAGCAGCGCCACGGTGAAGGGGTCGGCGTGCGGGTTGCGCCGGGCCACCTCGTCGGTCAGCCGCTCCGTGACGTTCTGCAGGACCTCGTGGCCCCACATGATGGTGGCCGGGTGGTTCTCGCCGGTGCCCACGAGCCGGGCGATGCGCGAGAGGGGCCGGACGAGGTCGGTCCGCTCGATGACGTCCGCCAGCTGCTCGAAGACCGCACCCGCGCTGGGAGCGGCGGGCGGCGGGGTGGCGTCGGCGAGCGCGACGAAGTCGTCGACGATCACGCCCAGCAGCTCGCTGCACCGGGCGTAGACGGCGTCGTCGACCGAGGCGAAGTGGTTGAAGATCGTCCGCCGGGAGACGCCGGCGCGCTCGGCGAGGTCCTCGACGGGAAAGCGGCCGAGGCCGCGCTCCTCGGCGAGGGCTGCGGCGGCGTCCAGGATGGCACGGCGGTTGGCGGACTTGACCTGGCGCCGGCGGTCGTCGGAGTGCAGCACGTCCTTACACTAAGTGCAACGTTGCACGGTGTGCAAATTCTGGGCTCGCCGCGCGGAGGTCGAGAGCCGGGCGGGCGGAGGCCGTGGACGATCCGCCGGCGGGGACGGCGCTACGGAGCAGTACTTCTGCGGTTGTGCCCGGGACGGTGACGGGTGTGTGCGATCGTGATTAGCATCACCAGCACCCCGTGCCGGCGCCGACCACCCCCGGAACGCACCGGCAGCCCGCTCACTCCCGGAGGACCAGCACGTGATCCCTCAGCACCACGACCCCGCGACCCCCCGCCCCTCGGACGGCCCGCGCCGTCGGCGCCGGGCCGCGGCGGCGCTCGCGCTCGCCGTCGCCCTGCCCCTCGGCGCGGCCGCGCCCGCCGCCGCGGACGCGAACTTCCCCTCCACGGAGGGCCGGACCAGCACCTCGAGCATCCTGACCCCCGACGACGTGGTGCGGGAGCTGCAGAAGCTCGAGCGCACCAGCCGCTACGGCGTGGACGCCTTCACCCTCGCGGAGGCCGGGACGGCGGTGAGCACCTCGGAGCAGGGCCGGGACCTGTGGGTCGCGACCGTGGGCTCCGGCGAGGAGCACGTGTGGCTCCAGGGCCGCATCCACGGCAACGAGCCCTACGGCACCGACGCCCTGCTGACCCTGCTCAAGGACCTCGGCACCAACGGCTCGGCCGAGTACGAGCTGCTGCGCGAGAAGTTCACCTTCCACGTCATCCCCATGTACAACCCGGACGGCGCCGAGGCGAACATCCGGCACACCGTCCTGTGGGACCGGGTCTCCGGCGCGCCGGAGGGCGCGACGCCGCAGCGCATCGACCTCAACCGCGACTGGACGGCCGAGGGCTTCGCGGCCGACGAGTCCCGCGCCTTCTACGAGTACTGGACGACCGTCGACCCGGCCTGGGGCGTGGACATCCACCACCAGGGCCTCAAGACGCAGCACGGCACCGGCGACGACGTCACGCTGTCCCTGGGCATCTCCCTGGCCCCCGGCGGGCCGACCCTGCCGGGGCTCGAGGGCGGGGCCTACGACCGGCTCACCCGGCAGATGAACGTGCACGTCTACGACGAGCTCTCGAAGTACGGCTCCATCAACATCGACCGCTACCAGGTGGGCGGCAGCCAGGAGATCGACATCAGGGGCGGTGTCGTCTCGGCCATGATGCTCGGCCTGGACCACGGGGGGCTCAACCCCGAGGGGCACTCCCACCCGGTGGTGTTCTTCGAGACCTCGGGCAACACCTCGGACGGCAGCCTCGGCCAGAAGGCCCGCGGCAAGAGCGTGCGGCAGAACGTGCTCGCCCTCCAGGAGCTGCTGCTCGGCCTGGCCACCGGCGAGGTGCAGCAGGAGGACCCGGAGCGCTGGGACGAGATTCCGCACGCCCCGGTCACCGGCTACCAGACCGACTACGCCGGGGTGATCCCGGTCGGCTGAGCCCGCCCGGCCCCGCCCGCGCCCCCGGGCGCCCACGGAACGGAGCGGGACGCCCCCCCGGGGTGTCCCGCTCCTCCTGCGTGCCGTCCCGCGGTGGGTCTGGTGGACGCCGCCGTTCCACGGGAGGATGGGAGGCACGGGGCGCCGGCGACGACCGAGGACGGACCGGTCCGGGCCCGCCCGGCGATCTCGCCGCCCGGAGCACCCGTGCAGTTGCGGCGAAGGAGAAGTCCATGCCCACGACGCCGGCGGGGCGGGTCCTGGTCGTCGACGACGAGGCGGACCTGGCGCACCTGATCCGGGGCTACCTGGTCAAGGCCGGGTTCGAGGTCACGGTCCGTCACATCGGCACCGAGGCCCTGGAGGCCGTGCGCGAGCAGGGCCCGCAGGTCGTGGTGCTGGACCTCGGCCTGCCCGGGATGGACGGGGTCGAGGTGTGCCGGCAGGTGCGCACCTTCTCGAACTGCTACATCCTCATGCTCACCGCCCGCGACGACGAGGTGGACAAGCTCGTGGGCCTGTCGGTGGGGGCCGACGACTACATGACCAAACCGTTCAGTCCCCGCGAGCTGGTGGCCCGCGTGCAGGTGATGATGCGGCGGATCCACCAGGCCCCCTCCGACCCCGTCCCCGGGCGCGGCGCCGGGGCGGCGGGGGGCGCACCGGGCCCGCACACCATCGGGAGCCTGGTCGTCGACCACACGGCGCGCGAGGTGCACCTGGACGGGCGGCCGGTGGCGCTGACCCGCACCGAGTTCGACCTGCTGGCCGCCCTGGCCGCCCACCCGCAGACCGTGCTCAGCCGCCGTCAGCTGGTCGAGCTGGTCTGGGACACCCACTGGACCGGGGACGAGCACCTGGTGGACGTGCACATCGGACGGATCCGCAAGAAGCTGCGCGACGAGGCCACCGCGCCCCGCTTCATCCACACGGTGCGCGGGATCGGCTACCGGATGGGCGGCGGACGATGAGCGCGGCAGCACCCGCCACGGGGGTGCAGCCGGACGCGGCCGGGGTGCCGCGGCACTGGGGCGGCCTGACCGCGCGGCTGATGCTGGCCCAGACCGCGGTGCTGGCCGCGGGGCTGATCACGGTGATCATCACCGCCGCTCTGATCGGCCCCGCCATGTTCTACCGGGAGCTGCTCCTGGCCGGGCACGCCGATGAGGCCACCGGGCTGGTCCACCTGCAGGACGCCTTCCGGGAGGTCGGGCTCACCGCGATGGTCACCGGGGGGATCCCCGCCCTCTACATCGCCGGGCTGCTCAGCTTCTACCTCCACCGCACCGTCGGCCGCTCCCTGCGCGCCTTCACCTCCGCGGCCCGGCAGGTCGCCGACGGCCACTACGGCGTGCAGGTCCCCACGACCGGACTGGGCAAGGAGTTCGACGTCCTGGCCGTGTCCTTCAACGACATGGCCGCCCGGCTCCAGGGCATCGACACCACCCGCCGGCAGATGCTGGCCGACCTCGCCCACGAGATGCGCACTCCGCTGGCCAGTCTCAAGGGCCACCTGGAGGGCGTCGAGGACGGGGTCGTGGACCTCGACGAGCGCACCCAGGCGATCCTGGCCGCCCAGATCGCCCGCCTGGAGCGCCTGGCCCGTGACATCCGGGACCTGACCGTGGCCGAGGAGGGCACGACCCGCCTGCACCCGTCCCCGGTGGACCCGCAGCACCTGGTGGTCCAGGCCGTGGCCGGCGTCCACCCGGCCGCCACCGCCAAGGACGTGACCGTGACGACCTCCAGCGCCGGACCGGGCACCGGCCCGGTGCTCCTGGACCCGGAGCGGCTCGGGCAGGTGCTCGCCAACCTGCTCGAGAACGCCCTGCGCCACACCGGGCCCGGCGGGCACGTCCACGTGCACACGGAGCAGACCGACCAGGCCCTGAGCATCACCGTCTCCGACGACGGGGAGGGCATCGCACAGGAACACCTGCCGCACGTCTTCCAGCGCTTCTACCGCGCCGCCCCGGGACGCGAGCACGACCGTGACCGCAGCGGGTCGGGGCTGGGACTGGCCATCAGCAAGGCCCTCGTGGAGGCCCACGGCGGGACCCTGGAGGCCGCCAGCCCCGGGCCCGGCCGGGGGGCCAGCTTCCGCCTGCTCCTGCCCCGCCGCTCCGGCGGCTGAGCGCCGCGCGCACGCGGGGCCGGAGGGCGGGCGACGGGCCCCGCCCACCGGGCGGGACGGGCCTCAGCTCCGGTGGGCGGGGGCGCCGCGCAGCACCGCCCGCCGGGCGGCCCTCACCGCCGTGCCCACGACCTTCTCCAGCGGGCCCTGACCCACCAGGCGCTGCCACGCGAGGGCGACCAGCGCGGCCACCACCACGTGCACGAGGAACCACTGGTAGGGCGCGTCCTCGTGGAGCTCGACGGACAGCGCCACCAGGTGGGCCGAGTACAGGGTCAGCGTCATCGCCCCCATCGCCGCCAGCGGCCGCAGCCACGCCGCGATCCGGTCCGCGGCCAGGAGGAACAGGCCCAGGACCGTCATGCCGACCCCGAGGCTCCAGGCGATGGACAGCGGAGTGTTCATGTGCGGGGTGGTCACCGCCAGCCACCAGGGCGAGTTCAGCCTGTCGACGTCGGGCTCCCAGATCAGCGCCTGCATGAGCGTCTCCTCGTCCAGGCCGGGCGAGGACCCGACGAGGCGCTGGAACCCGCCGGCCGCGTACAGCAGGATCCAGGAGGTGAACTGGGCCGCCATCGCCAGACCCGGGCCGATCGCGACCAGGCGGACCTGCCACGTCGTCGCCCGCAGGTCCAGCCGCCCGATGCCCATGCCGGCCAGGATGTACGTCATGTACGCCAGCGCCGGATAGGCGCCCGAGAGCAGCAGCTGCGCCAGCACCGCCGCCGGCTCGCTCAGCAGGTGCTGAAAGGTGGGATTGTCTGAGGAGTACTCCGGCAGCGAGTCCTGCAGGCCGAGGATCAGCAGCGGGGCGGTCACCCCGCACACGCCGGCGGCGGCGAACAGGGACCGTGGGCCCAGGGACAGGAACGGGATGGCCAGCAGGAAGAACATGCCGTAGTACAGCAGGATCCCGTTGGCCGGGGCGTCCTCGGGCATGATGTAGCCGATCAGCAGGCCCACGCCGGCGATCAGCACCGCCCGCACCGCCAGCCCGATCCGATCGGCCACCAGCTGCCTGCCCCGGTGGGGCCTGCTCCGGCCCGTGGACAGTGCCAGGCCCACCCCGGCCAGCAGCGCGAACAGCGCGGCCGAGTCCCCGGCGAACAGCAGGTAGCTCCACGTCGGATCACCGGTGTCGTCGTTCTCCTCCGGCAGGACGTGCACGGCGATCAGCCCGATCAGCGCCAGGCCGCGGGCCGCGTCCACGCCGGCCAGGCGCGGCGTGCCGGCCCCTCGCCCGGCGCGGCCGACGCCGTCGCCGTCCTGCGGACGGACGGTGGAGTCCCCGCGGTGGCCCATGCCGACCCCTCCTGGTGGTGCCCGGACCCGGGCGGCGACCGGGCCCGGGAGGAAGCGGCAGCAGGCGCCCGGCAACGGTCCCCGGGTCCTGCGACCTCGCCCGGGGCTTCCCCCGGTGCTGTCCCCAGCATGGGGCGCCCGGGTGGCGGTCGGGTCGAGGAGACATGGAGATTCGATCAAGAAACGGGCCGGCCCGCAGCGGCCCGGCCCGTCGCCGCGGGGCTCCGGGCCCGCCGACGGGCGGCGACGCGCGGCCTTCCCCGCTCGCACCGGGCGCCGTCGGAGGGCGGGGCCGAGCACGCAGGAGCACCCCGTCCACCGAACGGACGGGGTGCTCCTGCGTGCTCGGGACCGCTGCGGCGCCGCCCCGTGCCGACCGGCTCAGTTCCTGTGGTGGGACGCGTGCTCGTCGTCCTTGCCGTCGTGCTTCTTCCCGCCGTCCTTCTCCTCGTCGTCCTTGTCGTCCTTCTTGTCGTCGTCCTTCTTCTCGCCGTCGTCATCGGCGTCGTGGTACCAGTCCGTGCCGTCGTGCTTCCAGTTGTGCTCGTGGACGTACTTCTCGTCGTCGCCCTTCTCGCCGTCGTCGTCGGCGTCGTGGTACCAGTCCGTGCCGTCGTGCTTCCACTCGTACTCGTGGGCGTACTTCTCGTCCTCCTCCTCGTCGTGCTTCTTCTCGCCGTTGTCATCGGCGTCGTGGTACCAGTCCGTGCCGTCGTGCTTCCAGTTGTGCTCGTGGTCGTACTTCTCGTCGTCGCCCTTCTCGCCGTCGTCGTCGGCGTCGTGGTACCAGTCCTTGCCGTCGTGCTTCCACTCGTACTCGTGGATGTACTTCTCGTCCTCGGACTTCTCGTCCTCGGACTTCTCGTTCTCGGACTTCTCGTTCTCGGACTTCTCGTTCTCGGACTTCTCGTTCTCGTCCTTGTCGTCCTTGCCGTTCTCGTCCTTGCCGTTCTCGTCCTTCTCGTCCTTGTCGTCGTACCCGTGGTGATCGCCGTGGTGGTTCTCGTGATCGCCCGTGGACCCGTCGTGCGGGTCGTCACCGGCGACGGCGGGCGTGGCGAGCGAGCCGCCGAGGAGAGCGGCCGCAATGGCCGCGCCGGCAAGGGTCTTACGCAGATCGTCCATGAATGTCCCCCGAAAAAGGGCATGACAAATACACCGTCATGCGTGCGAGAAAGGGTGGTTGCTGACCTGTGACACAGATCATCCCCGGGAACCGGGTGCCATCACCGTAAGAGGGCCCTCGCGCGAGGATCAAGGACTTCACCAGGGCAAACAATCGTGAAGCGCCTCGCGTCCGGGATTTCCCGGTCCCCGGTGGCGTCCGAGCCGCCGCGGGACGCGCTGCTGCACGACCTCGTGACCGGCATCTGTTCCCGACCGGTAAGTATCCGGCGTTTGCGCTGGTCACAGCGGTTTTTTCGGCGGAGAGAGGCCCTTCGGCCCCGGTCATCGCCCTGCTCGGGCCGGCGCGCACGAGGCGCCGCCCGTGCGGTGCCGCCGACACCCGGGGGAGGTCCGGAGACCCGCGGCAACATGACGGCCCGGTGCGGTGTGTGACAGGGCGGCTGCTCCCGGAGCTGGCGACCGGTCCGCCGTGCCCGGACGAGGGCGGTCCGTCGCCCGGGGGAGCGCCGTGCGGGGGCGGTGGGCCGGGTACGCCGAAGGCCGGTCGTCCGGGACATCCCGGGCAACCGGCCTTCGCCGTTACCTCCTGCCACGGACAGAGCCGGTGAGCTCTGTCGTGGACCTGCGGTGCGCGAGGGGGGAGTTGAACCCCCACGCCCTTTCGGGCACACGGACCTGAACCGTGCGCGTCTGCCTATTCCGCCACTCGCGCTCGTCGACCCCGGCGGCGGACCGCCGTGAGCAACGACGACAATCCTACCCACACTTCCCCCGGTTGGCCAATCGTGCCGCGAGCCCCGGTCGCTAGGCTGGACCCGTCCTCCACGAGGGGGCGCCGCCGCCGAGCAGGGGAGTGCACATGCAGCCCGATCACCAGCAGACCGAGGACAAGCGCAAGGAGCTGGGCCGCAGCGACGAACCGGTGGAGGACGAGCTCGTCGAGGAGTTCGAGAACACCGTGGCGGAGGGCGCGGACCGGCTCAACCGGACCTGGCGGGCGCTCGTGATCACCGGCCTGTTCGGCGGCATCGACGTGGGCCTGGGCATCATGGCGATGCTCGCGGTCAAGGAGGCGACGGGATCGGACCTCCTGGCCGGCATGGCGTTCGGGATCGGGCTGTTCGCGCTGCGGCTGGCGCACTCCGAGCTGTTCACCGAGGACTTCCTGATCCCCATCAACGCGGTGGTCGCCAGGCACGGCACCTGGCTGCAGCTGATCCGCCTGTGGACCGTGACCCTGGTGGCCAACCTCGCCGGTGGATGGCTGTTCATGTGGGTGGTGGGTGCGGCCTTCCCGCAGTTCGAGCAGCTCCTGGTCGAGACCTCGGTGAAGTACCTGGAGGGCGGCCTCACGCTGGAGACGGCGGCGCTGGCGATCCTCGCGGGCAGCACGATCACGCTGAGCACCCGGATGAGCCAGGGCACCTCCAACGACGTCGTCACGGCGCTGATCTCCCTGATCAGCGGACTGCTGGTCGTGGGCCTGGGCATGCTCCACGGTGCCCTGAACTCCATCGTCGTCTTCGGCGCCATGCACCTGGGCGCGGCGATCTCCTACACGGACTGGTTCCTGTGGTTCCTGTGGGTCATTCCGCTGAACATGGTCGGCGGGCTGGCCATCATCACCCTGCCGCGGCTGATCCGCACCCTCGAGCTGCTCAAGAAGGAGCGCGCGAAGCAGGCCGAGAAGCTGGCGGCGCAGGGCTTGGCGGACTGACCGCTCAGGCGACCACCAGCCCGGTGGCCAGCGCGAAGGCGCCCCACAGGCCCGTCAGGGCGAAGAGGGTGATCGGGGCGAGCAGCGCGAGCTCCGCCGCCGAGCCGGCGTTGCCGATCAGCGGCACGGTGAGGAACGACCGGTTCTTGTACACGGAGCGCGGCAGGGGCAGGGGCATCCGCAGCGGGTACAGCAGGTGGATCCCGCGCGTGGTCACGAGGTCCCCCGCCAGGTGGGCGACCACGCCGGTGCCCACCGCGGCGGCGAACCACCACTCGTGGGCGGGCGGGTACAGGCCCACGACGACGCCCAGCCCGATCCCCACGACCCAGTTGAGCTTCGCCACCCGCTCCGGCACGAAGGCGAGCACCTGCACGGCGAACGCGATGAGCAGCACGGACATGACCGCCGCCAGCGGCCAGACCCGGCCCAGGTCCCCCACGGGGATGCCGATCTTCTGCGCGGCCGCCGCCAGGCCGGTGAACGCCAGCACCCCCAGCACCGAGTGGGTGCCGCGGCGGTGCCCGCCCGAGAGCCGGCAGATCCCGCGGGAGAGCCAGGTGGACAGGGGGCGCAGGGACCGGGCCACGGTCCCGCCCGGGTGGTCGAGGTCCGGCAGCAGCGCCGCGCCGGCGGCGACCAGGGAGCCGGTGAGCACCCCGGCGTCGCCGACGTCCAGCACCCCCCACCCGATCGGGATGCTGAGGTCCTGCAGGTGCAGCTGGTAGTCGGCGGTCAGCGCCACCCACGCGGCTGCCCCGCAGGCCGCATGGCTCGGTCCCATCATGGAAGTGATGTCCTCCTCGGATCTCCGGTGCGTGGGGCCGGGCCGACCTCACCAGCGGAAACACTAGAGCGCGGGCCGGACAGCACAGCGCCGGGCGCCGTCCGGGACCGGCCACGGCACCCTCGCGGCGGACCCGCCGGGGCCGGCCGCGACCGCCCGGGGGCCCCGCGGCCCGCGCCCTGACGCGGACCGGGCCAGCGGGACGGGACCGCCGGACCGGTCCGCGTCAGGGGGCGGGCCGGGGCCGCCACCCCGCGGAGTCCACCTCGACGACGACCGGCGCCCGCCCGCCGAGGCCCCGCCGCCGCAGCGCCTCCGCGATGTCGCCTGCAGGGGCGGCGACCAGGAACGTCTCCCCGCGGAACAGGTCGGCCGCGTCCTCCACGAGCGCCGTCAGCTGCGCGGCGCCGCGGGCCGTGAACCGCTCGGCCACCCGCAGCCGTGCCGTCCACGGCGGGGGCGGGGCGGCGTCGTCGAGGAGCACGGCGGTGGCGGGGCACTGCAGGTCGGTCACGGCCCCAGTCTTCCTCCCGGGCGCCGGCGGGGGAAGAATGGGGCCATGGCCGGCCCCGTGGACCCCATCACCGTCGCCGCCGCCCGGGCCCGCCTGGCCGCGGACGCGCACCGCGGTGTGGAGAGCGAGGCCTGGATCGCCGGGATCGCCGGGTCCGGCGGGCCGCGCCGTCCGGGGGCGCCGAGGACCTCGGCGGCGGACGTGCTCTCCGGCCGCGACGACGCCCACGCGGTCACCTCCGAGAGCGACCGCCGATCCGTCGAGTGGGCCCGCGACCTCGCCGACCGGGGCGGCTGAGCCCGCCGTCCTGCGCTCAGTCCAGGGACTTCGGCCGCCAGGGCAGCTGCTGGTCGCAGCCGGGGGTGAGCGCGGCCTTCACGAAGCCGCCGGACTGGTAGGCGAACTCCCGCAGCAGGCCCCGTGGCACCTCCGGGTAGTCGAAGGCGAGCACGTCCAGCTCGCCGGTGTAGCAGCGCCCGAGGAGCAGCCGGGACCGGGCGACGTGCTGGCGGTAGGTGAGCGCGCTGACGTGGTCCCAGCCCCGCCGCTCGCCGAGTTCCCGCAGCTGCAGGGCCTCGCCCTGCGTGGTGGAGGGGTCCGGCCGGAAGCAGATCACCTCGGAGGCGTGCTCCGCCGCGCAGACCTGCCGGGCCCGCTCGTAGTAGACGCGTCCGGAGGCGTCGCCGAGCTCCCCGGCGCCGGGATCGGCGACCACGAGCACCGGCGCGACCCCGGCGTCCATGAGCCGCTGCGCCTCCGCCATGCGGGTCCGGTCCGGGGGGCCGAGGACGAGCAGGGCGTCCGACCGGGAGGGCTCGTCCGTGCGCGGGTGCTGGAGCACCGCCCAGCACCCGAGCAGCCAGACCAGCACCAGCACCGCCGCCGGGGCGGCGCCCCACGCCGCCCACCGCGGCGGCCGCCGCGGCGGCCGTCGCGGTGCCGGCCCCGACGTCCGCCGCGTCCGGCGGGCGGTGCGCGAGCTTCCGGTCATGGCGCCGCTCCTCCGTTCGTCCGGTCCCCGGGTCAGCGCCCATTCTGGCACCCCGCCGTGCCCGCGCCGGGCGCGGCCGGCCCGGCGGCCTAGGATGGGGACGCCCGTGGGGCGGCGGCCGGAACGGCCCGGCCGCCGGAGCCCGGGCCCGGACGACCGAGGAGGACGACCGCATGACGGTGACGCAGGAGCCCGGGGTGCTCTGCCGGGTGCCCATGCGCTGGGGCGACATGGACCCGTACGGCCACGTGAACAACGTCGAGGTCGTGCGGCTGCTGGAGGAGGCGCGGATCGCGGCGCTCGGCGTGCCCGTGGGCACCGGTCACGAGGTGGAGGCCCCGCTCATCCCGTTCTTCTCCGCGCTGCCCGCCGGCACCCAGGCGCTCATCACGGAGAACCGGATCAAGTACCTGCGCTCCCTGGAGTACCGCAACACCCCGGTGGAGGTGCGCGTGTGGGTCGTCTCGGCCCGCGGCGGCGCGCTCACCCTGGGCTTCGAGATCACGGACGTGGTGAGCCGCCGGGCGTGCGTGCGCGCCGAGACGCAGCTCGCGTTCTTCGTGCCCGCCACCGGGACGGTCCTGCGGATCACCCCCGGGCAGCAGGAGATCCTCGCCCCCTACTTCGGACCGCCCCTGTTCCGCTGACCGGGGTCAGGGCACCGGGGCGCCGCGGGCCGCGGTGAGCAGGGCGTACCAGTCCTCGTGGCCGAGCCGGGGCGCCAGCGCCTCCGCCTCGGCGCACGCGGCGATCCGGCGCGGGTCGGTGGTGCCCAGGACCGGGCGGATGCCGCCCGGGTGGCGCATCAGCCACGCGAGGACCACCGCCTCCCCGGACACGCCGTGCGCGGTGGCGATCCGGTGCACCGTCTCCGCCGTGGCCGCCGCGTGCTGGTCCTCCGGCGGGATGGGCGCCCCGGTGTACAGGCCCCGGGCCAGGGCGCCCCACGCCTGCACCTCGATGCCGTCGGCCGCGCAGTACTCCAGGATCCCCTCGGGGAACGGGTGCTCGGCGCCCTCGGCGTGGTTGGCGAGGATCTGCTGCTCCACGAAGCCGCGGTGGCGCAGGCTCAGCTCCAGCTGCAGGGCCGTGACCGGCGTGGTGAGCAGCTGCTGGTAGAGGGCCACCTGGCGGGTCGACATGTTGGACAGGCCCACCGAGCGGATGAGTCCCTCCTTGCGGAGCCCGTCCAGGGTGCCCGCCACCTCGTGCGGGTCGGCGAGGGGGTCGGGGCGGTGCAGCATGAACCGCTCCACCGAGTCCACGCGGAGCCGGCGCAGGGACCCCTCCAGCCCGGCGCGGATCGTGTCCCGGTCCAGCCGGTAGTGGGCCGGTGCGCCGGGAGCGGCGGTGTTGCCGGGCAGGCGCACCCCGCACTTGGTCTGCAGCCGCACCCGACCCGCCAGCGCGGGGTCCTCGGCCAGCAGCTCCCCGAACACCGCCTCGGACTTGCCGTGGGCGTAGATGTCGGCGTGGTCGAAGTCGATGATCCCGGCGTCGAGGGCCGCGTGCACCGCCGCCCGGGCGCGGTCCACGGTGGCGGCGTCGTGGGGGGTGTCGTCCCACGACCCGCCGATGGTCATGCATCCGTAGATCAGGCGTGAGCTCACAGGCGGTCCTCCCCGTCGGGCACGCCGGCGTCCCCGGCGGGATCGGCGCTCTCCAGCCGCTGCTGCTCGGCCGCCCAGCGCAGCCGGGCCGCGGCCGCGTAGGCCGCACCGGACTCCTTCAGCCGGCCCGCGCGCTCGTACAGCCGCCCCAGGGACGTGAAGCACTCCGCCTGGTCCGCGGTGGTGGCCTCGGTCTCCTGGTAGAAGTCCAGGGCCCGGTTGTAGGCGGTGATGGCCTGGGTGTGCCGCTCCCCGAGCTCGTAGACCCGGCCGAGGTTGACGTGGCACTGCGCCTGGTCGTGGGCGTCGTGCGGGGCGTCGAGGTACTGCCCCAGGGCGTCGAGCAGGTGCTCCTCGGCGTCGTGGGCGCGCTCGAGCTCCAGGCACAGGCTGCCCAGGATCAGGTGGGTGCGGGCCTGGTGCTTCCCGCTGCCGCCGATGCGGTGGAACAGCCCGAGGGCCTCCTCGTAGGCGGTGACGGCCCGGTCCGGCCGGTTCATCCCCAGGTAGAGGTGGCCCAGGTTGTAGTGGCAGGCGGCCTGCTCCTGCAGGGAGTCCCCCTCCTCCTCGAAGAGGACGATGGCCTGCTGGTAGGCGGTCTCGGCCTCGTCGAGGCGCCCGCGGTCCTCGGCGTCGAGGGCCTGGGTGAAGAACCCGTGCCCGTCCTGGGAGTAGCTCATGCGGATTCCTTTCTCGCCGGGTCCTCCACCGGGACGGGATCGACTACGCGGGATGGGCGTCGGGGGCGCTCCCCGCACGGCGGCCCAGCACGAACCACAGGCCGGCGCCGGCCACGGGGAACGCGAGGATCACCAGCAGCCAGAACAGCCGCAGGACCGGGTCCTGCCCCGGGGTGCGCAGCAGGGAGGCGGCGGCGGACACCATCAGCACGACGACGACCGCACCGGCCACCGTCACACCACTCTCCCACACCCCGGTCCGCGCGGCCTCGGCGCCGCCGGCCGCCAGGACGGTCCAGGTGCTCATGCATCGATACTGGCACCGCGGGGGCGGGCGGACAAGGGCGGGCGCCGGGGCGTGTCCCGGGCCGGTCCCCCATAGAGTGGGCGGCAGCACCACTCAGCACGCTGATAAAATCCGACCACCACAGCAATCCTGAGGAGAGTTCACGATGTCCACCTCCGACGACCGCCCGTACGACCAGGAATCAGCCCACCCGGAGCGCTCCGGGCCGCGCCCCGAGCGGACGCGCGACGTGGACGACACGGGCGTGGAGCGCCACGCCCCCAGTTCGTCGACCGAGCTGTGGGACCACAACGCCTACGGCCGCGAGGGCCGCGACGTCGGCGGCGACGCGACGTCCGGGGCGACCGACACGCGGGACCCGCGCGGCGGGGCGCCCGCCTACAACATCGACGCCGGCGACGACGACGCCCACCGGCACGGCGACGCCGCCGGGGGCGACGACGGCACGGACGTCCGCCGGACGGGGGAGTCCCTCGCGGGCCCCGACGCCGCCGCCGGCCGCGCCGGGGAGGGCGTCGCGGACGGGCGCCGCGCACCGTCCGCCGGGGACCAGGCCTTCGACCAGGAGGCCGCCGCCCGCGACCGGCCCGGCCGCCCCGAGGACGACGCGCCGGCGCGCGACCGGCTCGGGGAGGGTCCTGCCGGGGAGAGCCGGGCCGGGGAGGACGCGGCCACCGTGGTCCGCCACGAGGAGCGGCTGCGGGCCGGCACGGAGCGGGTCGAGTCCGGGCGGCTGCGCCTGCGCAAGTACGTGGTCGAGGCGCCGGTGCGCGAGGAGCAGACCCTGGCCTCCGAGGACGTCGAGGAGATCCGCACCCCGATCACCGAGGAGGAGCGCGAGGCGTTCCTCGCCGGGCAGGAGCTGGCGGTGGGCGAGGACGAGGTCATCCTCTACCGCGAGGTGCCCGTGGTGCGGACCGTGCGGGTGCCCTACCAGCGGGTGCGCCTGGCGGTGCGCCGCACCGAGCGCACCGAGGTGATCGAGGAGACCGTGCGCCAGGAGCGGATCGACGTGCAGGAGCCGGACGACCGGCGCTGAGCCCCGCCCCGCGGCCCCCGCCGGCTCCGGCCGGCGGGGGCCGCGCCGTGCCCGGGGGTGTTCTGTTCACCGAGCGCGGAGTCCCGCGTGGGGGGCTTGTGCGGTCCCCGCCGCCGGTGACTGAATGGTCAGTGGACTGGCGGTCCGCACCCCGCCGGGGGCGGGCCCGCCGGGGACGACCACGTGACGGCGACGAGCGGGAGAAGCGCATGAGCAAGAGGCAGAACAGGATGAGGCACCGAGCGGGTGGCCGGGCGCCGATGCCCCCGGGGGTTCCCGGCAGCGAGACCGCTCCGGCCGCGGAGCCCACCGAGCCCCGGTCCCCGCTCCCGCCGAAGCCCGACCAGGCGGCGCCCGCGCCCGTGAGCCCCACCGGCCGGGACACCGGGGCCGACCCGACCGTCGCCGCCCAGGGCGGGGAGTACCTGACCACCGCCCACGGGTCCCGGCGCAGCGACACGGACCACTCCCTGAAGGCCGGCCGGCGCGGGCCCGTGCTGCTCCAGGACCACCACTTCCGGGAGAAGATCAGCCACTTCGACCACGAGCGCATCCCCGAGCGGGTGGTCCACGCCCGCGGCGCCGGCGCCCACGGCGTGTTCCGCTCCTACGGCACCGCGAGCCGGATCTCGTCGGCCGCCGTGTTCGGCAAGGACGTGGAGACCCCGGTCTTCGTGCGCTTCTCGACCGTCCTCGGCTCCCGGGGCTCGGCCGACCTGGCCCGGGACACCCGCGGCTTCGCCACGAAGTTCTACACGTCCGAGGGCACCTGGGACCTGGTGGGCAACAACATCCCCGTGTTCTTCATCCAGGACGCGATCAAGTTCCCGGACGTCATCCACGCCGGCAAGCCGCACCCGGACCGGGAGATCCCGCAGGCCCAGTCCGCCCACGACACCTTCTGGGACTTCGTCTCGCTGCACACCGAGGCGCAGCACCACACGATCTGGAACATGTCCGACCGGGCGATCCCGCGCTCCTACCGGACGATGGAGGGCTTCGGGGTCCACACCTTCCGGCTCCTGGACGACGAGGGCGGCAGCGTGCTCGTGAAGTTCCACTGGAAGCCGAAGCTGGGCGTGCACTCCGTGCTGTGGGAGGAGGCGCAGATCGCCAACGGCATGGACCCCGACGTCCACCGCCGCGACCTCGCCGACGCCATCGAGGCCGGCGCCCACCCCCAGTGGGAGCTCGGCGTGCAGGTCTTCGAGGACAACGAGGAGCAGGTGTTCGAGGGCATCGACCTGCTCGACCCCACGAAGATCGTCCCGGAGGAGCTCGCGCCCGTGCAGCCCGTGGGGCTGATGACGCTGGACCGCAACCCCTCCAACTACTTCGCCGAGACCGAGCAGGTCGCCTTCAACCCGAACAACCTGGTCCGCGGCATCGACGTGACCAACGACCCGCTGCTGCAGGGCCGGCTGTTCTCCTACCTGGACACCCAGCTCAGCCGGCTGGGCGGGCCCAACTGGACGCAGCTGCCGATCAACCGCCCGCACGCCCCGGTCAACGACATGCTGCGGGACGGCATGCACCAGACCGCCGTGCACAGCGGGGTCGCGCCCTACCACCCGAACACCCTCGACGGGAACAATCCATTCCCCGCCGACGAGCCGGCCCGTCCCTTCATCGACCACCCGGCCCCGGTCGCGGAGTCGGTCAAGGAGCGCGGGGCCCCGGCCTCCTTCGACGACCACTACAGCCAGGTCCGCCTCTTCTGGCTGTCCATGAGCGACGTCGAGAAGGAGCACATCGCGCAGGCCTACACGTTCGAGCTCGGCAAGTGCTGGGAGCAGTCCGTCAAGGAGCGCCAGCTGCAGGCGCTGGCCAACATCGACGCGAAGCTGTGCGCCGTGGTCGCCGAGGGGCTGGGCCTGCCCGCACCGCGGCCCACCGTCTCGCACGGCCGGATCGAGCCGAGCCCGGCCCTGTCCCAGCTCGGCGGGCAGTGGCCGCTCGACGGCCGTCAGGTCGGCATCGTGGTCGGGCCCGACCCGGACGAGGCCGAGCTCCTGGCCGTGGTCGAGGCGGTGGACGCCGCGGGCATGGTCCCGCTGGTCGTCGCCCCGCACGGCGGGCCGGTCGGGCGCGGCGGCAAGCTCGTGGCCCAGCGCACCTACCTCACCGCCCGCTCCGTCGAGTTCGACTCCGTGCTCGTGGCCGGTGCCGTGCCGCCGGCCCCGGACGCCCGGCCGGGCCTCGACGCCAAGGCCGGCGCCGTGGCCACGGGCGCCCTGGACCCCCGCGTGCACCTGCTGCTCGGCGAGGTGTTCCGCCAGGCCAAGGCCATCGGCGCCTGGGGCGACAAGGGGCGCGCGCTCGCCGCGGCCGGTCTGCCCGAGGGCGCGCCCGCCGTGGTCACCGGCAAGGACTCCGCCGCCGTGGTGGAGCAGGTCGTCGCGCTCATGAAGAGCCACCGGGCCTGGGAGCGCTTCCCCGTCACCGGGCGGCTCTGAGCCCGGTACCGCCCCGACGCCCGGGACCCCGTCCGGCCCCGCCGGGCGGGGTCCCGGGCGTCCGGCCTCAGGCGCGGCCGAGCTCCTCGCGCAGCGCGGAGCCGAGGTCGGGGTGCCGGAACCGGTAGCCGCGGTCGATGGCGCGGTCGGCCGAGACCTGCTGGTCCGCGAGCGCCATCAGCTCCGCCCCCTCGGCCCCGAGCACCAGCTTCGGGCCGAAGCCCGGGGTGGGCAACAGCGCGGGGCGCCCGAGCACCTTGCCGAGGGTCCGTGCGTAGTCCCGGCCCGTGACCGGCATGGGGGCCACGCCGTTGACGGGCCCGTGCAGTCCCGCGGAGAGCACGGCGTGGGCGAACAGGCCCACCGCGTCGTCCAGGGAGATCCAGCTCAGCCACTGGTCCCCGGATCCCAGCCGCCCGCCCAGCCCGGCGAGGAACAGCGGCAGCTGCGCCTTGAGCGCGCCCCCGGCGGGGGTCTGCACCACGCCGGTGCGCACCGTCACGACGCGCGTCCCGGTGGCCTCGGCGCCCTGGGCGGCCCGCTCCCAGGCGGTGCAGACCTCGGCGAGGAAGTCCCCGCCCGGCGGGGACTTCTCGGTGACGGTCTGCCCGTGCGTGTCGGCCCCGTAGTAGCCGATCGCGGAGGCGTTGACCAGGGCCGCCGGGGCGTCGTCGCCGAGCGCGGCGAGGGCGCGCACGATCAGCTCGGTGCCGCGGACGCGGGAGCTGCGGATCTGCTCCTTCGCCGCGCGCGTGAGCCGCCCCCCGATGCTGCGCCCGGCCAGGTTCACGACCACGTCCACGCCCCGCAGGTCGCCCGGGTCCAGGACCCCGGCCTCCGGGTCCCAGGAAATCTCCCCGGCGGCGCGTGCCTCGCGGCGCACGAAGCGCCGCACGGTGTGCCCGCCGGTGGACAGCAGCGCGGCCAGCTGCGTGCCGATCGTGCCGGACGCCCCGGTGAGCGCGACCGTCAGCGGCCGGCCGGGATACCGGGCGTGGAACTCCAGGTCCGTGGTCAGCCGGCGTGCGCGGGCCTCGAACTGCCGGCCCAGGGACGGGCCCATCAGCCGGTCCCCGAAGGCCCGCTCGCCCGGCAGCGCCGAGTACTCCACCGTGTCGGTGACCACGGTCCCCCCGTGCCCGTCGTCGTCGAACCGGTGGCGGTGCTCCCAGGAGGCGAGGGGCCCCCGGACCATCCGGTCGCGGAACTCCCGGCCCGGGACGAGGCCGTGGTGCTCCGCCGTCCAGGGCACCGAGGCGAGCCCGTGGCTGCCGGGCACGGCCACCCGCAGCCGGGACCGCGTGCCGTTGTGCAGCGGCGGGGAGGACTCCTCCACGACGGAGCCCGCCCACGCGGGGGTCAGCCGGGTGAGCGCTCCCGGGCGGGCGTGCCAGGCGAAGACGTCCTGGACGGGATGGGGCACGCGGGAGCTGAACGTGAAGGTGGTCATGACCGCTACTCAACCCCCAACGCCGCGGTTCGTCCAGGACCCCGCCCCGGGGCGCCGCCGTGTCCCGCCGGCGCCGGACCGCCCCGGCACCCTTCCCCGGCCGGGCCGGGTTCGCTAGGGTGGGGGCACGGCACAACGTAAGGAGGCTTCCTATGAGCACCCCGAACGACGACGCCCCCGACCTCGACGACGTCATCGAGCCGCAGGACGACGCCCTGCCCCGCCCCATCTACCAGGGCCACGCGGGCATGCCCGAGAAGCTCGACGACGATGCCCTCGCCGCGGCCACCGAGCAGGAACGGGTGGCCGCCGGGCTGCAGGACTACGCCCCCGGCCAGGTCCCGCCCGCGACCGACCCCCTGCCCGAGGGCTCCTCGGAGGCGGCCGACCGCGCCCAGCGCGGGCTGGTCGAGGACGAGGGCGGCAGCTGATCCCCGCCCGGTCCGGCCTGCCCCCGGCGGGCCGGCCGGGCACCACCGAGGAAGGAGCGGCGTGATGGCCGAACGAGGCAACACCAAGCACGGGTCGGAGCTCGACGACCAGATGAAGCACGAGGTCGAGGACGCGCTGCAGGCCCGGCAGCCGAACCACGTGGAGGAGCACCGGCAGACCGAGCCGTGGGTCGACGACACCGACGACCCCGAGGTGCGCGCCTCCGTCGAGGAGCGCGAGCGCCCGGAGCGCCCCGAGGACCGGGACTAGCAGGGCCCGCACCCGGCCCGCTGCGGACGGCGGGCCGGGTCCGGGCTTGCCCCGCGGCGGGGCGTCGCCCACAGTGGAGGGCGTGAACACTTCCGGACGCATCGCGCTCATCCGCCACGGCCAGACCGACTGGAACCTGGAGGAGCGGCTGCAGGGCACCACGGACGTCCCGCTCAACGACACCGGACGGCAGCAGGCCCGGACCGTCGCCCGGCAGCTGCACGCCGGCGCGACCACCTGGGACGTGCTCGTCTCCTCGCCGCTGGGCCGCGCCGTGGAGACCGCGCAGATCATCGGCGGGGTCCTCGACCTCGAGCTGAGCGCCACCTGCCCCGGGCTCGTGGAGCGCGGGTTCGGCGCCTGGGAGGGCACCAGCCTGGCCGGTCTCGAGGGGCACGCCCGGGACGCGATCCTGGCCGGAGGGGAGCCGCCGGAGGAGGTGGCCCGCCGCGGCACGGCGGCGCTGCGCCGGATCCGCGACGCCCATCCGGGGCGCAACGTCCTGGTCGTGGCCCACGGCTCGCTGATCCGCCTGACGGTCTCCGTGCTCAACGGCGGGACCCATCCCCGGGTGCGCAACTGCGAGGTGGTCCCTGTGCGGACCGCGGCCCTCGACGACGCCCGGCTGCGGGACGACGTGCCCGAGCCCACCGCCCCCTGACACGGCGGTGTTCGTTCAATAAGCTGGACGCACCAGGGACGGCCCCACGAGGTGCCGTCCACCCCCTGGGGCGGCGACGGCGGCGCACAGACCGCGCTCCGTGCCGCCCACGGCGACGAAGGCGTGATGCGGCTGTGGCCCCTGACCAGTACACGATCCCCGAAGAGGACCGCACGGAGGCGCTCCGGGTGATCCCGCAGGCCCCGCAGTGGGACGGGGACCGGGCGTGGATCAACGAGTACTACCGCCACGTCCCGCAGGAGGACCTGCTCGCCCGCACCGAGGAGCAGCTGCGCGAGCGCGCCGACCACCACCGCGAGGTGGGCCGGGTGCGCGCCCCGGGCGAGATCGCCGTGGGCGTGCGCCAGGAGGACTCGACCTCCGTGGTCTTCGTGGTCACCGAGGACGTGCCCTACCTCGTGAGCACCGTGAACGCGGAGATCGCCGCCAAGTGGGGCGGCGCCCGCCTGGTCATCCACCCCGTGCTGGTGGCGACCCGGGACGAGGGCGCCCACGAGCTGCTCGAGCTCCAGCAGGTGCCCGACTTCTCCGCGAGCGCCAGCGGGGACACCACCGCGCTGCCGAGCCTGGCGAACTTCCGCTCCTCCGGCGGGACCCGCCACGTGGTGGAGTCCTGGATCTCCGTGGAGCTCTCCCGCCCGATCTCCGACGAGACCGCCCAGCAGCTCGTGGACCGGCTCTCCGCCCTGCTCCGCGACGTCCGGCGCGTCGACGAGGACCAGGAGCGGCTCAAGGCGCGCGTCGAGCGCCTGGCGGGGGAGCTGGACCGGCTGCGCACCCTGGAGCTGCCCGGGGGCGGGCACCCCCCGATGGTGGGCCCGTCCCAGGACTTCCTGCGCTGGCTGGTCGGCGGCAACTTCATCCTCATGGGCTTCAAGGAGTACGACCTCGAGGAGACCGGCGACGGGCTGGCCCTCGTCAGCCGGCCCGGGACGGGGCTGGGGCTGCTCGTGGAGCACCAGGCCCGGCCCCACCGCCAGCAGCTCACCGGCCTGGGCCGGGAGCACGCCCGCGAGGCCGGCACCCTGTTCGTCACGAAGGCCAACCGCCGCTCGTCCATCCACCGCCGCGAGTACCTCGACTACGTCGGCGTCGCCAAGTACGACGACGAGGGCCGGATCGTGGGGGAGTACCTGGTGCTGGGGCTGTTCACCCGCCGCGCCTACAACACCCCGGCGCGGGAGACCCCGCTGCTCCGGGAGAAGCTGGCGGAGGTCGCCGAGCGCTTCGGCTTCCTCGAGGACTCCCACTCCGCCCGGGACCTCATGGGCAACATCGAGGACTACCCGCGGGACGAGCTCCTCCACATGACCGCGGACGAGCTCTACGACATCATGCGCGGCGTCATGGGCCTGGATGAGCGGCGCCAGACCCGGCTGTTCCTGCGCCAGGACCACTTCGGGCGGTTCATGTCCGCGGTCCTCTTCCTGCCCCGGGACCGGTACAACACGTCGGTGCGCGGGCGGATCGAGGCGGAGCTGCGGCGCACCTTCGACGCCGAGTCCATCGACTTCGACGCCCGGCTGTCCGCCTCCACGCTGGCGCGGCTGTTCTTCCGCATCCGCCTGCCGTACACCGGGCAGGTGCAGTCCTTCGACCGGGCGGGCCTCGAGGCGCGGCTGCGCGCGGCCGTGCGGTCCTGGTCCGAGGCGCTGGTCCGGGCGATCCACCGCGAGTTCCCGGAGGACCTGGCCCGCACGCACGCCGAGAACTGGGCGGAGGCGTTCCCGGACGCCTACCGGGCGGACTACGAGATCGCGGAGGCCGTCGAGGACCTCCAGCGCTGCGAGGAGCTGTGGGGCCGCGACCCGGACCTGCCCGCGGAGGTCCGCGTGGTGGACGACCCCGGGGGCGTGCGGCTGAACATCTACCTCACCCGGTCCCTGTCCCTGACCGAGCTGCTGCCCATGCTGCAGAACCTGGGTCTCACGGTCCTGGACCAGAAGCCCTACGAGGTCACCCCCGCCGACGGACGCCACTTCCAGCTCTACGACTTCGGGGTGCGCCTGCCCGAGGGCGTGGACGCGACCGGCCCGGAGGACGCCCGCACCGAGGACCTCATCGAGGACGCCCTGTGCGCGGTGCTGTCCAACCGCTCGGAGTCCGACTCCCTGGACCGGCTGGTCCTCGCCGAGCGCCTGACGTGGCGGACCGTGGCCGTGCTGCGCTCCTACGTCCGGTACCTCCTGCAGCTCGGGCACCCCAACTCGTTCGACTACATCGCGGACACGCTCCTGGGCTTCCCCGCGGTCACCCGCGGGCTGGTCGAGCTCTTCGACGCGAGCTTCAACCCCGCGCTCGACGACGCCGTGCGCGGCTCCCTGCGCGACGCCGCGCAGACCCGGCTGACGGAGGCCCTCGACGAGGTCCCCACCCTCGACGCGGACAAGCTGCTGCGGGCGCTGACCGAGATCGTCGCCGCCACCGTGCGCACCAACGTGTACCGGCACCGGCCCACCATGGCCTTCAAGCTCAACCCCGGGCGGATCAGCACCGCCCCGCGACCGCACCCCATGTACGAGATCTGGGTGTGGTCCCCCCGGGTCGAGGGCACCCACCTGCGCTTCGGGCCGGTGGCCCGCGGCGGGCTGCGCTGGTCGGACCGCCGCGAGGACTTCCGCACCGAGGTGCTGGGGCTGGTCAAGGCGCAGATGGTGAAGAACTCGGTGATCGTGCCCAACGGGGCCAAGGGCGGGTTCTACCCCAAGCAGCTGCCGGACCCCGCCGTGGACCGCGACGCCTGGGTGCGCGAGGGCCGTGAGGCGTACCAGCTGTTCATCGCGTCCCTGCTGGACATCACCGACAACCTGGTGCGGGACGAGACCGGCCACGACGTCGTGGTGCACCCGGAGCACGTGGTGCGCCGCGACGGCCAGGACTCCTACCTGGTGGTGGCCGCGGACAAGGGCACCGCGTCCTTCTCCGACACCGCCAACGCGATCTCCGCGGAGTACGGGTTCTGGCTCGGCGACGCCTTCGCCTCCGGCGGGTCGGTCGGCTACGACCACAAGGCCATGGGCATCACCGCCCGGGGGGCGTGGGAGTCCGTCAAGCGGCACTTCTTCGAACTGGGCGTGGACACCCAGACGGAGGACTTCACCGTGGTCGGCGTGGGCGACATGTCCGGGGACGTCTTCGGCAACGGCATGCTGCTCTCCGAGCACATCCGGCTGGTCGCCGCGTTCGACCACCGCGACATCTTCCTGGACCCGGACCCGGACCCGGCCGTCTCCTACGCCGAGCGCGAGCGGCTCTTCGGCCGCCCCCGCTCCTCGTGGCAGGACTACGACCGGGAGAGGATCTCCGCGGGCGGCGGGGTGTACTCGCGCACGGTGAAGTCCGTGCCGGTCTCCCCGCAGGTCCGCGAGGCCCTGGGCCTGCCGGACGGGGTCGAGGAGCTGACCCCGATCGAGCTGATCCGCGCGATCCTCACCGCGCCGGCGGACCTGCTCTACAACGGCGGCATCGGCACCTACGTGAAGTCCTCGCAGGAGTCCCACACGGACGTGGGGGACAAGGCCAACGACGCGATCCGGGTGGACGGCGCCGACCTGCGGGTCAAGGTCGTGGGCGAGGGCGGCAACCTCGGCTGCACCCAGCTCGGGCGCGTGGAGGCCGCCCTCGGCGGCGTGCTGCTGAACACGGACGCGATCGACAACTCCGGCGGCGTGGAGTCCTCCGACCGCGAGGTCAACATCAAGATCCTCGTGGACCGGATGGTCGTGGCCGGGGAGCTGGCCGCCGAGGAGCGGGCCGGGTTCATCGAGGCCATGACGGACGAGGTGGCCGGTCTCGTGCTCGAGACCAACGTGGCCCAGAACGTGCTGCTCACCACCGAGCGGGCCCGCGTCCGGGACCTCAACGAGGCCTACATCCGCTTCATGCACTGGCTCGAGGACACGGCCGACCTCGACCGGGCGATCGAGTTCCTGCCCACGGACGAGCAGCTGCGCGAGCGGGCCCGCGCCGGGCACGGCCTGACCTCCCCGGAGCTGTCCGTGCTCGCGGCCTACGCCAAGATCCAGCTCTCCGAGGCCCTCGTCGAGGGCGGCCTGGCCGAGGACCCCTGGTTCGGGACGGTACTCGAGGAGTACTTCCCGGAGCAGATCACCCGGCGCTTCGGCGAGCTCGTCGGCACCCACCCCCTGCGGGCGGAGATCATCGGCACGGTGGTGGCCAACCAGATGATCAACTACGGCGGGATCCCCTTCGTCTACCGGGTGCTGGAGGAGACCGGCTGCGAGCCCGTGGAGGTCGCCCGCGCGTTCGTGGCGGCGGTGCAGATCTACGAGATCGAGCGCTACGCCCAGCAGCACCGGGAGCTGCCCGCCGACGTGCCCACCGAGGTGTGGGACCGGATGTTCCTGGACATGCGACGGCTCCTGGACCGCGTGGTGCGCTGGCTCGTGCACCGGCAGGAGACCGCCAACCCGGTCGCCGAGGTCATCGAGCGGTACAAGCCCACGGTGGACATCCGCTTCCTCGAGGACCGGCTGCTGGGGGAGGACTCCCGCCAGCGCGTCGACTCCCACGCGGAGGCGGCCGCGCGGCAGGGCGTGCCGGGACCGCTGGCCACGGAGTGGTCGCAGCTGCTGGACGCGTTCGCGCTGCTGGACGTCGCCCGCCTCGCCCACGCCTCCGGCGAGGCCGTGACCGAGGACGGCACCCTCGACCGGGAGCAGATCAAGACCATCGCCAAGGTCTACTTCCGGCTCTACGACCGCTACCGGATCGAGAGCCTGCTCCACCGCATCACGGACCTGCCGCAGACCACCCGCTGGGAGAACCTGGCGCGGATGGCCATGCGGGAGGACGTCTACGCCACGCTCGTGGCGCTCGCCGACCAGGCGCTGCGGGCACCGGGACGGACCGCCCGCGAGAAGGTCGACGCCTGGGAGGAGGCCAACGAGTCCCGCCTGGTGCGGCTGCGCGAGGTGCTCGGGGAGATCGAGGCCGAGAGCACGGGCGAGCCGGCCACCGAGCTCGCCTCCCTGTCGGTGGCCCTGCGGACCATGCGCAGCGCCCTGACCGGATAGGCCGGGCCGTGGAGGGAACGGCCGCGGTCGTCGGCGCGGGACCCAACGGGCTGGCCGCGGCCGTGGTGCTGGCCCGCGCCGGGCTCGACGTCACGGTGCACGAGGCGTCGGGCACCCCCGGCGGCGCGGCGCGCTCCGCCGCCGTGCTCGGCCCGGGCACGGTGGTGGACCTCGGCTCCGCGGTGCACCCCTTCGGGGTGGCCAGCCCGCTGTTCTCGCGGCTGGGCCTGCACCGCCACGGGCTGGAGTGGCTGCACCCGCCGGTGGTCGCGGCCCATCCCCTCGACGACGGCCCGCCCGGGCTGCTGCACCGCTCCCTCGGGCGCACCGCCGCGGAGCTGGGCCCGGACGGCCGGGCCTGGTCGGCCCTGCACCGGGGCGTGGTGGCGCGCTGGGAGCAGGCGGTCGAGTCCGCCCTGGGCCCGCTCGTGCGGGTGCCGGAGCACCCGGCCGCCCTGGCCTCCTTCGGGCTCCGGGCGCCGTGGCCGGCCGCGGTCACGGCGCGGGCGCTGTTCCGCACGGAGCAGGCACGGGGGCTGTTCGCCGGCTCCGCCGCCCACGCGGTCCTGCCCCCGCGGCACGTGCTGACCTCCGCGTTCGGGACGCTGTTCGGCGCCGCCGCCCACGCCACGGGGTGGCCGGTGGCCCGGGGCGGGTCCCAGGCCATCGCCGACGCGCTCGTGGCCGACCTCCGGGAGCACGGGGGCCGGGTGCTGCTGGACTGCCCCGTGACCGACCTCGCCCAGGTGCGCCCGGCCGAGCTCGTCCTCCTGGACCTCACGCCCCGGCAGGTGCTGGGCCTGCGCGGGCTGGCGCTGCCGCCCCGGTACCGCCGGGCGCTGTCCCGCTGGCGCTACGGGACGGCCTGCTACAAGGTCGACCTCCTGCTGGACGGGCCCGTGCCGTGGCGCGACCCCCGGGTGGCGCGGGCCGGGACGGTGCACGTGGGCGGGACGCTCGCGCAGATCGGGGCCGCGGAGTCCGAGGCCCGCGCGGGACGGCTCCCGGAGCGGCCGTTCGTGCTGGTGGCCCAGCAGGGCGCCGCGGACCCGTCCCGGGCCCCCGCCGGGCAGCAGGTGCTGTGGGCCTACGCCCACGTCCCGCACGGCTGCGACGACCCGCGGGCGGGGGAGCGGGTGCTCGGGCAACTGGAACGCTTCGCCCCCGGCGTCCGCGACCGGATCCTCGCCCGGGTGGACACCCCGCCGTCCGGGCTCCAGGCGTGGAACGCCAACCTGGTGGGCGGCGACATCGGCGGCGGCGCCCTGGACGGGTTGCAGCAGGTCTTCCGGCCCGTCGTGCAGGCCGACCCCTACGCCACCGGCGTGCCCGGGGTCTTCCTGTGCTCCTCCTCGACCCCGCCCGGCGGCGGGGTGCACGGGATGGCCGGCTACCACGCGGCCCGCCGCGCCCTGACGGGCCTGGCCCGCGACCGGCGCCGCACCGGCGGGGGAGCCGGCTGAGCGCACCGGGCGGGGAGACCGGGCCGGCCGGCACGGGGCCTCAGCCGCAGGCGCACACCCCGGCGTAGGTGGTGCCCGCCAGCTCGCGGATCCGTGTCACGTAGTCCCGGGTCTCCGCGAACGGGGGGATCCCGCCGTGGCGCAGCACCGCGGTGGGCCCGGCGTTGTAGGCCGCCAGCACCAGGTCGATCTCCTCCTCGGCGGTGGCCGGCTCGAGGCCGCCGACCATCCGCCGGAGGTCCTTCAGGTACCGGCCCTGGGCGCGGATGGCGTCGCGCGGGTCGAAGGGGTCCCCCCGCCCGTACCGCGCCCACGTCCTCGGCATGAACTGGGCGAGGCCCTGGGCGCCGACCGGGCTCACGGCCCGCGGGTCCCAGCGGCTCTCGACGTCGAGCTGGGCGGCGACGATCTGCGGCGGCAGCCCGGAGAACGCGGCGGCGGCCAGGACGTCCTCGCCCCACGGCTCGGGCACGGGCGCGGTGCGGCTGGGCGCGTCGCTCGCGGGAGCGCCCGCGCCGCGGTCGGTGGTGTTGGCGTGCAGAAGTCCTCCCGTGCCGATCAGCAGCAGCAGCACCGAGGCCAGCAGGAACCACGAGGAGCTGCGCGCGGGGCGCTCCCCGGGCGGCTCGGCGTCCGGTCGTGCCGGCTGCAGGACGGTGGTGGACATCCGTTCCAGGCTAGGAGCACCCGGGCGGGCGGGTCTGCGGCCTCTTGGGGGGACAGCGGTCCGGGACCGCCTACGATGAGGGCGTGACCGCCGAGATCATCGCGACCCTCATCGCCGCCGTCCTGCTCGTCGTCGGGTGCCTCGGCATCATCGTCCCGGTCCTGCCGGGCTCGATCCTCGTGGTGGTGGGGCTGCTGGTCTGGGCGCTCGCCGTGCAGGCGGTGGAGGGCTGGACGGTGCTGGCCGTCGGCTCCGTGCTGGCGCTCACCGGGATGGCCGCGAGCGCCGTGCTCACCGGCGCCCGGCTCAAGCGGCGGCAGATCCCCAACCGCTCCCTGCTCTACGCTGCCGCGGGCGCCGTGGTGGGGCTGTTCGTGATCCCCGTCGTGGGCCTCTTCGTGGGGTTCTTCGTGGGGCTGCTGCTGAGCGAGACCGCCCGCCAGCGGGACCTGCGCACCGCCCTGGACTCCAGCTGGGCGGCCCTCAAGGCCGCGGGCCTGGGCATCGTGGTGGAGTTCGGCTGCGCCCTCGCCGCCTCCACCGTGTTCGTGGTGGGCGCTCTGGTCCTGTTCCTCACCGCCTGAGCGGCTCCCCCGCCCGCGGCGGGGGAGCCGGACCCGGGGCGCGCGCCCGCCGGGAGGAGCCGAGAACGGGGCGCCCGGGCACCGGGGCGCCCGGGCGCCCCGGCCGCCGCTCAGCGCCAGGGCAGGGGCACGACCTCGACGTCCTGCCCGGCGGCCACCCCGCCGGGGGGCACCACGAGGACGACGTCCGCGTGCGCGAGCCCGCGCAGCATGTTCGCGCCGACCCGGTCCCGCGGGGCGACCTTCCCGTCCCGGAGGTAGCCGGGCACCAGGGCGGTCACCCTCTGGCCCGGCAGCTCCTCGGCCGCGGGCACCGTGCGCGTGGCCGGGGCCGGGTCGCCGTGCAGCTTGGCCAGCAGCGGCTGGGCCACCGTGAACATGCTCGTCATGGCCGCCAGCGGGTTCCCGGGCAACCCGACGACGAAGGGCCCGTCCTCGGGCAGCCGCGCGAGGAACGTGGGGTGGCCCGGGCGCTGGGCGAGACCGTCGAGGAGGAAGACCGCCCCGAGCTCCTCCAGCGCGGAACGCACGTGGTCGGCGTCGGAGTGCCCGGTCCCACCGGTGGTGATGACCACCTCGGTGCGGGCGTCGAGCACCGAGGCCATGCCGGACGGTGCCTCGGTGAGGGCCGAGAGCATGGCCTTGGCGGTGTCCTCCACGCGCCGCAGCTGGTCCACGGACCCGCCCAGCATCTCCACGAAGGTGGGCAGCTGCGGGCCGAACGCGTCACGGACCTGGCCCGGCTCGGGGATCCCGTCCTCGACCACCTCGCTGCCGGTCAGCAGGATGGTCACGCGCGGGCGGCGGCGGACCGGGAGCATGTCGTGGCCGCTGATCGCGGCGAAGGCGATGTGCGCCGGGTTGAGCAGGCACTGGCCGTGCAGGATGACGTCGCCGGCGGCCACCTCCTCGCCGGTGCGGCGGATGTTCTGCCCGTAGGGGATGTCCTCGGCCGACGGGGCGTGGGCAGCGATGGTCAGCACCGTGCCCTCCTCGGACAGGTGCGCGTACTCGTCCCGCAGCACCGCCCGGGCGCCGGCGGGGACGAGCCCGCCGGTGACGATGCGGGTGGCCTCCCCGGGCTCCAGGTTGAGCACCGGGCGGTAGAGCTCCTTCGGGGGGATGGTGAGCATCTTGCGGGGATCGGTCTCCACGGGCTCCGGGAAGACCACGGTCCACGGCTGCGGGCCGGCCACCGCGTAGCCGTCCATGGCGGAGGAGGCGTAGTGCGGCACGGGGATCGGCGCGGTGACGTCCTCGGCGAGCACCTCCCCGAGGGCCTCCTGCAGGGGCAGCCAGTGGCTGGGCAGGGCGGTGGCGGCGTCGTAGGAGAACTGCCGGGCCCGGTGCCACTCGGCGTCGTGGACGGTCTCGACCTGCTCGGGCGCGGGGGCGGGGGCGTCGTCGTCCTCGATGACGGGCAGTGCGTGCGTGTAGGGGCTGTTGGTGTCGTGGGGCAGGGGCAGTCCGGACATCAGTTCTCCTCGGGAGTTCGGCGGGCGGCGGGCACGAGGTCGCCGACGGTGCGGAGGGCGCGGCGCAGCGCGTCGTGCTCCTCCTCGCCCGCGGCGACCGCCCGGGCCACGTGGTAGCCCAGCAGGTAGGCGGTGGGCGGGACGGCCGGCCGCACGGTGCTGTGGGCCACCCGCCCGGTGAGGCCCAGCACGGCGTCCAGCGGGAGCTCGGCGTCGGGGACGTCCAGGGCGGAGCGCACCGCCGCCAGCCACTGCTCGAGCGTCTCGTGCTCCGCCGGGCTCAGGTCCTTGGGCATGCCGTGCTCCTCCCGGGCGGTGGGGCCGCCCGTTCGCGGTCAGGTCAGGTGGTGCCTCCGCACATCGTCCCACGTATCGACGTCCGCGGTGGCGTCCTCGGCCACGTTGACGTCGTGCAGGCCGAGGTGTCCCACGAAGGAGAAGACCGAGCGGTCCGCAGGGTCCTGGCCCGCGTAGGCGGCGCGCAGCGCCCCGGTGCGGTACAGGGCGGCGAGGGGCTGGCGGCGTCCGCCGGGCGGGACGCTGATGTGCCCGTCCGCCCCCGGGGCGCTCCCGGCGGCCTCCAGCAGCAGCGGGACGGCACGGGCCACCCCGGGCATGTCGCAGGCGAGAACCAGGGTCCAGGGCGCCTCGGGCAGCGCCTCGAGGGCGCGCAGGCCCGCCGCGATGCCCGCGGCCGGCCCGGAGAACGGCGGCTCCTCGCGGGCGCGCAGCACCCCCGCGGGAACGGGAAGCTCCGCGGGCCCGACGACGACGACCCCGGCCGCCTCCCGGACCGCGTCCAGCGTGAGCTGCACGAGGGTGCGCCCGCCCTGCCGCAGGCCCGCCTTGGGCGTGCCGCCCAGACGGGAGGAGCGCCCGCCGGCGAGGACG
The DNA here is from genome assembly GCF_053711175.1 of Kocuria sp. KH4. NCBI lineage: Bacteria > Bacillati > Actinomycetota > Actinomycetes > Micrococcales > Micrococcaceae > Kocuria > Kocuria sp. KH4. Next base: position 73,476 of record NZ_JBSJYX010000022.1, read on the forward strand.
ACGGCGTGGAAGGGCGGGTGGGGAATGCTCACCGGCTCAGCCGCCGGAGAAGGGGGGGAGGACGTCGAGGACGGCGGTGTCGGTGAGCACGGTGTGCGGGTCGGGGCAGGCGGTGCCGTCGAGCAGGTAGCTGGAGCGGGCCAGGACCTGGGCCAGGGGTGGTTGCCCGGGTGGGGGGTGGGGGTGGGTGCGGGCCAGGATCGCCTCCACCTGCCGGCGGGTGGTGGGCCGGTGCAGGGGGAGGGTGTCGGTGTCGGTGCCGGCCGCGGCGCGGGCGGCGGCGAAGTAGCGGATCAGCACGGTGTCCTCTCAGCCGCCGATCGCGCTCATCGTGCGGGCGGGCTGGACGTAGTCGGGGGAGTCCAGGCCGGGGTGCTCCATGCCGTGGGCGGCGGGTTTGGCCCACATCGCCGCCTGCCACCGTTGGGCCAGGTCGGTGTCGGTGGCTCCGGCGCGCAGCAGGCCCAGCAGGTCGGTCTCCTGGTGGGAGAACAGGCAGGAGCGGATCCGGCCCTCGGCGGTGATCCGGGTGCGGGTGCACGCGGCGCAGAAGGGCTCGGTGACCGAGGCGATGATCCCCACCGTCCCCAACGGCTCCTCCCCACCGGCCCCACCACCGGTGGCGGCGTCCCCGGCGGCGGCGCTGCCGGTGAGGGGGTGGACGTCCCAGAGTTGGGCGGGGGCTCCGGCGCGGGGGGCGCGGTGGGGTGCCAGGTGGTAGTGGGTGGCCAGGTGCTGGCGGATCTGGGCGGCGGTGACCATCTCCTCCCGGGTCCAGCCGTGGTCGGCGTCCAGGGGCATCTGCTCGATGAAGCGCAGCGCGAAGCCTTGGGTCAGGGCCCAGGCCAGCAGGTCGGGGGCTTCGTGGTCGTTGATCCCGGCCATGAGCACCGCGTTGATCTTCACCGGGGCCAGCCCGGCCGCGGCGGCGGCCTCGGCCCCGGCCAGGACCTCCCCCAGCCGGTCGCGGCGGGCGAGGGTGCGGTAGGTGGCCGCGTCCAGGGAGTCCAAGGAGATGTTGATCCGGCTCAACCCCGCCGCCGCCAGTCCGCGGGCGCGGGTGGCCAGGCCGATGCCGTTGGTGGTCAGGGAGACCGGCAGGTGCGGGTGGGTGGTGCGCACCGCGGCGATGATCTCCTCGAGGTCGGGGCGGACCAGGGGTTCCCCGCCGGTCAGGCGCAGCTCGGTGATGCCGAGCCGGTGCACCCCGAGAGTGACGATGCGGGTGATCTCGTCGGGGGTCATCAGTTGGGCGGCCGGCAGCCAGGCCAGCCCGTCGGCGGGCATGCAGTAGGTGCAGCGCAGGTTGCACTTGTCGATCACCGACAGTCGCAGGTCGGTGGCCCGCCGCCCGTGCCGGTCCAGCAGTCCGGCTGCGGGTGGGGCGGGGCTGGGGGCGGGCCCGGTGCTGCGCAGCTGCGGGATGCCCAGGGAAACGCTCATGACACCGCCTCGATGGTCGCGTCCGGCCC
>NZ_JBSJYX010000023.1:0-74047 GCF_053711175.1 Kocuria sp. KH4
AGGTCGGTGACCGAGGGGCGGGCGGCCCCGGGGTACTGACAGGTGACATGGGCGTAGCGCACAGCAGACATGGGTCCAAGCCTCTTTCCCGGCAGGCACGTGCCGGACGATCCGAAGGAGAAGAGCGGTGTGGGCGGTCCGCCGGGGGCGGACCGGGTGGAGCCGCGGGCGCCGGGCCGGCCGGCGCCCGCGGAGCGTGCGGGTCAGCTGATCGCCGACTCCATCTCGGGGACCATGCTCCGGGCGGCGTCCTCGGGGCTCGAGCGGTCGAAGACCACGTCCAGCTCGTAGCGGTAGAGGATCTCCTGGAGGGTGCTGAAGCCCAGGGGCGGGACCGGCATGGGGTCCCCGAGCTCGGGCTGGACCTCCTCGACGAACTCGGCGGCCACGGTGTCGGCCTCGCTCAGCTCGGGGAGGACCGCCTCGCGCACCGACTGGTTGGCGGGCAGGCCGCGGTCGGCGAGGTTGAGCTTGCCGGCGTCCTCGGTGTTGACCATGAAGTCGATGAACTTCTTGACCTCCTCCGGGTGCTCGGTCCGGGCGGAGCCGGACATGAACATGGCCGACTTCTGGAAGAGCTGAGCGCCGCCCTCGGAGCCGTCGGAGCTCGGGAAGCGCAGGGGGACCAGCTGGTTGCCGGACGCGGCGTTGAGGGCGCTCAGCTGGTTGGTCCACCACATGCCCATCGCGGCGCCGTTGGTGCCGCTCAGGGACTGGTCCGGGCCCGGGCTCTGGTCCTCCGTGATCACCGAGGCCGGGGGCAGGGCCCCGTCCTCGACGAGCTGCTTCTGCAGGGCCAGGTACTCGGCGGCGTCGGCCTCCTCGAAGCCGAGCGTGCCGTCCGCGGTGGTCAGCTCCTTGCCCTGCTGACGCAGCCAGATCTGGAACCCGGCCGGCTCGTTGGGCCCGCTCGCCCCGTAGGCCTCCGACTTCTCGGCGATCTCCGCGGCGACGTCCGAGTAGTCCTGCCACGTCCACGTGCTGTCGTCCGGCAGCTCCACCCCGGCCTCCTCGTAGAGGGCGGGGTTGGCCATGATCGCCATGATGTTGACGCCGGTGGCCACGCCGAACAGGCCCTCGTCGGTGCGGCCGCTGTCCACGACCTCCTCGTCGATCTCGCTCACGTCCACGTCGGAGAGGTCCAGCAGGGCGCCGTTGTCGGCGTACTCGCGGATGTACTTGTCGTCCATCTGGATGATGTCCGGGGCGTCGTTGGATGCCGTCTGCGTGGCCAGCTTGTCCCAGTAGCCGCTGTAGTCGCCGTACTCCCCGACCACCGTGATCCCGGGGTTCTGCTCCTCGAAGGCGTCGATGATCTCCTGGGTCTGCTGGTGGCGGGTGTCCGAGCCCCACCAGGCGAAGCGGAGCTCGACGTTGCCGTCGTCGCTGGCGCCGTCGGCGCTGCCGCACCCGGTGAGGGCGAGGGCCGAGACGGCGAGGGCCGTCACGGCCTTGGCGAGGGGTCCGGTGCTCTTCATGCTCTTCGTGTCTCCTGACGGTCGATCGGTGCTGGAAAGCGTTTTCCCGAGCGTAGCTGTGATCCAGCTCACGGGTCAAGAGGTGGTGCGGACTTCTTCCGACATCCGGTCTTCCTGCCCCGGGGCCGGGTGTCCGGCCCCGGGGCAGCGGCTACGCGGTGCCGAACCCGGCGGTGTCCGTGGTCCAGGCGCGCGCCTGCTCGCTGAGGGTGATGCCCAGACCCGGGCGGGACGGGACCAGCATGCGGCCGTCGCGGGTCTCGAGGCGCTCCTCGAAGAGGGGGTCGAGCCAGTCGAAGTGCTCCACCCAGGGCTCGCGCGGATAGGCGGCGGCCAGGTGCAGGTGGATCTCCATCGCGAAGTGCGGGGCGAGGTCCAGGCCGCGCTGGTCGGCCAGGGCGGCCAGGCGCAGGAACTGGGTGATGCCGCCCACCCGCGGGGCGTCGGGCTGGATGATGTCGCAGGAGCGGCCCTCGATGAGCCGCACGTGCTCGGCGACGGAGGCGAGCATCTCGCCGGTGGCGATCGGGGTGTCCAGGGCGGCCGTGAGGCGGGCGTGGCCCTCGACGTCGTAGGCGTCCAGGGGCTCCTCGATCCAGGTGAGGTCGAACTCCTCGAGCCGCCGGCCCATGCGCAGGGCGGTGGCCCGGTCCCACTGCTGGTTCGCGTCGACCATCAGGGGCGCGGCCGTCCCGATGTGCTCGCGCACCCCGGCCACGCGCCGGAGGTCCTCCGCCGAGTCGGGCAGGCCCACCTTGATCTTGATCCCGCCGATGCCGGCCTCGAGGGAGGCGGTGGCGCGGTCCTTGACCTCCTCCAGCGAGGCGTGCAGGAAGCCGCCGGAGGTGTTGTAGGTGCGCACCGAGTCCCGGTGGGCGCCCAGCAGCTTGGCCAGGGGGAGTCCCGCGCGCTTGGCTTTGAGGTCCCACAGGGCCACGTCGATCGCGGCGAGGGCCTGCGTGGCCACGCCGGAGCGGCCCACCGAGGCCCCGGCCCACAGCAGCTTGTCGTAGACCTTGGCGATGTCGCTGGGGTCCTCGCCGATGAGGCCCTCGGCGACCTCCTTGGCGTGGGCGTACTGGGCCGGTCCGCCCGCGCGCTTGGAGTAGCTGAACCCCACGCCGGCGTGGCCCTGCTCGGTGGTGATCTCCGCGACGAGGAAGACCACCTCGGTCATCGGCCGCTGCCGGCCGGTGAAGACCTTGGCGTCCGAGATCGGGGTGCTCAGCGGCAGGGTGACGGTGGACAGCTGCAGGTGACGGACGGCGTCCGGGGTGTAGGTCATGGTGGGTCCTCGCGGTCGGGTTGGTGGGGCTGCACCACGAATAGTACAAGTGCATAACTTGTATGACTAGTACTCCGCTCCGGTCCGGCACGACGCTGTGCATGCTGGGGGAGCACGCCGCGACGGGGCGCGGACGCCCGTGCGCGGCGCCCGGCCGGTCCGGCGCCGCGGAGAGGACGGGACCCATGCCCAGCAGCGCGCCCGCCGGGAGTCCGGCCGCCGAGGAGCTGCTCGTGGTGGGCGGGGATCCCGGAACGCCGCAGGGTCCCTACGAGGACTCCCTCGCCGTCATCCGCAGCGGGGCCCTCCAGCGCCACGGCGTGCGCCGGGTCGGCATCGGCGGCTGTCCGGAGGGCCACCCCGCCGTCGACGACGACGTCCTGTGGGCGGCGCTGGCGGCCAGGACGACCGCCCTGCGCGAGCAGGGCCTCGAGGCCACGGTGGTCACCCCGTTCGGCCTCGACACCGCCGGCCCCGACCGGTTCCTGGACGACCTCGCCGCCGGCAATGACGCCGGGGTCCACGGGCCGGTGCGGCTGCACTTCTACACCTTCGGCCGTCTGGGGGCCACGGCCTGCTGGGTCCGCCGGTTCGGCGGGGAGCGGGTGGCGGTCTTCGCCTCACGGTCCGACCACTGCCTGCTGGACCTGATCTGGCGCCAGCGGCGCGGTCAGCTGCCCATGACGATCTCGATGGTCGTCCCCGACCACCCGGACCTGGCGCAGGACGTGCGGGGCTTCGGCATCCCCTTCTTCCACGTGCCCGCCGGAGACCGGGCCGCCGCCGAGGCGGAGCACCTGCGGCTGCTGGACGGCAACGTCGACCTCGTGGTGCTGGCCCGCTGCATGCAGATCCTCTCCGCACCGTTCCTCGAGGCCGTGGGCGTGCCGGTGATCAACATCCACCACTCGTTCCTGCCCGCCTTCGTGGGCGCCGAGCCCTACCGCAAGGCCAAGGAGCGCGGCGTGAAGATCATCGGCGCCACGGCGCACTACGTCACCGAGGACCTCGACGAGGGCCCGATCATCGAGCAGGACGTGGTGCGGGTCTCCCACCGGGACACCGCCCAGGACCTCGCCCGGCGCGGCGCCGACGTGGAGCGGCAGGTGCTGGCCCGCGCGGTGCTGTGGCACTGCCAGGACCGGGTCGTCCGCCACGACCGGCAGACGATCGTGTTCTGACCCCCGCTCGTCCGCGGCCTCGGTCCCGTCCGGGAGCTGGACGTCACCCGCGGTCCGGTCGGGGAGCGAGGAGGGAGCGCAGGGCGCGCGCGACCGGGCCCGGTGACCAGCGGGCCACGCCGTCCACGGAGCCGACGGGGTGCACGCCGGCCACCGAGTTCGTCACGAACACCTCCGTGGCCGCGGCGAGCTCCTCGAGCCGCAGCGCCCGCTCGTCCACGGGGCGCCCCGACCGGCGCAGCGCCCCCAGCGCGCGGGCCCGCACCACCCCGGGCAGGATGCGGCCGTCCGCGGGCGGGGTGATCACGGTGCCGTCGAGCACCGCGAAGAGGTTGGCGCGGCCGGTCTCCAGGACCGTGCCGTCGGCGTCCACGAGCAGCGGGTCGCAGCTGCGCGACCACAGCCCGGGTTCGGGCTCGGGGACGAGCGCCCGCCGGTCCGCCCACTTGTGCCCGCCCAGGCCGCCGGGCAGCCGCACGGGGACCAGCCGCCACGGGGGCACCGGTCCCGGGGGCAGCGCCGTGGCCGTCACCCGCACGTCCAGGCCGCCCTCCGGGGCGGGCGCCGCGGTGATCCGCAGCCGGTGGGGGCCGGGCAGCTCGGCGGCGTGCGCCAGCACCTCCTCGCGCACGCCCCGCGGCAGCGCCGCGCCGCAGCAGGTGAGGCAGCTGGCGCCGAGACGGCGCAGATGGGCGTCGAGCTGGACGGGCTCGCCCTCCTCCACGAGCAGCGTGGTGAACACGCCCTCGGCGCGCCGGGGCACCCGGGCCGGCAGCTCGAACAGCGGGGCCCCGGCCGGCGGCGCGGCCGGCGGGGGCGGGGCGCCGTGGGCGTCCCAGTCCTGCCGCAGGGCGGCGTCCAGCTCCGCCCCGACGGCGTCGAGCAGGGGCACCGCCTTGACCAGCGTCTCGTGGGCCTCGTCGGCCGGGTCCGAGTCGGCCACGATCCCGCCGCCCACGCCGAGCCGGACCCGGTCCCCGGTGAACTCGAACGTGCGGATCGCCACGTTGAGCACCAGCCCGCCCGGACCGGCGCAGCCGATAGCGCCCGTGTAGACCTCGCGGCCGGCCGGTTCGAGCGCATTGATGATCTCCATGGCCCGGATCTTGGGGGCGCCGGTGCAGGAGCCGGGCGGGAAGGTGGCCCGCAGCAGGTCGCCGTCGCCGAGGCCCGGGCGCAGCAGGCCCCGCACGTCCGCCACGAGGTGGTGCACCCCGGTGTGCGGCTCGACCCGCGGCGCGGCCGGGGCCCGCACGGACCCGGGCACGCACGCCCGGGAGAGGTCGTTGCGCATCAGGTCCACGATCATGACGTTCTCGGCGCGGTTCTTCGCCGAGGCGTGCAGCTCCGCCGGGTCGGTGACGGCCGGCGCGGTGCCCTTGATGGGGGAGCTCAGCACGGTGCGGCCGGTGCGGCGCAGGAACAGCTCCGGCGAGAGGCTGGCCACGGCGCCGCCGGGCAGCCGCAGGAAGGCCGCGAAGCGCGGGGCCAGCCGTTCGTGCCCGGCACAGAAGAGGTCCAGGGGGTCGCCCTCGAAGGCGGCCTCGAGGCCGCGGCAGATGTTGGCCTGGAAGATGTCACCGTCCCGGATGTGGCCGAGCGCGGCGGCCACGGCGGCGGCGTGCTCGGCCGCGGAGGCGTCCGCGCGGAAGGGCCCGCACCGGTAGGCCTCCGGCCCGCTCGGGCCCGCCAGGGCGGCCCGGACGGTCGCGCGGGCTGCGGCCGTCCGGGCCGGGTCGGCCCCGGGCCACCGCTCGAGCACCCAGTCGCCGCGGCCGGCCCGCCGGCGCAGCACGTGGTCGTAGAAGCCCAGGTGGTGCTCCGGCAGCCGCGCCGGGCGCGGCGGGGGCGCGGGGAGGCGCTCCAGCCGCCGGGACAGCTGGTAGCCGAGGTACCCGATCCAGCCCGGCCCGGCCGCCGCGGTCCCGCCCGGCCCCGGCGGGACCGTGTCCGCGGCCGGGGACACCGCGTCGGGGGCGGGGCGCGGGGACACCGTGTCGGGGCCGGGGGGCGGGGGCGCGGTGCCCGGGGCGGGGGGCGTGGGTGCGGTGCCCGGGGCGGCCGCCGGGGGCACCGTGTCCAGGGCGGCGAACGGGTCCTCCTCCGGGGCCAGCACGTGCACGGGCCGGAAGCCGATCAGGGCGTCCCCGCCGTCCCAGTCCCCGAACAGGGCCACCAGCCCGGGCTGGTCCCGCAGGGCCCGCAGCATCTGCACCGGCGACACCGCGGCGCCGGCGACCACCTCCGTCTCGCGCATCCCCGGCTCAGCCCTCTCCCGGGGCGGCCGTGCGGCGTCCGGGGCTGCCCGCCTCGTCCTCCAGGCGCCACAGCGAGTTCGCCAGGTGCAGGCGCATGGCGGCCGAGGCCGCCAACGGGTCACCGGCCCGGATGGCGTCCAGGACCGCCCGGTGCTCGGCCAGGACGCGGGCGGTGCGGCGCCCCGTCTCGGCGGTTCCGGCCGCGCCGTCGAGCCGGCGCGGCGGCATGGTGATCATGGCGGCGCCCAGACCGGTCAGGGCGTCGACGTAGTAGGGGTTGTGACTGGCCTCGGCCACGGTCCGGTGGAACTCGAAGTCGTGCTCCAGGGCGGCGGCCGGGTGGTCCGCGTCCTGCTCCGTGCGCAGCAGCGCCCGCTCCATCCGGGCGAGCTGCTGCTCGTCGCGGGCCGTGGCGGCCAGCGCCGCGGCCTCGGACTCCACCCCGGTGCGGAAGGCGAGCAGGCTGCGGCGGTCCCGGAGCGTCCGCACGGGCCGCCCGGCCCCGGCGGGAGCGGCCGGCGGGGTGAGGGCGAAGCTGCCGCTGCCCCGCCGCGTGTGCACGAGGCCCTCGGCCTGCAGCCGGGCGACGGCCTCCCGGACCACCGTCCGGCTCACCCCGTGCTCCGCGATCAGGGTGCTCTCGCTGGGCAGGCGCTCGCCGGGGGCGATGCGCCCGTCGACGATGCGTGCCCGCAGGTCGTCCACGAGAGCGGTGGTGAGGTTGCGGGTCATGGGCCCATGATCTCACCCCGGCGGCAGGAGGCGCTGCGCGCGGGCGTACCCGGGTTATCGTTCCGCGATAACCTGCCTTGGCGGGCCGTGCCGCGGGCCGCGACACTGACCAGGAGAGCACCGGGACCCGTGCCCGGGCGTCCGCCGAGAAGGGAGCAGGGATGATCTTCATCGTCGTCAAGTTCAAGGTGAAGCCGGAGTGGTCGGAGCGCTGGATCGACTTCTCGCGGGACTTCACGGAGGCCACCCGCCAGGAGCCGGGCAACCTGTGGTTCGACTGGTCCCGCAGCGTGGACGACCCGAACGAGTTCGTGCTCGTCGAGGCCTTTCAGGACGACGCCGCGGGCCCGCACGTGAACAGCGAGCACTTCCGGACGTTCACGGCGGAGGCGCCCCAGGCGCTCGTGGAGACCCCGCAGATCATCAGCGAGACCATCTCCGCCGAGGGCTGGAACCGGATGGGCGAGATCACGGTCGGGTGAGGCCCCGGCGGGGCCCCCGGGAACCGTCGGTGGCCCGGGAGCGGCGCTCCCGGGCCATTGGCACCTGCAACGCCGGCCGACACAATATGAGGCATGACCACACGTGACGCCGGCATGGCCTCCGTCCAGAAGGCCTTCGCGCTGCTCGACGTCGTGGCGCGGGACCCCCGGGGCGCGACGGCCAAGGACATCAGCGCCGCGCTCGGGATCCCGCTGCCCTCGGTCTACCGGCTGCTGCAGACCCTGGTGGCCTCCGAGCACGTGGTCCACCTCCGCGACCAGCGGCGCTACGGCCTGGGGTACAAGGTGCACGCCCTAGACACCTCCCTGCGTCAGCAGGTCGGCACGCCCGGCACGGTCCGGCGCGCGGTCCGCGACCTGCACGCCACGGCCGACGCCGCCGCCTACTTCGCGGTGTACCGCGGGGACGCCATCGTGGTGGCGCACGTGGTGGACTCCCCGCGCCGGCCGCGGCTCGACCCCCTGGACTTCGGGTTCACCGACGCGGCCCACGCCACGGCCTTCGGCAAGATCCTGCTCGCCCGGATGGAGCGCGGCGAGGTGGCGGAGTACCTCCAGCGCCGCGGCATGCCCGGCCTGACGGACCGGACCCTGCGCACGCCGGAGGCCCTGCACCAGGAGCTGCGGCGGGTGCGCGCCGAGGGCATCGCAGTGGAGCGGGAGGAGTTCGTGCCCGGGGCCTCCTGCCTGGCCGCGCCCGTGCTCGACGCCGCGGGCCGCACCCTCGGCTCCGTCGCGGTGTCCCTGCGCCCGCCGGACTTCGAGCGGCGGCACCGGGCGATCGCCCCGGTGCTGCGGGACGCCGCCGACCGGGTGGGCCGCGCCCTGCGCGCGGCGGAGGACTGCCCGGCCGGCCGCCGGGCCGACTGAGGAGCCTCCGCCGCGGGCGCGCTACAGGTGCCGGCCCGCCAGCTGCTCGGCGATGTAGTCGGCCTGACGGGTGGCCAGCGCCACGATCGTCAGCGTCGGGTTCGCCGCCGCTCCCGTGGTGAACAGCGAGCCGTCGGAGACGAACAGGTTCGGCACGTCGTGGGTCTGGCCGAACGCGTTGGTCACCCCGTCCTCGGGCCGCTCGCTCATCCGCGCCGTGCCCATGTTGTGCGTCGCCGGGTACGGCGGGGTGCGGTGCGTGGACACCGCGCCCACGGACTCGTAGAGCAGGCAGCCCTGCTGGTAGCCGTGGTTGCGCATCGCGACGTCGTTCGGGTGGTCGTCGAAGTGCACGTTGGGCACGGGCAGCCCCAGATGGTCGGTCACCGCGGTGTTGAGGGTCACCCGGTTGGTCTCCTGCGGCATGTCCTCGCCCACCACCCACATCCCGGCGGTGTTCTCGTAGCCGTCGAGCAGGGCGGTGAAGTCCGGTCCCCACGCGCCCGGGTCCCCGAAGCTGGCCAGGAAGGCCGGCCCCAGGGAGATCGTCTCCATGTAGTAGCCGCCGGCGAAGCCGCGGTCCACGTCGTGCCGGGACTCATCGGCGACGATCCCGGCCATCGTCTCGCCCCGGTACATGTGCACCGGGCGGTCGAACTGCGCGTAGACCGATCCGGTGGTGTGGCGCATGTAGTTGCGGCCCAGCTGCCCCGAGGAGTTGGCGAGCCCGTCCGGGAACAGAGGGGACGCCGAGAGCATGAGCAGCCGCGGCGTCTCGATCGCGTTGCACGCCACGGCCACGAGCCGCGCCCGCTGCCGCTGCACCTGGCCGTCCCCGTCCACGTAGACGACGCTGTCGACGAGGCCCTTCTCCGTGTGGGTGATCTGCACGGCGTGGCACCCCGGGCGCAGGTCGAGGAGGCCGGTGCGCAGGGCCTTGGGGATCTCCGAGACGAGCGTGGACCACTTGGAGCGGTTCTTGTCGCCCTGGAAGTTGAAGCCGTCCTGGACGGAGGCCGGGCGCCCGTCGTACGGTTCCGCGTTGGTCCCGTACGGGCCGGTCGCGTAGTGCCGGTAGCCGAGCCTCTGGGCGCCGGCCGCGAGCACCTTGTAGTTGTTGTTCGCGGGCAGCGGGGGGCGGCCGTGGCGGTGGGTGCTGCCGATCTTCCGCTCGGCGCGGTCGTAGTACGGGGCCAGGTCCTCGAGGGTGATCGGCCAGTCGAGGAGGTTGGCGCCGTCCACGCGCCCGTAGACGCTGCGCGTGCGGAACTCGTGGGCCTTGAACCGCGGCGTGGCCCCCGACCAGTGCGTGGTGGTCCCGCCGACGGCCTTGACCAGCCACGCCGGGAGGTTGGGGAAGTCCCGGGCGATGCGCCAGGACCCCGTGGTGGTCCGGGGGTCCAGCCAGGCCATCTGGTGGAAGGCCTCCCACTCGTCGTTGACCCAGTCCTCGCTGGTCAGGTGCGGCCCGGCCTCGAGCAGGACCACCTTGACGCCCTTCTCGGTCAGCTCGTGGGCCAGTGTTCCGCCTCCGGCGCCGGAGCCGATGACGACGACGGCGGAGTCGTCGTCCAGCTCGATCCGGGGAGTGCGCTGCTGCTGGTCCTGGGGCGTGGTGGTCATGCGGTCTCTCCCGTCTCGACGACGTCCGACCCCTTGAAGAGGTCGCTGAAGGGCTGCCCGGTGGTCTCGGAGGCGCCCTGCCGGTCCAGGTTCCAGCCCTCCTTGGGTGCGGCGGTCACCACCGCGTAGCCGAGGCCGCCGCACTCGGGCAGCTCCTCCTCGGACTCCTCGACGCGCGGATCGGGCAGCCAGTCGAGGTCGTCGAAGCCGCGGTGCAGGTAGCCTCCCTTCGAGAAGGACTCGCCCTCGTAGCCCAGGGCCTCCCACACCTCGTGGTCGTCGTAGAAGTGCAGCACGGTGGTGCGGCGGACGAACCCGAAGAACTCGAGGTCGGCGATCCGCCTGAGCACGTTCAGGGCGGCCTCGTCGGGGAGGTCCACGAACCGCTCCTCGCTCAGCGAGTCGAGGGTCAGCAGCCCCTGGGTCAGGGCCATCCGGAACCACGTGGAGTCCTCGGCCTCCGCCACGATCTTCTCGGTCATCCGTTCGTACGGGCCGTCCGGGAGCTGCGGGTGCGGGAACGCGACCCGCACCACCCGGGTCAGGGTGCGCTTCGCCTCGTCCGTCAGGGCGAGGGCGTTCAGGGCGGAGTACTTCGCGGGATAGACCATGGGTCTCCTCCTCGTCGGCGCGGCCAGGTGTCACCACCGAGTGTGAGTCAGATCACCGGGACGGGCCAGACGCGTTATCGCAGGGCGAGAACGCCCGCCCGGCGCGCGGGAGCACGGGCCGGGCGGGAGGGGCTGCCCGGGCGCCGCGCCGTTCCTCAGACGCGGGGGTCGGTGACCCCGCCCGGGCAGTCGTAGCGGGTGAAGTCCCACGCGCTGCGGCGGGCCCCGGCCCGGTAGGCGCTGTCCCAGAACTCCAGGACGGCGCCGTGCGGATCGGGCAGGTCCCGGACGTCGTCGTAGCGCAGGACCGCCAGGTGGCTCCCGCCCCGCTCGGTCCACCGCGCCGTGCCGGGCCGCAGCGGCTCGGCGGCCAGGCCCTCCGGCTCCGGGGCGGTGTAGGAGTAGAAGGCCGGCTCGGGGAAGGCGTCGTCGCCGAACCAGAAGCCGGAGCTGATGACCTCCCGCGAGTAGGCCTCGCCGGTCACCGGGTCCGCGCCGGGCGGGACGTCCACGGCGGTGTCGGCGAAGCGGGTCACCGCGAGGTCGAACGTGTGCCAGAAGTGGTGGACCGGGCTGGTCTTGCCCGACCACTCCCCGGCGAAGCGCTCGAGCAGCAGGTTCACCTGGCCCAGCACCTGCCAGTACCGGGTCACGGCGGCGGGGTCGTAGGCGGCGTGCTCGGTGTCCTCGGCGAACGGGCGCCCCGAGTCGGGCAGGTCGAAGGGGCGCGGGACGGCGATGGTGACGTCCACCCCGGCGGCCTCGAGGGCGTGCAGCAGGCGGGCGTGGAACGCCGCCACGGACAGCCCCGGCAGGGCGAAGGAGTGCCGGGCGCCCGTGGCGGTGCTGACGTCCAGGCGGTGGTCGAGCAGGTCCAGGTCGATCGAGAAGACCGGGTCGCGGCCCATCGGGCGGGTGGTCAGGCCGCGCCCGGTGACGTGCAGCGGCACGTGCCACCAGTGGTTGCGGCGGGGCGCGGCCGCCAGCCGCACCTTGCCGACCACCTGCAGGAACCGGTGGACGGTCTCCCGGGTCTCCCCCCAGGGCTCGTAGGGCATCTCGGGGAAAGCGGTGTGGGTCATGGCGTCCTCCTCGGCCCAGTGTGCGGCCGCCGCCCCGGGAAATCCAGGGCTGGTCGGGGGCCCGCCGGCGTGGGACAGTGGTGCCGGGCGCCGCGGAGCGCGGCGGCCCGCGACGCGGGGGTGGTCGGCATGGCCGAGGACGACATCGACGTGGGCGCCGGTCCGAGCGGGACCGGGTGCGCCGAGTGCCTGGCGGACGGAGGCTGGTGGGTGCACCTGCGCCGGTGCGCCCGGTGCGGGCACATCGGGTGCTGCGACACCTCCCCGGCCCAGCACGCCACCGCCCACCACCGGCGGACGGGCCACCGGTACGTGCGCAGCTTCGAGCCGGGGGAGTCCTGGTGGTGGGACTACGTCGCCGGCGCCTTCGTGGAGGGCCCCGAGCTCGCCCCGCCGCGGCACCGCCCGGAGGACCAGCCGGTCCCCGGCCCGGCGGGGGCCGTTCCCGCCGACTGGCGCCGGCACATCCACCGGTGACGCCCGCCGATGACGGCCGCCGGGAACGACCGGGTCCTGCCGCGATGAACGACTCCTCCGCGCACGCCGATCCGGCCGCCGGCCCGTCGGCACCGCTGGCCTGGGGGCAGCCCCGCGCCCGGTGGGTGCTCACGGCGACGGTCCTCGGCTCGGCGCTGTCCTTCCTCGACGGGACGGTCGTCACCATCGCCCTGCCCTCCCTCGGGGCCGACCTCGGGGCGGGGACGGCCGGGCTGACCTGGGTCGTCAACGCCTACGCCCTGACGCTGGCGGCGTTCGTGCTGCTGGGCGGCGCGCTGGGGGACCGGTACGGGCGGCGCCGGATCTTCCTCGTCGGCGTGACGGTCTTCGCCGCGGCCTCCGTGCTGTGCGGCCTCGCCCCGGACATCACGGTCCTCGTGCTCGCCCGGGCCGCCCAGGGCGTGGGCGGGGCGCTGCTGACGCCGGCCGGCCTGGCGATCCTGCAGGCCTCGTTCGCGCCCGAGGACCGGGCCCGCGCGATCGGTGCCTGGTCGGGTCTGACGGGGGTCGCCGCGGCGGTCGGCCCGTTCCTCGGCGGATGGCTGGTGCAGGCCGTGAGCTGGCGCTGGGTGTTCCTGATCAACCTGCCGCTCGCGCTGGCCGTCGTCGTCATCAGCCTGCGCTGCGTGCCCGAGTCGCGGGACCCCGGGGCCGCCGCACGACCGGACGTGCCCGGCTCCGCGCTGCTGGTGCTGGCCCTCGGCGCGCTGACCTACGGGCTCACCGCGGCGGCCGAGGAGGGTCCCGGCGCTCCTGTTCCCCTGGGCCTGCTCGCGGGTGGCCTGGTGCTGCTGGCCGGGTTCCTGCTGGGGGAGCGGCGCTCGCGCGCCCCGGTGCTGCCGCCCGCGGTGCTCCGGGTGCGCCTGTTCGTGGCGGTGAACCTCATCACGCTGCTGGTCTACGCGGCCCTGGGGGCGGTGTTCTTCGCCCTCGTCGTCGCCCTGCAGGTGGGCGCGGGGTTCTCCCCGCTGGCGGCCGGGCTGTCCCTGCTGCCGGTCACCGTGGTCATGCTGGTGTTCTCGGCGCCCGTCGGCGCCCTCATGGGCCGGACCGGCCCCCGGCCCCTGATGACGCTCGGACCGCTGGTCGCCGGGCTCGGGGTGGCCCTGCTGGGCCGCGTCGGGCCCGGGGCCGACTACACGCTCGACGTCCTCGTGCCCGCGACCGTGTTCGGGGCCGGACTGACCCTGCTGGTCACCCCGCTGACCGCCACCGTCCTCGCGGCCCTGCCCGAGGAGCAGGCGGGGCTGGCCAGCGGGGTGAACAACGCGGTCGCCCGCACCGGCGGCCTGCTCGCCGTCGCCGCGCTGCCGCTGCTCGGCGGGCTCGGCGACGGAGGCCTCGCCGAGCCCGAGCGGGTGCGCGACGCGTTCGTGCTCATCACCCGGGCCTGCGCCGGGATGCTGGTCGCGGGCGGGCTGCTGTCCGCGCTGCTCGTCCGGGTCCCCGCCGAACAGGCCCCCTCCCGTGCCGGGCCCCCGGCCGGCCGGCCGGCTCCGCGGCGGGCGGTCGCGCCGACGCACTGCGCCGTGGGCGGGCCGCCCGCCGCGCTGCCCCCGAGCGCGGGTCCGGGCGCACCGGGGGCGGCCCCGACACACCGTTGACCCCCGCGGCGCCCCGCCTCTACCCTGAAACCCCTCGTCACAGCACAGTCGGTCGTGAGCGCCCGGACACGGCGGCGCACCGGGACGCCCGGTCGTCCGGTCGCCCGCGAGACCGGTGGGCACCGGTCGGCCCGCGCCGTCGTGCGCGATCCTGATCCGCATCCCGGTCACCCGTCCCGAGGACGTGATGTGCCGTGCACCGTCGTCAGCCCACCACCGCTCCCGCCGTACCGCGCACCCGGGGGCGGCTCGCCCGCCCCCGGGCCCGCGGCGCGGCGTCCGCGCTCGCCCTCACCGCCGTCCTCGTGGCCGCACCCGCCACCGGGGCGGGCGCGGCCCCGGGCGCCGCCCCCGTGGTCGCAGCCCAGGCCCCTCCCGGGCTCGAGCGGCTCTACGCCCAGGAGATCGTGTGGACCCCGTGCGGGGCGGCCGCCGAGTGCGCCACGGTGCGCGCCCCGCTGGACCACGCCGACCCGGCCGCCGGGGAGATCGACCTCGCCCTCACCCGGGTGGCGAGCACCGACGCCGCCGTGCGGCAGGGCTCGCTGCTCGTGAACTTCGGCGGCCCGGGCGGCTCCGGCACGGCGGCGATCGAGCGCTGGGCGGCCGGCCTGGGCCCGGGCGTGCGCGCCGCCTACGACGTGGTGGGCTTCGACCCCCGGGGCGTGGGCGCCTCCACGGCGGTGGACTGCGTGGACGGACCCACCGTGGACGCCTGGCGCGCCGACCCGGTGGACCCGGACACCCCGCAGGGACTGGCCGAGCGCACGGCGCGCGCCGAGCAGTACGCGGCCGCCTGCGCCGCCGCCACCGGGCCGCTGCTGGGGGAGGTCGACACCGACAGCGCCGCCCGGGACCTGGACCTGCTGCGCGCGACGCTGGGGGACGAGCGGCTGAACTACCTGGGCTACTCCTACGGCACCCAGCTCGGGGCCGCCTACACCGAGCTGTTCCCGGAGCGCACCGGCCGGTTCGTCCTGGACGCGGCCGTGGACCCGGCCCTGGACCTCGCCGAGCTGACCGTCCAGCAGGCTGCCGCGTTCGAGCGGTCCCTGCGGGTCTTCGCCGCCTCCTGCCTGCCGCAGGACGGCTGCCCGCTCGAGGGCACCGTGGACGAGGCCGTCGCGCAGATCGACGCCCTGCTGGACCGGCTCGGGACGCAGCCGCTGCCCACCGCCGACGGCCGCCCGCTCACCGTGGACGACGCGGTCGCCGGGATCTACACGCCCCTCTACGACGCCCGGATCTGGTGGTTCCTCGGTCAGGCGCTCGACCGGGCCCTGCACCACGGGGACGGCACGGCCCTGATGTTCCTGGCCGACGCCGCCTACGGCAGGAACCCCGACGGGACGTACTCCAACGCCGACGAGGCGAACACCGCCGTGAACTGCCTGGACTACCCGGTGGACGCCGACCCCGCGGCGATGGCCGCCCTGGACGCGCGGCTGCAGGAGGTCGCGCCGACGCTCGGGGACCACTTCAGCCACGACGAGATCACCTGCGGGGTCTGGCCCCACGAGCCGGTCTCCCCGCCGGCACCGGTCGACGGGGCGGGGGCCGGGCCCGTCCTCGTGGTCGGCGGCACGGGGGACCCGGCCACGCCCTACGCCTGGTCCCTGGCGCTCGCCGCCCAGCTGGAGGGCGGGCACCTGCTCACCCGGCGAGGGGAGGGGCACGGCTCCTACCTGCGGGGCAACCTCTGCGTGGACGAGGTCGTCGACGGCTACCTGCTCCGGGGTGTGCTCCCGGCGCAGGAGAGGACCTGCTGAGCGGGGGCGCCGGCCCGGCTCATGAGCGGGCCGGCGCGAGAGAGTCCCCGCACCGGCCCAGCCACCAGGGAAATCAGGAAGATCCGGCGGCTCCGGCCCATCCTACTGAGCCCCCGGTCACGGTTCAGCACTTGATTTTTCCCGCAGAACGTGACCCGGCACGGGTACCGGACGGGCGCCGGGGGGAGGATGCTGGACGGTGGAGAGGAGCAGACCATGGGGGAGCGGGACGTGCGGCGGCAGCAGGGCGCGGCGGGAGCGGCGGCCGCGGCGTGCGCCGCGCTGCTGCTGACCGGCTGCGCCGCGGGAGGTGTCGGACCCGCGGGCGAGCAGCTGGGCGCCCCGGCCGCCGCGCCCGACCTGGAGGTGCAGACCGTCGTCGACGGGCTGAGCAACCCCTGGGACGTGGCCCTGACCCCCGAGGGCACCGCCCTGGTCACGGAGCGCGGCGGCCGCCTGCTCGCCCACGACGCGCAGGGCACCCGCGAGGTCGCCGCCGACCTGGGCGACCTGTTCGTGGGCAGCGAGGCGGGGCTGATGGGGCTGGCGGTGTCCCCGGACTTCGAGCGGACCCGCGAGTTCTTCCTGTGCCACGCGACGCGGGCGGAGGACGGCGGGCCGCGCGACGTGCGGGTCACCCGCTGGCGCCTCGACGATCCCGCCCGGGCGGCCGAGCGCACCGGGACGGTGGTCGACGGGCTGCCCATCAGCTCCGGCCGGCACAGCGGCTGCCGGCTGCGCTTCGCCCCGGACGGCACCCTGCGCGTGGGCACCGGGGACGCCGCACAGGGCGGGAACCCGCAGGACCTCGGCTCGCCCGGGGGCAAGACGCTGCGGCTGCACCCCGACGGCACGGTCCCGGACGACAACCCGTTCGCCGACCGGCCGGGGAGCGCCGCCGCCGTGTACACCCTGGGCCACCGCAACGTGCAGGGCCTCGCGGTGCAGCCGGGCACGGGCACCCTGTGGTCCGCGGAGCACGGCCCCGGCCGCGACGACGAGATCAACGTCCTGCGCCCCGGCGGCAACTACGGGTGGGACCCGGTGCCCGGCTACGACGAGTCCACCCCGATGACCGACCTCGGGAAGTTCCCGGACGCCGTGGGGGCCGCGTGGTCCTCCGGCCGGCCGACCGTGGCCGTCAGCGGCGCCGCCTTCCTCGAGGGCCCGCAGTGGGGGGCGTGGGACGGGGCCCTCGCCGTGGCGGAGCTGAAGAACACCGGCGTGGGGGTCCACCGGGTGGAGGGCACCGGGATCACGGGCAGCACGCGCATGGCGGAGCTCGAGAACGACCACGGCCGCCTGCGCTCGCTGACCCTCGCCGAGGACGGCGCCCTGTGGGTGACCACCTCCAACGGCGAGGACGACGCCGTGCTGCGCGTCACGGCCCGCGCCGGGGAGGGCTGACCTCGGCGCGGGCGGGGCTCAGGACTCGGCCTGCCCCTGCCGCCAGTAGCCCATGAAGGAGACGTTGTCCTTGGGGATGCCCGCGGCGTCCACGCACAGCCGGCGCAGCGCCTTCACCGTGCCGGACTCCCCGGCGAGGAAGACGTAGGGGACGTCGGCGCGCCCGGGGGCCGCCACCGACCAGGCCCGCGGCTCCTCGGGCCGCTCGCCGATCCGCAGCGGCACCGGCGCGTGCTCCCCGCGCTGCGGGCGCCGGCCCGCCAGGACGTCGTCCACGGCCCCGCCGGGCAGGTCCAGCAGGCGCGCGAGCCGCGCGGCGGCCCGGTGCCCGTGCCCCGCGGGCGCCCCCCGCCCGGCGCGGGGCAGGACGTGCAGGCGCACGTCGGGCAGCTCGGCGGGAAGCCGGTGGGCGGCCACGTCGTCGTGGTGCGGCACCTCCAGCACCACGTCGAGGCGGGGACGGGACCCGTCGGCGGCGGCCGCGTGCGCGGTCCCGGCGAACTCCTCGGCGAACTCCTCGGCGACGGACATGAGGGCCGGCGCCGCGGTCTCGTCGCCCACGGCGAGCACGTGGCGCGCGCCGCCGTGGTCCCAGGCGGCCCACGGCCGCTCCTCGGGCCCGGGGCCCAGCAGATAGACGCGCTGGCCGGGGGCCGCGGCCGCCGCCCACCGGCTGCCGGGCCCGTCCTGTCCGTGCCCGTCGTGCACCACGACGTCGATCACCAGCTCCGGCACCGCGATCCCGCAGAAGGTGGTGCGCCGGACGCCGCGCACGGTGTAGGTGCGCATCCAGCCGCGCTCCTCGGCGGGACGGGCGAACCAGCTCTCGCGCAGGCCCAGGGACAGGTCCACCCGCTCGGGGTCCCGGCCGGGCGGCGGGACGAGCAGCTTGATGTAGGCGTCCCGGCACCGGGTCAGGTCCCCGGCCCCGAGCAGGGCGGGGGAGAGGCCGGCGAGCTCCGGGCCCGCCAGGGTGATGCGGCGGAAGGACGGGCACAGCTGCGTCACGGACGTCACGGCCGCCTCGACGCAGAGCACGGGGGCGGCGGGGACGGTCCCCGGGATGCTGGTGACGGTCACGGCAGGTTCCTCACGGTGTCGGCGGCGGGGCGGGCGCCCCCTGCGGGGGTCGGGACGGGGATCCCGGCGGGCGGAGCGGGGTGGGCGCCCTCCCGGGCCCGCCCACGGGGTAGGACCACGGGCCGCCCGCCCACGGGGTCGGGCACCACGTCGGCGCGCAGCCCGAAGACCTCGGCCAGCAGCTCCGGGGTGAGCACCTCGGCCGGCGGGCCCACGGCCACGATCCGTCCCGCGGCCATCGCCACGAGCCGGTCGGCCACGCGGGCGGCCAGGTTGAGCTCGTGCAGGACGGCCACCACGGTGGCCCGGCCCCGGCCCGGCCCCGCCGGGTGCTCGAGCCCGCGCAGCATGTCCAGCAGGTCCACCTGGTGGGCCAGGTCGAGGTAGGAGGTGGGCTCGTCGAGCAGCATGGTGCGGGCCCGCTGGGCCAGGGTCAGGGCGATCCAGACCCGCTGGCGCTGCCCGCCGGAGAGCTCCTCCACCGGGCGCCCGGCGAGCGCGGTGAGCTCGGTGAGCTCCATGGCCCGCGCCACGGCCGCGTCGTCGTCGGGGGAGGGGGCGCCCCACCAGCGGCGGTGGGGGTGCCGCCCGCGCTCCACGAGCTCGGCGACGGTCAGCCCCTCCGGCACCACCGGGGACTGCGGCAGGAGGCTGACGGAGCGGGCGTACTGGCGGGAGTGCCACTCGCGCACCCCGCGGCCGTCGGCCTCGAGGGTCCCGGCCGACGGCCTGAGCTGCCGGGACAGGCCCTTGAGCAGCGTCGTCTTGCCGCACCCGTTGGCGCCGATGAGCACGGTGGTGCCGCCGTGCGGGATGTCCAGGTCGACCTCCCGCACCACGGTGCGGTCGTCGTAGCCCAGGGACAGCCCGCGCATCCGGAACGCCGGGGCCTCGGCCTCCGGGTCCGCCACGGCGTGCAGGTCGGGTGTCACGTGGTTCCTCCTCTCCGCTGCCGCACGAGCAGCCACAGCATCACGGGCGCGCCCACGGCCCCGGTGACCACGCCGGCCGGCAGCTGCGTGCCCGCCAGCAGGTCCGAGCCCAGCGAGTCGGCGACCACCACGACCACCGCGCCCACCAGGGCGCAGGCCACGATCGAGGTCCGGCCGCGGGTCAGGGCGGTGGCCACCGGGGTGGACATCAGGGCCACGAAGGCCAGCGGGCCGGTGGCTGCCGTCGCGGCGGCGGCGAGCAGCACGCCGAGCCCCAGGGCCAGGGCCCGGCTGCGGCCCGGGTGCGCGCCCAGTCCCGCGGCGAGCTCGGGGCCGAGCTCGGCGGGCTCGAGGGCCCGGTGCACGGCCACGGCCGCGGGCACCGCCACCAGCAGGCACGCGCCCAGCACGGTGATCCGCTCCCACGTGGCCGCGCTCAGGGACCCCGCGGTCCAGACCGCGGCGTCCTGGGCGGAGTTCAGGGCCAGCCGCGTCAGCATGGCGGCGGTGACCGCCTGGGCCAGGGCGGCCACGCCGATCCCGGCGAGCAGGAACCGTTCGCCCACGATCCCGCCGCCGCGCAGGCGCACCGAGGCGGTGGCGATCAGGGCGGCGGCCAGCAGCGCGCCGGCCAGCGCCGTCCAGGACACCGCGGTGCCGCGCAGGCCCCACAGCGCGGCGCCCGCCACGGCGCCCGCCGCGGCCCCGTAGGTGATGCCCAGGATGTCGGGGCTGGCCAGCGGATTGCGCAGCACCCGGCGGAACAGCGCGCCGGAGCAGCCGAGGGCGGTCCCGGCCAGGGCGCCCAGCACCGCCCGCGGCAGCTTCTCCTGCAGGACGATGAAGCTGGCCCCGGGGATCCGCTCGCCCGCGAGGATCGCGAAGAAGTCGGGGATCGTCACCGTGTAGCGCCCCAGCAGCACCCGCACGGCCAGGGCCGCCAGCAGGGCGAGGGCGAGCAGGGCCACGGCCCGGCGGGTCCGCCGGGCGCGGGTGCGGCGGACCGCCCGCAGGGCCTCGGCGGCCCCGGCGTCCTCCGGGGCGGGGGCGGGGGCGAGCGCGGTGCCGGTCACAGGGTCACGCTCCGTCCCCGGCGCAGCAGCGCCAGCAGCACGGGCACGCCGAGGACCACCGTGGTGACGCCCACGTGGATCTCCTGCGGCGGGGTGAGCACGCGCCCGAGGACGTCGGCCAGCAGCAGCAGCGCGGGCCCGAGCACCGCGCTGAACAGCACGATCCAGCGGTAGTCGCCGCCCAGGAAGCGGCGCACGGCGTGCGGGACGAGCAGGCCCACGAAGGCGATGGGCCCGGCCAGAGCGGTCGCGGAGCCCGAGAGCAGGACCACGCCCACGAAGACCAGCACGCGCTGCAGGCCCAGGTCCACGCCGAGGCCGCGGGCGAGCTCGTCGCCCAGGGCCATGGCGTTGAGCCCGGAGGCGCCGCCCAGCACGAGCAGCACGCCGAGGAGCACGAGGGGGGCCACGGCGGTGAGGTCGGTGCCCTCGGCGCGGGCGACCGAGCCGATGCTCCAGAACCGGAAGCTGTCCAGCACCGCCGGCCGGCTGAGCACCACGGAGGTGGTCAGCGCGGTGAACCCGGCGCTGACCGCGGCGCCGGAGAGGACCAGGCCCGCCGGGGTGGGGGCGCCGCCGCCCAGCCGCGAGGAGCCGAAGACGAGCACGGCGGCCACGGCCGAGCCGGTGAGGGCCAGCGCGGTCAGCTGCCACGTGGCCACCACCCCGAGCCAGCCGAGGCCCAGGACCACGGCGCAGGAGGCGCCGGCGGTCAGGCCCAGCAGGCCGGGGTCGCCCAGGGGGTTGCGGCTGACGCCCTGCATGCCGGCGCCGGCCACGGCGAGCGCCGCCCCGACGAGCACGGCGGTGAGGGTCCGCGGGACCCGGCTCTGCACCACGGCCGCGTCGATGCCCAGCCCGGCGGTGAGCTGGGGCCCGCCGTCCAGGAGGGCGGTGGGCAGGCCGGCGAGCACCTGGACCACCGTGGCGGGGTCCACCGAGCGGGCGCCCCAGAACAGGGACGCCGCCGCGCAGACCGCCAGGAGCAGCAGGGCGGCGAGCAGGGCGAGGCCCCGGCGCCGCTGGGCGGCGCCGGGGACCCGGGGGGCGGCGGGGGAGGCCGTGCTGGTGCTGCTCACCGGGACCGGGAGCTCACTGACCGTCGGCGGAGGCCGCGGCCTCGGCGATGTCCGGCAGCACGTTCTCGAGCGCCCACGGGATGCTCAGCGGGGACGCCGCCGAGACCGAGAGCACCTCCTGCTGGTCGCTCTGGAGCACCAGGGCGTCGCCGGCCACCGCGGGGACGCGGCTGAGCAGGGGGTCCTTCTCGATGGCCTCGCGCACGCTCTCGTCCTCGGCCCAGCTGACGAAGACGTCGGAGGTCAGCTCGTCGGCCCGCTCCGGGGACCAGGTGATGTAGAACTCGTCGTCCTTGCCCCGGGCGGCCTCCGTGACCGCCTCGGACTGGACCATGCCGAGGGACTCGAGGAACTTGGGGCGGTTGTCCACCGCGGTGTAGGCGAAGATCTGGTCGGCCGCGGACGGGTCGAGCGTGCCGTAGACGAAGGAGGTGCCCTCCAGCTCCGGGTGCTCGGCGGCCGCGTCGGCGATCTGCTGCTCGACGTCCGCCACGACCTCGGCGGCCCTCTCCTCCCGGCCCAGGGCCTGGCCGATGAGCTCCGTGGAGTCCTGCCAGGACGTCCCGTAGGCCACGGCGTCCTCGGGGTAGGCGACGACGGGGGCGATCTCCGAGAGCTTGTCGTAGTCCTCCTGCGTCAGCCCGGAGTAGGCGCCCAGGATGACGTCCGGCTCCAGGGCGGCGATCGCCTCGAAGTTGATGCCGTCCGTCTCGGAGTAGGTCTCCGGCGCCTCGGCGCCGGACTCCTCCAGCGCGGCGTCGAACCAGTCCGTGGACCCGTTCTCGTTGGCGCCGAAGTCCAGGGAGGGCACCCCGACCGGGACCACGCCGAGGGCGGTCGCCACGTCGTGGTTCACCCAGGACACCGTGGCCACGCGCTCGGGGGCCTCCTCGATCGTGGTCTCGCCGAACTCGTGCTGCACGGTGCGGGGGAACTCGCCCGTGGCACCGGCCGCGGTGGCGGACCCGCCCTCGGACTCCCCGCCCGCGGTCCCGGTCGAGCACCCGGTGAGCAGCAGGGCCCCGGTGGCCAGCAGGGCGACCGGCGCGAGGGCGCGGCGGGCGGAGGACAGCGGGCGCGGAGCGCGGGGAAGGAGAGGGGCCACGGCCACCCTTTCGACGGACGACGGCGGCGCCGTCGGTGCGAGTGCGGTTAGGGAAGGTTTGCCTAACCGCCGGACATGGATCACCCTAGGGCGGAGGGCGGCGAATACGCAATACGGACATGATGTAATCGCTCCGCCGATGTGGTTAGGTAAGGCTTGCCTCACTCCGAGGCGTGCCCCCGGCCCCATCGATCCCCCTTGCGAGGAGCCCATGAACGACTTCCTGTTCACCCGTCGGACCCCGGCCCAGTACGCCAGCGCCCTGCACGGCACCGTCGACGCGGTGGCCGTCCACCTGGCCGGCACGGAGCGCCCCCGCTCCGCGGCCACCCCCGCCGAACTCGAGGACCTCGTCGCGCAGGTCGACCTCGACCGCCCCCTCGGCGACGTCGCCGCCGTGCTCGAGGAGACGCGCCGGCTCTACCTCGACCACGCCGTGCACTTCCACGACCCCGGCTACATGGCCCACCTCAACTGCCCGGTGGCCATTCCCGCCGTGGCCGCCGAGGCCCTCACCGCCGCCGTGAACACCGCGGTCGAGACGTGGGACCAGTCCACCACCGCGACCCTGGTGGAGCAGCGGCTCGTGGACTGGGCCACCGCCCGGATCGGCTTCCCCGCGGCGGGGGAGCCGGACGGGGTGTTCACCTCCGGGGGCACCCAGTCCAACCTGCAGGCCCTCTTCACCGCCCGCGAGCAGCGGCTGTCCCGCCCGCACCCGGCCCCGCGCCAGGAGCGCCTCGGGCGGCTGCGGGTCGTGGCGGGCGAGCACGCGCACTTCAGCGTGGACCGGGCCGCCCACCTGCTCGGGCTGCCCGGGGACGCGGTCGTCCCCGTGCCCGCCGGCCGGGACGGGGCGCTGGACCCGGTGGCCCTCGAACGGGTCCTGCACGAGATCGCCGCGTCCGGCGACGAGGTCGCCGCGGTCGTGGCCACCGCCGGGAGCACGGACCTCGGCGTGATCGACCCGCTGCCGGCGGTCGCCGACGCGTGCCGGGCGCACGACGTGTGGCTGCACGTGGACGCCGCCTACGGCGGGGGCCTGCTCGTCTCGCCCACCCGGCGGCACCTGCTGGACGGGATCGAGCGGGCCGACTCCGTGACCGTGGACTTCCACAAGTCCTGGTTCCAGCCGGTGGCGGCCTCCGCGCTGCTGCTGGCCCGGGGGCGGGACCTGCGCTTCTCGACCTGGAGCGCCGAGTACCTCAACCCCCGCCACGCGGTGCGGCCCAACCTGGTGGACAAGTCCCTGCAGACCACCCGGCGCTTCGACGCGCTCAAGCTCTGGATGACCCTGCGCACCGTGGGGGCCCCCGAGCTCGGCCGGGCCCTGGACCGGGTCCTGGACCTCGCCCAGGAGGCCGGCCGGATCGTGGCGGACGCCCCCGACATGGAGCTGGTGGCCCGGCCGGTGCTCTCCACGGTCCTGTTCCGGCACCGGCCCCCGGGCACCGACGACGACGCGGCCGACCGTCTCGTCGAGTCGGTCCGGACCGCGCTGTTCGACTCGGGGCGCGCGGTCGTGGCCTCGACCGTCGTCGGCGGACGCCGCTGCCTGAAGTTCACGTTCCTGAACCCGCTGACCACCGCCGCGGACGTCGAGCGGGTGCTCGACCTGGTCCGCGCCGCCGCGCGGGACGCCGCGCCCCTGGCCGCCGCGGCGGGGGTGCGCTGATGGCCGCCGCGACCGGGCGCGTGCACGACCTGCTGGGCATCGGGATCGGCCCCTTCAACCTGGGCCTGGCCTGCCTCGCCGCGCCGCTGGAGGACCTCGACGCGGTGTTCCTCGACGCCCGCGAGGGCTTCGACTGGCACCCGGGGCTGATGCTCGAGGACGCCACCATCCAGGTCCCGTTCCTCGCCGACCTCGTCACGCTGGCCGACCCGACCTCCCCCTGGTCCTTCCTGCACTACCTCAAGCGGACCGGACGGCTCTACCCCTTCTACATCCGCGAGGACTTCAACCCGCTGCGCGCCGAGTACAGCGCCTACTGCCGGTGGGCGAGCGAGCAGCTGGAGAGCCTGCACTGGGGCCGCGAGGTCGTCGCCGTCGAGCGCGACGCCGCCGCGGACGCGTACACGGTCACCGCCCGCACCCGGGCCGGGACCGAGCGCTGGCGGACCCGGCGCCTGGTCCTCGGCGTGGGCACCGTGCCGTGGGTGCCCACCGGCGTCGAGACCGGGACCGGTCCCGTGCTGCACACCAGCGACTACCTGCCCCGGCGCGAGGAGCTGCTGGGGCGGGAGAGCGTGACCGTGCTCGGCAGCGGACAGTCCGCCGCGGAGGTCTACCGGGACCTGCTGGAGCGCGCCGGGGCGGACGGCCCCCGGGTCGACTGGATCACCCGCTCCCCGCGGTTCTTCCCCATGGAGTACACCAAGCTCACCCTGGAGCTGACCTCCCCCGAGTACGTCGACCACTTCCACGGCCTCGACCGGCAGCGGCGGGACCGGCTCAACCGCGAGCACACGACGCTCTACAAGGGCATCAGCGGCGACCTGGTGAACGAGATCCACGACCTGCTCTACCGCCGCTCGGTGCACGGGCGCCCGGCGGGACTGCTCACCACGAACACCTCCCTGACCGGGGCCCGGTGGGACGCCGCGGCCGGGACGGTGGAGCTGGCGCTGCGCGACGACGAGCTCGAGCGCTGCTGGCGGCACACGACCGGCGCCCTGGTGCTCGCCACCGGCTACCGCGCCGAGGTCCCGGCCTTCCTCGACCCGGTGCGCGAGGACATCGCCTGGGACGACGCCGGGCGCTACGACGTCTCCCGCGACTACGCGATCGACCGGGAGCGCCGCCGGATCTGGGTGCAGAACGCCGAGGTGCACACCCACGGCCTGACCGCCCCCGACCTCGGCATGGGCGCCTACCGCAACAGCGTGATCCTCCGGGCCGTGACGGGCCGGGAGGTCTACCCGGTCGAGCCCGCCATCGCCTTCCAGACCTTCGGCATTCCCCAGGAGACCGCATGAGCACCCCGCACCCCGCCCCCGCCGAGCGCTTCGCCACCCCCGGCGGCGTCCTCACCCTCGAGCCGCTGCCGCTGGACGGGCCCACCGTGGAGCTGCTCCACGCGTGGCTGACCCACCCCCGGTCCCGCTTCTGGGGCCTGCTCGACGCCGACCCCGCCACCGTCCGCCGCGCCTTCGAGGCCGTCGCCGACCACCCCCGCTGCGAGGCCCGGCTGGCCCGCCTGGACGGGGTCCCGCTGGGCGTCGTGGAGACCTACGACCCCGCCGAGGTGCTCCTCGCCGGCCGCTACGCCCACCGCGCCGGCGACGTGGGGATGCACCTGCTCCTCGCCCCGGCCCGGACCCCGGTGCCCGGCACGAGCGCCGCCCTGATGGCCGCCACGCTGCGCGGGCTGTTCGAGCGGCCCGGGACCCGGCGCGTCGTCGTGGAGCCCGACGTCCGCAACGAGGCCGTGCACCGGCTCAACGCCCGGGCGGGCTTCGAGGTCCACGGGCCCCTGCCCCTGCCGGGAAAGACCGCGCTGCTCAGCACCTGCACCCGGGAGCAGTTCGAGGCCTCCGAGCTGGCGGGAACCGCCCGCCCGGTCCCGGCCGCCGCCGTCCCCGCCGGGCCCGCCGCCGCCGCCCACCTGGGCCTGCACCCGATGCGCGTCGCCCACCGCCACCTGTGCTGCAAGGTCCTGGCCGAGTTCGCCCACGAGCGGCTGGTGCACCCCGAAGCGGTGGGCGAGGACGTCTTCGAGGTCCGCGCCGGGACCGCCCGCTACCGGTTCCGGGCACGGCGCACCGCGCTGGAGCACTGGGTGCTCGACGAGGGCTCGCTGCGCCGCACGGTGGCCGGCGCCGACGCCGAGCCCGACGCCCAGGCCCTGATCACCGAGCTCGCCCCGCAGCTGGGCATCCCCGCGCACCTGCTGGCCACCTACCTCGAGGAGATCGCGAGCACCCTCGCCTCCGCGGCCTACAAGCTGATGCACCGCACCCGCCCGGCGTCCGCGCTCGCGGACGCCGGGTTCCAGGAGGTCGAGGCCGCCATGACCGAGGGGCACCCCGGCTTCGTGGCCAACAACGGGCGGATCGGCCTGGGCGTCACCGAGCACGACCGGTACGCCCCCGAGGCGGCCCGGCCCGTGCGTCTCGTGTGGGTGGCCGCGCGCCGCTCGCTCAGCCGCGTGGACACCGGGCGCGGCCTCGACGAGGACGCCCTGTACGCCGCCGAGCTCGACCCCGGGACCCGCGCCCGCTTCCGGGCCCGGCTGACCGGGCTGGGCCTGGACCCGCAGGACTACCGCTTCCTGCCGGTGCACCCCCACCAGTGGGAGCACCGGGTCACCGTGACCTTCGCCCCCGACCTCGCCCGCCGGGACCTCGTGCTGCTGGGGGAGGGTGGCGACGAGCACCGGGCCCAGCAGTCCGTGCGCACCTTCTTCAACACGACCCGTCCCGAGCGGCACTACGTGAAGACGGCCCTGGCCGTGCAGAACATGGGCTTCCTGCGCGGGCTCTCCCCCCGGTACATGCGCGACACCCCCGCGATCAACGACTGGGTGGCCGACCTCGTGGCCGCCGACCCGGTGCTGGCCGGGGCCGGGTTCTCGGTCCTGCGGGAGGTCGCGGCGATCGGCTACACCGGCGACGCCTACCACCGCGCGGCCGCCTCGGGGCACGGCGAGGAGGGCCCGCACACCAAGATGCTCGCGGCGCTGTGGCGGGAGAGTCCCGTGGGGCGCACCGGGCCGGGGGAGCGGCTGGCGACCCTCGCCTCCCTGCTGCACGTGGACGCCCTGGGCACCCCTCTGGTCTCCGTGCACGTGCGCGCCTCCGGGCTGAGCGCCGAGGAGTGGGTCCGGCGGCTGCTGGACGCCTACCTCGCCCCGGTCGCCCGGTGCCTGCTCGCCCACGACCTCGTGTTCATGCCCCACGGCGAGAACGTGGTCCTCGTGCTGCACGAGCACGTGCCGCGGCGGGCCATCATGAAGGACATCGGGGAGGAGGTCGCCGTGGTCACCGACCGTCCCCTGCCGGAGGGCCTCGACCGGATCCGGCACGTCGTGGACCCCGCGACGGCGGCCCTGTCCGTGCACACCGACGTGTTCGACGGCGTGCTGCGCCACGTGGCGGGCCTGCTCGAGGCCGACGGGCTGCTGGCGGCCGGCACGTTCTGGGAGCTCGCGGCGGACTGCCTCCACGAGGTGGCGGGGACCGACCCGGCGGGCGCGGCGCGGGTGCCGCTCTTCGCGCCCCGCTTCGAGCACTCCTGCCTCAACCGGCTGCAGCTGCTCAACACCCTGCAGATGGTCGACCTCACGGACCAGGCCGCGTCCCTGCAGTACGCCGGCACCCTGGAGAACCCGGTGACGGCCCGGGTGCCCGTCCGCTGACCGGCCCGCGTCCGCCCCGCCCGCCCCGGGGCGGGCGGGGCGGACGCGGGGTCTTCAGGCCGCGTCGCGGGCGTCGAGCTCGTGCACGAGCTCCTGGAGCCGGTCGGCGGTGCAGGGGTGGGGGCCGTCCGGCGCGGTGAGGTACTCGCGGTCGAGCTGACGGCAGATCCGCGAGTGCAGCACCTGCAGCTCGTCCATGCTCAGGGCGGCCAGGGCGGCCGGGAACATCTCGTCCGGGCCCAGGCAGGAGCAGGGCTGGTCCTGGGCGGCCGGGGGCGGGGCGGGGCTGCGGTGCGTCACGGTGGTGGGTGCGCTCATGGTGGTGTCCTTCACGGGAAGTGCGGAGCGGGTGTGCGGAGCGGAGGCCGCCCCCGCTGCGCGGGTGACGGGCCGATAGGGCGCGGTGATGGTCACGGTGATGGTCACGATGCGGGAGGATCCGCGGTGGCCGGTCCGCCCGCCCGTGCGTCGGGGACGGGGCGGGGCGTGCGGAGGGGCCGTGGCGGGGGCGCGTCGGACGCCAGTGCGGGGACGGCGGTCCGGATTTCCTGGTGTGCAACCGCCATGGGGCAGGCCGTGTGCTCGACCTGGTCCCACCGTAGGCGAGACGCCCGGTCTTGGCCATCCCGGCCCGCCCGCGTCATCGGGCGGGCGGAGCCGCCGCGGGACCGCGGCGAGTGGCGTTTCCCCGGGTCCTGGCCCAGGATTGAGCGGTGCCCGACGACCGTTCCACCGCCGCCGACCCCGCCGCCGCCAACCCCGCCGCCCACGAGCCCGTGCCGGAGCTGCTGGTCGGCCTCGTCCTCTCGCCCCAGATCGCCGGCGTCCTGCCCCGGGACCTCGCCGGCACCCTGATCGCCCCGCTGCACGAGCGCTATCCCGGGGTGCGCTGGCGCGTGTCCGCGGCCGAGGACCGGCTGGTGGTCCCGCCGGCCGACGGGCTCGACCTGCTGGAGGCCGCCCGCGACCGGATGCTCGACGAGGACTGGGACCTCGTCGTCGTCCTCACGGACGTCCCCCTCAAGGACGGCCGCAGCCCGGTGCTCACGCAGCTGAGTCCCGTGCACGGCGTGGGCCTCGTCGCCGTCCCGGCCCTCGGCCCGGTGCACGTGGGGCAGAAGGTCCGGCAGACCGTGGTCCGGGTGGTCGGCCACCTGCTGGGCCACGACGCCGAGGACGCGGACGACGCCGAGGCGCAGGAGGAGCTCGTCCGGCGCGCCCGGCAGCGCGCGGAGGACCTCGAGGACCACCCGGAGGACAACGCCGTGCAGTTCACCGCCCGCGTGCTGGGCGGCAACGTGCGCCTGCTGCTGGGGATGATCCGCGCCAACCGGCCCTGGACCCTGGTGGTGCGGCTGTCCCGGCTGCTCGCCCTGGCCGCGGCCACCGGGGTGCTGACCCTGGTGGCCTCGGACCTGTGGCTGCTCGCCGCCGCCTACGGGCCGTGGCGCCTGGGGCTGCTGGGCCTGCTCTCGGTGGGGGCGGTGACCGGTGCGCTGATCGTGGGCGCCCGGCTCTGGGAGCGCCCGCGGCGGCGCGCCGAGCGCGAGCAGGTGGCGCTGTTCAACCTGGCCACGGCGGCGACCGTGGCCATCGGCGTGGTCGTGTTCTACGCCGCGGTCTTCGCCCTGTCCTGGCTCGGTGCCCTGCTGCTCGTGGACGGCGACGTCTTCGCGGCGGTGATCGGCGCCCCGGCCGGGGCGGCCGAGTACGGCAAGCTGGCGTGGCTGACGGCCACGCTCGCCACCGTGGGCGGGGCCCTCGGCGCCGGGCTCGAGGACGACGACGCCGTGCGCGCCGCCGCGTACACCCGCTCGGAGCCCTGAGCGCCGCGCCGTGCGACACGGCCCGGGGTGGGGGCCGTGCGTCGCCGCCGCGGTGATCAGTAGACTTGGTGTCCCGGGCGTGGTCCGGGAGCTCATCCCGGGAGGACACGATGACCGCCACGCAGCAGACCCAGCCCACGCCCCGCACCCCGCGCCGGCCGCGGCTCCGGCGCAGCAACTGCCACCGCCCCGGGATCACGCGCCGCGGCCACGGCAAGGGCTTCGTGTTCCGGCACGCGGACGGGACCAAGGTCGAGGCCCCCGAGGAGCTCGAGCGGATCCGGGGCCTGGCGATCCCCCCGGCCTGGAAGGACGTATGGATCAGCCCGCAGCCCAACGGCCACATCCAGGCCACGGGGGTGGACGGCGCCGGGCGGCGCCAGTACATCTACCACCCCCGGTGGCGGGAGCTGAAGGACCGGGAGAAGTTCGACCGGGTCCTGGACTTCGGCGACACCCTGCCCCGGGCCCGGCCGGCGGTGACGCGGCTGCTGCGCGCGGAGGGCCTCACGGAGGACAAGGCGTGCGCCGCGGCCTTCCGGCTCATGGACGACGCGGCCCTGCGCATCGGCAACGAGGAGTACGCCCAGTCCAACGGCTCCTACGGGGTGACCACCCTGCTGGTGCGGCACGTGCGGGTGGACGGGGACGACGTGCACCTGGACTTCCCCGGCAAGAGCGGGCACCAGTGGTCCCTGGCCCTCCGGGACGCCGACCTCGCCGCCGCGCTGGCCCCCATGCTGGAGCGGGACCCGGACGAGCCGGCCCTGGCCTACCGGGACGAGGACGGGCAGTGGGCCACCACCACCAGCGCCCGGCTCAACGACTTCGTCCGGGAGCGGTGCGGGCCGGACTTCACCGCCAAGGACTTCCGCACCTGGCAGGGCACGGTGAGCGCCGCCCTCGCCCTGGCCGCCCGCGCGGACACGCGCCCCACCCAGAGCGCCCGCAAGAAGGCGGTCTCCGCGGCCGTGCGGGAGGTCGCCGAGCACCTGGGGAACACGCCCACCGTGGCCCGCAGCTCCTACGTGGACCCGCGGGTGATCGACCGCTTCCACCACGGGGAGACCATCGACGCCGACACCTACCGGGCGGCCGAGCGGAACCTGCGGTCGTTCCTGACCTGATCCGGTCCCGCCCGCCCGGGTGTTCCCTTCCGGGCCGCGGAGGACGACCATGGGGCGGAGGAGCCCGGGCGTGGTCCGCGCCACGCGCACCGGGCGGACCCTGTCCCGGCGCGGCACGAGAGGACGCAGGAATGGCCGAGCGCATCGACCGGTGGCCCACGGGGGCACCGTGCTGGGCGGACATCATGGTCTCCGACCTGGACCGCTCCATGGACTTCTACGCCGCCGTGCTCGGCTGGCGGTTCACGCCCTCGGACCCCGCGTACGGCGGCTACTGCAACGCCCTGGTGGGCGGCGAGCCCGTGGCGGGCCTGTCCCCGGCCCTGCCGGAGACGGAGGACGACCCCCACGCCTGGGCGGTCTACCTCGCCTCCGACGACATCGCGGCGACCGGCCGGGCCGCCGTGGCCGCCGGGGCGCGCCAGCTGTTCGAGCCGATGGAGGTGGGCCGCTTCGGCACCATGGGCGTGTGGATCGACCCCACGGGGGCCGCCTTCGGGGTGTGGCAGCCCGGGGACCACACGGGCTTCAGCCTCGTCGGCCGGCACGGCACCGTGGCGTGGTGCGACCTGCTGACCTCGGACCAGGAGGCCGCCGAACGGTTCTACGCGCAGGTCTTCGGCTACACCTACCAGGACATCGGCACCCGGCACGAGGCCTACGCGGTGTTCACGGTCCCGGGGATGGACCGCAGCGCGGGCGGGATCGGCGTGCCGGCCGAGGACGTCGACCCCCTGCAGGAGGTGCCGCCGCTGTGGTGGGTGTGCTTCGAGGTCGACGACGCCGACGTCGCCGCCGAGCGGGTCGTCGGGGCCGGGGGCACCCTGCTCCGGGAGCCGGAGGAGTTCGGCTACGGGGAGCTGGTGTTCGCCGCCGGCCCGGACGGGGAGCGCTTCGCCCTGATGGGCCCCTCCTCGCAGGACTGGGCCGAGGCGGACGACGAGGACGACGACGAGTCGTGACCGCGTCCCGGATCCGCGGCGTGCCGCGGACCGGGGACGCGGTCGGGGGCCGGTAGGCCCAGGCACTGCCGCGCCCGGGCGCCCGCGGCCCGCCGGCTCAGAACAGGCCGACGACGGCTCCCACGAACCACAGCACGGCGAACAGCAGCACCAGGCCCAGGATGGCGGCGATCGCGATCTTGCCCTTCGCGGAGTCCCCGGGGTGGTCCACGTCCAGGTCCGGGTTGTCGGGCCCGACGCCCAGTCCGGCGTCGGGCGGGCTGTCGCCGGCGATGCTGCGGCCGGACTCCTCGTTCAAGGCCTCCCGGGCCTTCTCCGGGTCGTTGCGCGCCTGCTCGGGATTGATCTCGGCCACGGGGCCCTGCTTTCTCCGGTCGGTCCTGCTCGGAATGCCTTCCCCAGCAGACTAGCAAGCCTGCTGGTGGTTTGGGTGGGTGGCGGGCGACGGATCGCCGCCGTGAGGCGCCGGAAACATGCGCGCCATGTGCGTGTGGAAAGAATTGGCTGCTACTCGTGGTATCACTTGTACCGTGTGGTGCCCGTCACACCTGTCGGCAGCCCGGGGACCACGTCCCTGCTCCGCGCCCCGGAGCGGGGGCTGCCACTCGCCCTTCCGAGGAGTCCGTTCATGTCCACGCCATTCCGCCCGGGGCGCGCCCGCCGCGCCCTCGCCGTCACGTCCCTGGCCGCCGCGGCCTCCCTGGCGCTCACCGGCTGCCTCGCCTCGGACCGGGAGGAGGAGGGCGGGTCCGGGGAGGCCGCCGCCGGCGACGTCGACGGCACGTTCGTCTTCGCGGCGTCGTCCGACCCCAAGTCCCTGGACCCCGCGTTCGCCCAGGACGGCGAGTCCTTCCGCGTCTCACGCCAGATCTTCGAGGGGCTCGTGGGCGTGCAGGAGGGCTCGGCGGAGCCGGAGCCGCTGCTGGCGGAGTCGTGGGAGCAGTCCGAGGACGGCAGGACCTACACGTTCCAGCTCAAGGACGGCGTGACCTTCCACGACGGCACGGCCTTCGACGCGGAGGCGGTCTGCACGAACTTCGACCGCTGGTACAACTTCGAGGGCCTGCTCCAGTCCGAGAACATGGCCTACTACTACGGCTCGCTCTTCAAGGGCTTCGCGGACTCCCCGGAGCAGGCCATCTACGCCGGCTGCGAGGCCACCGGCGCGCAGGAGGCCCAGGTCACGCTGAACAAGCCGTTCGCCGGCTTCATCGCCGCCCTGTCCCTGCCGGCCTTCGCCATGCAGTCCCCCACGGCGCTCGAGGAGTACGGTGCGGACACCGCCGGCGGCACCGCGGAGTCCCCGGAGCTCTCCGAGTACGCGCAGGGCCACCCCGTGGGCACCGGCCCGTTCCGGTTCGAGTCCTGGGACGTGGGCAACCAGGTGGTCCTCTCCGCCTACGAGGACTACTGGGGCGAGCAGGGCCAGGTCACCGACGTCATCTTCCGCATCATCGACGACCCGCAGGCGCGCCGCCAGGCCCTCGAGTCCGGCAGCGTGGACGGCTACGACCTCGTGGCGCCGGCCGACACCCAGGCGCTGAAGGACGGCGGCTACAACGTGGTCACCCGCGACCCGTTCACCATCCTCTACCTCGGCTTCAACCAGGCCCAGGAGGAGCTCGCGGAGCCCGCCGTCCGCCAGGCCATCGCCCACGCGATCGACAAGGAGGCCCTGGTCTCCCAGACGCTGCCCGAGGGCACCACCGTGGCCACGCAGTTCATCCCGGAGTCCGTCAACGGCTACAACGAGGACGTCACCCAGTACGAGTACGACCCCGAGCGGGCCCGCGAGCTGCTCGCGGAGGCCGGCTACGCGGACGGCCTCGAGCTGGACTTCAGCTACCCCACGGGCGTCTCCCGGCCCTACATGCCCAACCCGGAGCAGACGTTCACCACGCTCACCGCCCAGCTCGAGGAGGTGGGCATCACCGTCAACCCGCAGCCGGACAAGTGGTCCCCGGACTACCTGGACCGGGTCAACGGCACCTCGGAGCACGACCTGCACCTGCTGGGCTGGACCGGTGACTACAACGACACCGACAACTTCGTGGGCGTGTTCTTCGGCCAGGAGAAGCCCGAGTTCGGCTTCGACGACCCCGAGCTGTTCCGGGCGCTGGCCGACGCCCGCGAGCTGACCAGCATCGAGGAGCAGACCCCGGTCTACGAGGAGATCAACGACCAGATCATGCAGAAGCTGCCGGCCGTGCCCCTGGCCAACCCGGCGCCGTCGCTCGCCTTCGACGCCCGCGTGGAGTCCTACCCGGTGAGCCCGGTCAACGACGAGGTCTTCAACCGCATCCAGCTCAGCGAGTGAGCCTCGGGGCCCGGGGGCGGCGCGCGCCGCCCCCGGGCCGCCCCCGTCTCCCGACGGTCTTCCCCCGCCCCTCCCCGTCCGGAAGGACCGGAATGCTCCGAGTCATCGGCAAGCGGCTCGCCCTGCTGATCCCCACCCTCCTCGGCCTGTCGATCCTGCTCTTCGCCTGGGTCCGGGCCCTTCCCGGGGGCCCCGCCACGGCGCTGCTGGGGGACAAGGCCACCCCCGAGGCCGTGGCCCGCATCAACGAGGTCTACGGCTTCGACCGTCCCCTGATCGAGCAGTACTTCGTCTACATGGGGCAGCTCCTGCGGGGGGACTTCGGCGCCTCCATCGTGACCGGCCGGCCCGTGGTGGAGGAGTTCCTCACCCGCTTCCCGGCCACCCTGGAGCTCGCGCTCGTGGCGCTGGTCTTCGCGGTGGGCGTGGGCGTCCCGCTCGGCTACGTGGCCGCCCGGCACCGCGGCCGGACCCTGGACCACTCCTCCGTGGTGCTGTCCCTGCTGGGGATCACGGTGCCCGTCTTCTTCCTGGCGTTCATCCTCAAGTGGCTGCTCGCCATCCAGGTGCCGCTGCTGCCGGCGGACGGGCGGCAGGACCCGCGCATCGACGCGACGCACTACACCAACTTCTTCGTCCTCGACGGTCTGCTCACCGGGGAGTGGGACGCCGCGTGGGACGCGTTCCTGCACCTGATCCTGCCCGGGGTGGCCCTGGGCACGATCCCGCTGGCGATCATCGTGCGCATCACCCGCGCTTCCGTGCTGGAGGTGCAGAGCGCCGACTACGTGCGCACCGCCCGCGCCAAGGGGCTCACCCGCGGCCTGATCCGCGGCCGCTACATCCTGCGCAACGCCATGCTGCCCGTGATCACGACCATCGGCCTGCAGACCGGCCTGCTGATCTCCGGGGCGGTGCTGACCGAGACCGTGTTCGCGTTCAACGGCATCGGCCGGTTCCTGCGGGACGCGATCTTCAACCTGGACTACCCCGTGCTGCAGGGCTTCATCATCTTCATCGCCCTGGCCTACTCCCTGATCAACCTGCTGGTGGACATCTCCTACAGCCTCATCGACCCCCGGGTGCGTGTTCAATGAGTGCCACACTTCCCCCCGCCCCCTCCGGGCCCGCGCACCCCGAGGGCCCCGACGCCGTCGGGGTCGTCCCGGGCACCGTCGAGCAGACCGGCACGAGCCTGTGGCAGGACGCCTTCCGGCGGCTGCGCCGCAACCCCGCGGCCATCGCCGGGGCCGTGATCGTGGGCGTGTTCCTGCTCGTCGCCCTCCTCGCCCCGTGGCTCGCCCCGTTCGGCGGCGAGGAGCTGCCCGGGCGCACCGAGATCACCCCCACCGTGATCCCCGGCCCCGGCGACGTCGAGGGCCACCCGCTGGGCCTGGACCGCTTCGGCGGGGACCTGCTGTCCAAGCTGATCTGGGGCGCCCGCGCCTCCCTGGTCATCGGTGTGGTCTCCACCGCGCTGGGCCTGGCCGGCGGCGTGCTGCTCGGCCTGCTGGCGGGCGGCTTCGGCGGCTGGGTGGACAGCGTCATCATGCGCTTCGTCGACATCCTGCTCTCCGTGCCCAACCTGCTCCTCGCGGTGTCCATCGCCGCGATCATGGGGCAGAGCCAGTGGGCCGTGATGATCGCGATCGGCGCCTCGCAGGTGCCCATCTTCGCCCGGCTGCTGCGCTCCTCGATGCTCTCCCAGAAGGGCGCGGACTACGTCCTGGCGGCCCAGACCCTGGGACTGTCCCGGAGCACCATCACCATGAGCCACCTGCTGCCCAACAGCACCGGGCCGGTCATCGTGCAGGGCACCCTGACCCTGGCCACGGCGGTGATCGACGCGGCCGCCCTGTCCTTCCTGGGGCTGGGCGGCGGTGTGCCGCAGACGGCGGAGTGGGGCCGGATGCTCACCTACGCCCAGGCCGAGCTGGCGATCGCCCCGCAGCTGGCGTTCCTGTCCGGGCTGTGCATCGCCGTCACCGCCCTGGGCTTCACCCTGCTGGGGGAGTCCCTGCGGGAGGCCCTCGACCCCAAGTCCCGAACCGCGTGAGGTGCACCCAGCGATGAGCGCAGAGAACCCCGTCCCCCGGGCCGACGCCCCCCTGCTCGAGGTCGAGGACCTCGCCGTGGCCTTCACGACGATGAACGGGCCGGTCCAGGCCGTCCACGAGGCGTCCCTGACGCTGCGCCAGGGCCGCACCCTGGCCATCGTGGGGGAGTCCGGCTCCGGGAAGTCCACCACGGCGATGTCCGTGATCGGCCTGCTGCCCGGCAACGGCCGGGTCACCGGCGGGTCCGTGCGGTTCGCCGGGCAGGAGCTCGTGGGCCTGGACGAGTCCCGGATGCGGGCCGTCCGCGGCCGCCAGATCGGCCTGGTGCCGCAGGACCCCATGTCCAACCTCAACCCCGTGACCACGGTGGGGCAGCAGGTCGCCGAGACGCTGCTCGTGCACGGCCTGGCCACCCGCAAGGACGTGCACGAGCACGTCGTCGCGGCCCTGGCGGCCGCCGGCCTGCCCGAGCCCGAGCGCCGCGCCGCCCAGTACCCGCACGAGTTCTCCGGGGGCATGCGCCAGCGCGCCCTCATCGCGATCGGGCTGGCCTGCCGGCCGCGGCTACTCATCGCCGACGAGCCGACCTCCGCCTTGGACGTCACCGTGCAGCGGACCATCCTGGACCAGATCGAGCGGATGACCGAGGAGATCGGCACGTCCGTGCTGCTGATCACCCACGACCTCGGGCTGGCCGCCGAGCGCGCCCAGGACATCGTGGTGATGCACCGGGGCCGGATCGTGGAGGCCGGCCCGTCCGCGCAGGTGCTGGAGGACCCGCGGCACGAGTACACGCGCCGGCTCGTGCAGGCGGCGCCCTCGGTGGCGGCGGCCCGCGTCGGGGCGCCCTCCGCGCCGGCCGCGGACCCGCGCCGGGGCCCGGCGGCCCCGGCGCACGGTTCGACGGCGGTCCCCGCCGATCCCGGGTCCGGCGCCCCGCGGGAGCCGCTCGTGGTGATCGAGGACCTCACCAAGGTCTTCAAGGGGCGGCTGGGGCAGCCCGACTTCACGGCGGTGCGGGACGTCTCGCTCACCGTGCCCCGGGGCCGGACGGTGGCGATCGTGGGGGAGTCCGGGTCGGGCAAGACGACGACGGCGCGGATGCTGCTGAAGCTCTACGAGCCCACCTCCGGGTCGATCCGCTTCGACGGCCAGGACGTGACGGGGCTGCGCGGCAAGCGGCTGGCGGCGTTCCGCCAGCGCGTGCAGCCGATCTTCCAGGACCCCTACTCGTCCCTGAACCCGATGTTCACCATCGGGCGGATCGTCGAGGAGCCGCTGTCCACCTACGGCCGGGGCGACCGGGGCGAGCGGCGGGACCGGGTGAAGTGGCTGCTCGAGGAGGTGGCGCTGCCGCCCTCGACCGTCAACCGCTACCCCAACGAGCTCTCGGGCGGGCAGCGCCAGCGCGTGGCGATCGCGCGGGCCCTGGCGCTGCAGCCGGAGCTCATCGTGTGCGACGAGCCGGTGTCGGCGCTCGACGTGCTCGTGCAGAAGCAGATCCTGGACCTGCTCGGCCGGCTGCAGGAGGAGTTCGGGCTGTCCTACCTGTTCATCTCCCACGACCTCGCGGTGGTCCGGCTCATCTCCGACGAGGTGTGCGTGATGAAGGACGGCGAGCTGGTGGAGGCCGCCGCGAGCGAGGAGATCTTCACGAACCCGCGCCATCCCTACACCCGGCGGCTGCTGGCCTCGATCCCGGGCAACGAGCTGCGCGTCGGGGCCTGAGCCGCGGACCGGGACCGCCGGCCGGGCCGTGCCGCGGCCCGGGGATTCAGAGGAGCAGCGCCGCCGCGGCCAGGCCGGCGAGCACGGCGAGCACGGTGAGCGCCGCGGTGCCCACGGCGTTGAGCACCGCGTCCCGCACCCGGCCGTCCCTGGCCAGCCGCACGGTGTCGGCCATCGCGGTGGAGAAGGTGGTGTACCCGCCGCAGAAGCCGGTGACGGCCGCGGTGAGCGCGGGACCGCCCAGGGCCCCGGCCAGCGCCGCGCCGGTCAGCACCCCGGCGAGGAAGGACCCCGTCACGTTGACGGTCACCGTGCCGACCGGGAAGGACGTCGCCGCGCGCCGTCGCACCATGCCGTCGACGACGAACCGGGCCGTCGCCCCGGCCCCGCCGAGCAGGCAGATCAGCAGGGTGGTCATGCGGGCCGTCCCCGGGCGGCGAGCAGGACGCCGGCCAGGCAGGCGGTGAAGCCGCCGGCCAGGGAGACCCCCGCGTAGGCCAGCGCCGGGCCGGGCGACCCGGCAGAGAGCATCCGCTGCACCTCGAGGGCGAGGGCGGAGAAGGTCGTGAACCCGCCCAGGAACCCGGTCCCGGCGCCCAGGCGCAGCAGCAGCCGGCGGGGGGTCTCCGCACCGCGCAGCAGGAGGCCCTCCAGGAGCATCCCCAGCAGGAAGGCCCCGAGCAGGTTCACCGCAAGGGTGGCCACCGGCCAGCCGGACACCGCCGGCAGCGCCGCCGCGACCCCGTGGCGGGCCCCGGTGCCGAGGGCGCCGCCCAGGCCCACGGCGAGGACCGGCAGCAGGCGCCGGTGGGGGAGTCGGGGCGGGAGTCGGCGCATGGAGGTCTCCTCGTGGTCGGCCTCAGCGCGACGGCCGGTCGGCGCACGGTGCGCCCGAAGATCCGGGCGGGCGGCTCGATCCTACCGGCCGGTCCGTAGGATGGCCGGGATGCACACCATACAAGGCGCCAGGATCCTGCTCGCGCTCAAGACGTCCCTGGCGGTGGCCCTCTCCTGGATCGTGGCCCAGCGGATGCCGGGGGTGATCGACCAGTACCCCTACTACGCGCCCCTCGGGGCGATCTCGGCGATGTACCCCACCGTGCTGGGCTCGGTGCGCGCGGGCCTGCAGACGGTGGCCGGCATCACCCTCGGGATCGCCCTCGCGGCCGGGGTGCTGCTGATCGGCGACCCGAACCTGGTGACGGTCGCCGTGGCGGTGGGCATCGGCGTGCTGCTGGCCGGGATCCGCCGGCTCGGGGCCGGGGCGGAGTACGTGCCCGTGGGGGCGCTGTTCGTGCTCATCATCGGCGGCCAGGACGCCGAGGGCTTCTCCGCCGGGTTCCTGGTGCAGATGTCCGTGGGGGTCGCGATCGGCCTGCTCGTCAACGCGCTCGTGTTCCCCCCGCTGGACTTCCGCACCGCCCGCCTGCAGCTGGACCGGCTGCAGGGCGTCGTCGTGGACTACCTCGAGGACGCCGCCCGGGAGCTGGCCGAGCCCGGGAGCACCGCCGGGCGGGACTGGCAGGAGCGCAACCACTCGCTCGTGCGGATCACGGCCGAGGTCCGCGAGGCGGTCGACGAGTCCGCGCAGAGCGCCCGGGGCAATCCCCGCGTGGTCCTGCGCCGCGGGCGGCCGACGGACCCGGGATACGCCTCGATGCTCCAGCTCGAGAGCGTGGTCTTCCACCTCCGCGGGTTCACGGACGCGCTGCGCGAGCTCTACGACCACCAGGGGCACGACTGGGTGATCCCCCCGGTCCTGAGCGGCCGGCTCGCCGAGGCGGCGCAGTCCTCCGCCGACGGCGTCCGGGCGTGGGCGGCGGAGGAGGACCCGGCGGAGGCCGCCGAGCGGGTCCGCTCCCTGGCGGGGCGGCTCAGCGCCGAGGTCACGGACCCCTCGGGGCACGAGGGGCGCCTGGTCATCACCGCGGCCCACGACCTCGCCCGGCTCGTGGCCGTGCTGGATCCCCCCAGCGCGCCCACCCAGGGCAGCAGCGCGGTGGCCCGCAGCTGACCCCCGCCGGGCACCCGGCACGGGGCCGCGGAGCCGCCCGGGGGCGGAGGCCGTGACCCGCACCGCCACGACCGGTCCGGCCGCGCCGGGCGCCCGCGCGGGCGTCCGGCGCGGCCGTGCGGCTCAGGCCCGGCCGCGCCGGCGCAGCCGCAGCACGG
This sequence comes from Kocuria sp. KH4, assembly GCF_053711175.1. NCBI lineage: Bacteria > Bacillati > Actinomycetota > Actinomycetes > Micrococcales > Micrococcaceae > Kocuria > Kocuria sp. KH4. The sequence goes on from NZ_JBSJYX010000023.1 coordinate 39,720, forward strand.
CGGCCGCCGACATCGCCGCCCCGGCGGCGAACAGACCGGCCAGCAGGCCCGCGCCCGGACCCTCGGCCGGCTCCGCGGCGGTCTGCATGTTGAGCCCGGGGTTGACGGCCACCGGAGCGGCCTCGGCGGGAGCCTCCACCACGGGAGCCTCCACGACGGGTGCCTCCACCACGGGGGCGGGCGCCACCGGGGCGACGGGGGTCGGGGCCACGGGGGCGCCGACGGGGAGCTGGCCGAGCTCGCCCTCGCACGCCACGACGGCCTGCTCGAGCAGCGCGAGCAGCTGGTTGACGGTCGCCTCGTCGAGCACCAGCTCCGCCAGGAGGGCGTCGAACGCCGCGCCGGTCTCGAGGACCGCCGCCTCGAGGGCGGCGGGGTCCACGGCGCCGAGGGCGGCGGCCAGCGCCGCGTCCAGCTCGGCGACCGTGGCCTCGGCCTGGGCCAGGGCCACCGGGTCGCCGGACTCCTGGGCCGCCGCCAGCGCCGTCGCGGCGGCCTGGAGCTCGGCCAGGCTCGGGCCGCCCGCGGGGACCACCAGCGCGGTGTACTGCGCCTCGGCGGTGGCCACGGCGTCCGCGGTCCGGTCGAGGGACATGATGGCGTCCGGGGTGATGCCGGCGCCGGCCAGCGCGGCGTCGAACTGGCTCGTGGCCTGCAGGCAGGCAGCGTCGCCGGGTGCGGCGACGGCGGCCGGGGCGCCCAGGACGAGGCCCCCCACCAGCATCGTGGCCGCGGACCCCGCGGCGGCCCAGGTCTTGGCAGCGGTCATGTCGTGTGTCTCCTGAATCCGGTCGTGGCCCCGGGCCGGTCCCGCGGCCTGCAGCGCGCGGCAGGACCCCTCCGGCGTCACCCGTCCGCGCGCGGCGGCGGAGGCGACAGGAGACGTCGAGCTGCTGGTCGCGCGGCGGCGCGGAAGGACCCCGCCGAGCGGTGGGGCACCTGGACGGCGGCCGAAGGACTGCTGTGCCGCCAAACTACGTGCCGGCAGTCACCATTGGCAATAGCGAACAGGCGGGACCGCCCGGGCCGCGGCGCCGGTCCCGCCCGAGGCGTCAGGAGCGCGCCCGGGGGCGCGGCCGTGTCCGGGCTCCCCGGGACACGGCCCCGGCGCCGTCGCGGCCGGTCCGGTGCCGCTCGACCGCCTGGTCGTAGAAGCCCACGAGCGCCTCGGTCGCGGCCCGCCAGCCGTGCCCCTCGGCGTCGGCCCGGCCGGCGGCGCCCATCCGGGCGCGCAGGGCGTCGTCGCCGAGCAGCCGGGCGAGGTGCGCCGTGAGCTCACCGGGGCTGCCGGGCGCGGCGAGCAGACCCGTGCGCCCGTGGTCGACCGCGAACGGGATGCCGCCGGCCCGGGCGCCGACCACCGGCACCCCGCTGGCCAGGGACTCCAGGGCCACCAGGCCGAGGGTCTCGGTGGTGGACGGGAACGCGAACACGTCCGCGGAGGCGTAGGCGGCGGCGAGCTCGTCCCCGGCCAGCGGCCCCACGAACGTCGTCGGCGTGCCGGCGAAGCGCCGCTCGAGCTCCGCCCGGTGCGGGCCCGCGCCCACCACGGCGAGCCGGGTGCCCGGCAGCCGCCGGATCGGCTCGAGCAGGGCCTCCAGGTTCTTCTCCTTGGACAGCCGTCCCACGGAGAGCACCAGCCGCTCCTCCGGGTGCCCGCCGGTGAGGCGCCGGCGGACGGCGGGGGAGGCCTTCGCGGGCGAGAAGAGGCGGGTGTCCACGCCTTTGGGCCACAGCGCCGGGTCCCGCACGCCCATCCCGGCGGCCCGCTCGAGCATCGGCCCGGAGGTGCACAGGTTGACCTGGGCCAGGTTGTGCGTGGCGCGGATCCACCGCTCCACGCCCCCGCGCAGGGGTCCCAGGCCCAGGGCGCTCATGTACTGCGGCACGTCGGTGTGGAAGGAGGCCAGCAGGGGCAGGGCCCGCCACCGGGCCGAGAGGGCGCCCCAGGCGCCGAACCACACCGGGTTCACCGCGTGCACCACGTCCGGGCGGAACGCCGTCACGGCGCGCTCGGCCGCCGGGGTGGGCAGCCCGCCCCGGATGTCCGGGTACCAGGGGAAGGCGACGGACCGGGCCCGGACCACCCGGTGCGGCCCGTACGTCTCCGGCGGCCGTCCCGGGGTGAGCACCAGGACCTCGTGGCCGAGGCCGCCGAGCTCGTCGAGGGTGCGCAGCAGCCGCGTCACCACCCCGTCGACGTTCGGCAGGAAGACGTCCGTGAACAGCGCGATCCGCATCCGGCGGCTCAGGCGCCCACCGCCGCCGGGCGGGACACCGAGGCAGGGACCCCCGGCCGGCGCCGCCCGTTCCACACGGAGGTCGCCGGGATGCGGGAGAGGTCCACGCGGTGCGCCCACCGCTCGGCCGTCTGCTCGACCTCCAGGAGCAGGCCCTCCGAGAGCGTGGTGGGCTGCAGCCCCAGGCTCAGGAAGGCCTCGTTGACCACGTGCAGGTCGTTCTCCGCGGACTCCTGGCGGGGGTTGGGCACCGTCTCGACCTGCGCGCCGGTGAGCTCGGAGACCAGCCGGGCGAGGTCGCGGACCCGGTGGGTCTCGGTCATCTGGTTGAAGATCCGCACCCGGTCCCCGGCCGCCGGAGGGTGGCCCAGGGCCAGCTCGACGCACCGGACCATGTCCTGGATGTGGATGAACGCCCGGGTCTGCCCCCCGGTGCCGTGCACCGTCAGCGGGTGGCCGACCGCCGCCTGGACGAGGAACCGGTTGAGCACGGTGCCGTAGTCGCCGTCGTAGTCGAAGCGGTTGACCAGCCGCTCGTCGAGCGCCGTCTCCGCGGTGCTGGTGCCCCAGATGATGCCCTGGTGCAGGTCGGTGATCCGCAGCCCGTCGTTCTTGGCGTAGAACGCGAACATGGTCTGGTCCAGCACCTTGGTCATGTGGTATAGGGAGCCGGGGTTCGAGGGGTAGAGGATCTCCTGGGGGACGCTGCCGTGGGGGCCCGGGACCTCCACGTCCAGGTAGCCCTCGGGGATCCGCATCCCGGCGGTGCCGTACCCGTAGACGCCCATGGTGCCCAGGTGCACCAGGTGGACGTCCAGGCCGGACTCCACGATCGCGCACAGCACGTTGTGCGTGGCGCTGACGTTGTTGTCCACGGTGTACCGCTTCGTCCGGGGGGTCTTCATGGAGAAGGGGGCGGCCCGCTGCTCCGCGAAGTGCACCACGGCGTCCGGGCGCTCGGTGCGCAGCAGCCCGAGGAACTCCTCGTAGTCCTGGGCCAGGTCGAGCTCCGCGGCGCCGATGCTCCGGCCGGTGAGCTCCGCCCACGCCGCGCGGCGCTCGTCGAGGCCGCGGATGGGGGTCAGCGACTCGGTGCCGAGGTCGGCGTCGATGGCGCGCCGGGAGAAGTTGTCGACGACGAGCACGTCGTGGCCCCGGGCCGACAGGTGCAGAGCGGCGGGCCAGCCGCAGAAGCCGTCGCCTCCGAGGATCGCGATCTTCACGTGGTCTCCGTTCCCGGGCCGGTCCGGCCCGCTGGTCTGGTCGTGACTGTCAGCGTGGGCCATCCGGCTGAACCGGAAGTGAACGGACGCGCACCAGCTGCTGGTACGCGAACGTGCCCGGGCGGACCTCCCAGCCCGGCCCGGCCAGCGCGCGCAGCTCGTCGGGGACGTAGGCCCGGCGCAGCGAGCGCAGCCCGTCGGTGCGCAGGAAGGAACCGGGGGCCAGCGGCAGGACGCCCACCGAGTACAGCCGGTAGGCCGCCGGGCTGCGCACCAGGTCGTTGTGCACCACGAGGCGGCGGGCCAGCCGCTCCGAGTCCGCCACGAGCTCCCGCACCTGCGCGGGGTCCAGGTGGTGGAGCAGGTGGTTGGAGACCACGACGTCGAAGGTCTCGCCCGCCGCGACGAGCTCCCGGCTGGTGGTGCGCCGGAAGGCCGGGGGCGCGAGGTGCGGGCGCCGGGCCGCCCAGCGGGCCGTGCGCCCCACCGACCACTCGAGGGCGCGGGCGTCCGGGTCCGCGCCCGTGAGCCGCAGGTCGACGCCGTCGCGGTGCGCCCAGCGGGTCAGGGCCCGGGCGACGTCCCCGCCGCCGGAGCCCACGTCGAGGACGGTCAGGGGCCGGCCGGGGACCGCGAGCGGGCGGATCCGCCGCCGGTAGGTGGCCGACCACCCGGCGAGCAGGGAGTTGACCGCCTCGAAGCGCGCGTAGGTGCGCCGCAGGGCGCCGAGGTCGCAGCCGGGGTCGTCCATGAGCTCCCGCAGGTCCGGGTCCCGCCGCGAGAGGTCGGTGCGGGGGCGCGGGTCGGTGCGGGGCATCTGCCCATTCTCGTGCGGCCCGGCACGTATGCCAAGGAGCGGCGCCGCCGAGTCCCCGCCCCCGGCGTCACTAGACTGGGCCTCCCGTCCGGTGCCGGACGGGCAGACCGGAAGGGGAGTCCCGTGGGAGACACCGTGCGTGCCCCGGGCCCGCCGCCCGGGCCGTGGATCGGCCTGGCGGGCGCGTGCTGGGCGGCCAACGCCGCGCTGGGGGCGTCCGTGGGGGCGGGACTCGTGCACACGGGCCGGTTCCGCTGGATCCACCACGCCCTCTACATCGCCACGACGACGACGACGGCCCTGGCCGCGCTCCTCGGCGCCGGCTCGTCCTCCGCCGGGCGACGGGCGGCCGCCCGCGCGCTGGCCCCGGCGCTGCTGCCGCTGCTGGCCCTGCCGTACGTGGGCACGCCCGCCCAGGGCCATCCGCGCCGGCACGCCGTGGCCGCGCTGTCCGCGGCGCCGTTCTACGCCACCGCCCTGATCCGAGCCCGCGCCGACCGCGCGCGCTGACCGCACCGACCGAACCGGAGAGCACATGGAGTTCCTCGACGTCGTCTTCAACCGCCGCACCACCAACGGGCCGTTCCTGCCGGACCCGGTGTCCCCGGAGCACCAGCGGCTGCTGCTGCGCACCGCCGCGGCGGCGCCCTCCCAGTTCAACAGCCAGCCGTGGCGGTTCGTGCTGATCGAGGACCGGGGGACCATCGACCGGATCGCCCGGATCAGCGCCGAGTCCATGACGCAGGTGATGGCGGAGGGGACGTTCTTCGACCGGTACAAGCGCTACTTCCGCTTCAGCAGGCAGGAGATGGAGGAGCAGCGCTTCGGGATGCTCTTCGACAAGCTGCCCGCCGTGCTGCGCCCGTTCACCAGAAAGGCGTTCACCCCGGGCGGGCAGGCCATGATGAACCGGCTGCGGGTGCCGCAGACGCTGGGCTCGGAGAACCACAAGCTCGTCGCCGGGGCGCCGCTGCTGCTGGGCGTGATGCTCGACCGCCGCGAGTACCGGCCCGGGGAGCTCTCCGGGTTCTACTCGCTGTTCTCGATGGGCGCGGCGATGGAGAACCTCTGGCTGACCACGGTGGAGCTGGGCATGGGCATCCAGTTCATTTCGTTCCCCATGGAGGCCCCGGCCCGGTGGGCCGAGATCGTGGAGCTGCTGGAGGTGCCCGAGGACCTCGAGCTCATGGCCGTCTACCGCCTCGGCTACGTGCCGGAGGCGCACCGCCGGCCCGCGATCGACTGGTCCTCCCGCGAGCGGCGGCGGATCTCCCAGTACGTCTACCGGGAGTCCTGCGCCACCCCGCAGGAGGGCTGGGACGACTGAGCGGCGCAGCCGGTGCGGCCCGGCCCCGCCGCCGCCCGCACCGGCTGCGCCCCGGAGGGGCGGCGGATCGGCTAGCGTCCGTCCTGTGACCCACGATACGGAGCCGACCTTCCGCCCGCTGAGCCTCCCGGACACCCCCGCGTGGTCCGCGCTGATCCACGTGCTGGCCGCGGCCGACGCCACCGGGGAGACCTACGAGCCCGGCGACCTGGCCGAGGAGCTCGACCAGGCCGGCGTGGACGCCTCGGCGGACACCTGGGGCGTCTGGGACGGCCCGGCCCTGGTGGCCTACGGGCAGGTGCACGTGGGCACGGCCCTGACCGCCGGGGGCCTCGCCCGTGCGCACCTGGGCGGCGGGGTGCACCCGCGGTGGCGCGGCCGGGGCCTCGCCACCGCGCTGTTCGAACGCATGGAGGCGCGGGCGCTGTCGATCGCCGGCCGGCGCCACCCGGGCGCCCCCGTGCAGCTGTCCGCCTCGGGCGGCGCCGACGGCGCGGACGCCCGGGCCTTCCTCGCCGGGCGCGGCTACGCCCCGGTGCGGTGGTTCACCGACATGGCCCGCCCCCTGCCCGGCCCGCCCCCCGGCCCGGCCGACGCCCGCGCGGAGCCGTTCGAGCACACCATGGCCGAGGAGCTGCGGCTCGCGCACAACGACGCCTTCTCGACCCACTGGGGCTCGACGGCGCGGTCGCCGGAGGTCTGGGCGGACGTGGTGGGCGCCCGCAGCGCCCGCACGGACCTGTGGCGGGTGGCCCGGGAGCCCGGAGGCCGGATCCTCGCCTACTGCTCCGTGAGCCAGTGGCGCGAGGGCGCCCTCTACGTCGACCGCGTGGGCACGCGGCAGGAGGCCCGCGGCCGCGGACTGGCGCGGGCGGTGCTGATCGCCACGGTGGCCGCCGCCGCGGCGGAGGGCGCGTGGGCAACGATGGAGCTGACCGTGGACGCCGCCAACCCCACGCGCGCCGACGCGCTCTACCGCTCCGTGGGCTTCGTCCCCGTCCGGACGCAGGCCGCGTTCGCCCGCACCGTGCCGCCCCGCGGCTGAGCGCCCGGGCACGACGGGCGCCGCGCCGCACGGCAGGCCTGGCCATCGGCCGTGCCGGGGGAGTACCGTAAGCACACTGGCGAAATCGTCCGAGATCGCCACCCCTGACCGACGAGACAGATCGAAGGAGATGCCATGAGCACCAAGGTCGAGAAAACCGTTGTGGTCGACGTGCCCCTGAGCACGGTGTACAACCAGTGGACGCAGTTCGAGGACTTCCCCCAGTTCATGAACGGGGTCAAGAGCGTCCGCCAGCTGAGCGACTCCCGGCTCGAGTGGGTCGCGGAGATCGGCGGCGTCCGCCGCCAGTGGGAGGCCCGGATCGTGGACCAGGTCCCGGACAGCCGGGTCTCCTGGGCCGCCACGGAGGGGGCCACCAACGCCGGCACCGTGATGTTCCACGACGCCGGCAACGGCCGCACCGAGGTCCACCTCGTCCTGGAGTACGAGCCCGAGGGCCTCGTGGAGAAGATCGGGGACAAGCTCAACGTGGTCGAGAACCAGGCCGAGGGCGACCTGGAGCGGTTCAAGAAGTTCATCGAGGACGAGGGCTACGCCACCGGGGCGTGGCGCGGCTCGGTCAACGAGGGCGCCCCGGTCGGGACCCCCGGCGTCGAGGCCGCCGCCGCCTCCCGCGGTGACGACGGCAAGGCCGGGATCTCCGGCAAGGTGGTCGCCGCCGGAGTGGCCGCCGCCGGAGTGGCCGCCGCCGGGGCCGCCGCGGCCGCCAAGAAGAAGGACTCCGACGAGGACGGGGAGCCGGTCACCTTCGAGGCCGAGGCGCCCGCGGCGCCTCCGGCCCCCACGGTCACGCCGGTGGCCCCGGAGACGGCGGTGCCGGGTGAGATCCCGCCGGTCACCCCCACCGGTCCGGCGCTGACCGACCCCGCCGTGGACGCGGACGTGGACGTGGACCCCACCTCGGGGCGCATCGACGGCCGTCCCGCCGGCGGCGCGCTCTAGCACCCGCCGCCCGCACGGACCGGGCCCCCGACCGCACCGCGGTCGGGGGCCCGGCCCGTGCCGGCCCGCTCAGCCCGTGACCGCTCCGACCGAGGCCGAGCGCACCAGCTTGGCGTACTTGCCCAGCACCCCGCCCTCGAACTGCGGGGGCAGCGGGGCCCATCCGCCGCGGCGCCGGGCCAGCTCCTCCTCGTCCACCTGCAGGTCCAGGCGGCGGGTGGTGAGGTCCACCCGGATCCGGTCGCCGTCGCGCAGCAGGGCGATCGGTCCGCCGTCGACCGCCTCCGGCGCGATGTGGCCGATGCACAGGCCGGTGGTCCCGCCGGAGAAGCGGCCGTCCGTGAGCAGCAGGACGTCCTTGCCCAGCCCCGCGCCCTTGATGGCGCCGGTGATGGCCAGCATCTCGCGCATCCCGGGCCCGCCCTTGGGCCCCTCGTAGCGGATGACCAGCACGTCCCCGGCGGTGATCCGGCCCGCCTCCAGGGCGTCCATGGCCGCCTGCTCGCGTTCGAACACGCGGGCGGGGCCCTCGAAGGACTCGGCGTCGAACCCGGCCGACTTCACCACGGCGCCCTCCGGGGCCAGGGACCCGTGCAGGATCGTGATCCCGCCGGTGCGGTGGATCGGGTTGTCGAGGGTGCGGATCACCTCCCCGTCCACCGGGTCGGGGTCGATCACGGCGAGGTTCTCGGCGAGCGTGCGCCCGGTGACGGTGAGGGCGTCGCCGTGCAGCAGCCCGGCGTCGAGCAGGGCCTTCATGACCACCGGGATGCCGCCGTGGCGGTCCACGTCGTTCATCACGTAACGCCCGAACGGCTTGAGGTCGGCCAGGTGCGGAACGCGGTCCCCGATCCGGTCGAAGTCCTCCAGGGACAGCTCGACGCCCGCCTCGTGGGCGATGGCGAGCAGGTGCAGGACGGCGTTGGTGGACCCGCCGAGGGCCATGAGCACCGTGATCGCGTTCTCGAAGGCCTCCCGGGTGAGGATGTCCCGGGCCGTGATGCCCCGGCGGAGCAGCTCGACGACGGCCTCCCCGGAGCGGTGGGCGAACTGGTCGCGCCGCCGGTCCGCCGAGGGCGGGGCGGCGGAGCCGGGCAGGCTCATCCCGAGGGCCTCGGCCACGGACGCCATCGTGTTGGCCGTGTACATCCCGCCGCAGGCGCCCTCGCCCGGGCAGATGGCCCGCTCGATGCGGTCCAGGTCCTGTCGGCCCATCAGCCCGGCCTTGCACGCGCCGACGGCCTCGAAGGCGTCGATCAGGGTGACGTCCTTCTCGGTCCCGTCCGTCAGCTTCACCCACCCCGGGGCGATAGTCCCGGCGTAGAGGAAGACGGCGGCCAGGTCCAGGCGGGCGGCGGCCATCAGCATGCCGGGCAGGGACTTGTCGCAGCCGGCCAGCAGCACGGAGCCGTCGAGCCGCTCCGCCTGCATCACCGTCTCCACCGAGTCGGCGATGACCTCCCGGGAGACCAGCGAGAAGTGCATCCCCTCGTGGCCCATGGAGATCCCGTCCGAGACGGAGATCGTGCCGAACTGCAGCGGATAGCCGCCGCCGGCGTGCACGCCCTCCTTGGCGCCCTGGGCGAGCCGGTCCAGGGACAGGTTGCAGGGGGTGATCTCGTTCCAGGAGCTGGCGATGCCGACCTGCGGCTTCTCCCAGTCGGCGTCTCCCATGCCCACGGCGCGGAGCATGCCGCGGCTGGCGGTGGCGTCGATGCCGTCGGTCACCTGGCGGCTGCGGGGCTTGATGTCGGGGCTCATGCGGTCTCTCCCGGGTCGGGGCGCACCGGGCGGTGCGCGGGGCAGGGCGTGCCGCGAACCTATCAACGGAACTCGCGGAGCGTCGAGGGCCGTCCGCCCCGGCACGGAACTTTGTGCGCCCCGGGGGCAGACAACGCGGCCCGCGGCTCCTAGGGTGGGAGCAGACGAACCGTAAGCAACCTGATCGAAGGAGCCCGACATGCCCGAAGCACCCGTCTCGCAGCACGCCCGGTCGATGGCCGACGACGAGGGCGGGATGCCCGAGCAGCAGCAGAGCCCGCCGGGCCTGACCGCCGCCATGGACCCCGTGCCCGACCACGGGGAGTCCTCCTGGCAGGGCCGCGGCCGCCTCGAGGGGCTCAAGGCGCTGATCACCGGCGGGGACTCCGGGATCGGCCGGGCCGTGGCCATCGCCTTCGCCCGGGAGGGCGCCGACGTCGCGATCAACTACCTCCCCGAGGAGCAGGAGGACGCCCAGGACGTCGTCGGGTGGATCGAGAAGGCCGGCCGCACGGCCGTCCTGGTGCCCGGGGACCTGCGCGAGGAGCGCAGCTGCCAGGAGATCGTGGACCACGCGGTCGAGGGGCTCGGCGGGCTCAACGTCGTGGTGAACAACGCCGGGTACCACTGGGCCCGCGGCGAGTCCGGGCTGCAGGGGCTGCGCACGGAGGACCTGGAGCGCGCGGTGCGCACGAACCTCTACGGCACCCTGTGGATCAGCCGGGCGGCGCTGCCGCACCTGGGGCGCGGCGACAGCATCATCAACACCACCTCCGTGCAGGCCTACGACCCGTCCGCGACCATGATCGACTACGCCGCCACGAAGGCGGCCCTGAACAACGTCACCGCCAACCTCGCCGCCGACCTCGGCCCGGCGGGCGTCCGGGTCAACGCCGTGGCGCCCGGGCCCGTCTGGACCCCCCTGCAGCCGGCCACCAAGGAGCCGGAGGCGGTGGCGCACATGGGCCGGGACACCCCCCTGGGGCGCATCGCCCAGCCGGCCGAGCTGGCCGGCGCCTACGTCTTCCTGGCCTGCCCGGCCGAGGCGAGCTACGTCAGCGGCACCGTCGTCGGCGTCACCGGGGGACTGCCCGTCTTCTGAGCCGCGCCCCGACATCCCCCCGACGGAAGGAGCACCCCGTGCCGAAGACCGGCAAGGACGACCACGCCAAGAAGTCCGAGCTGCCCTCCACCCTGCAGCGCTCCGGGCGCAAGGCCCAGGACACCTTCGCCAAGACCTACGACTCGGCGCTGGAGGAGTACGGCGACGAGGAGCGCGCGGCCCGCACCGCCTACAGCGCGCTCAAGCACACCCACGAGAAGGTCGGCGACCACTGGGAGGCCAAGGAGGAGCCCGGCCCCTCCGACGAGCACGCCGCGGGCGGGCGGGACTCCGGGGCGCGGACCGCGGGAGGCGTGGACGCCAACGCCTCGAAGCAGCACCTCTACGACGTGGCGAAGCGGCTCGGCGTGGAGGGCCGCTCCTACATGACCAAGAAGGAGCTGGTCGAGGCCATCCGGAAGGCCAACGACGCCGCGACGCGCCGGGCGCGCGGGGACTGAGCCGCCCGGCGCGGTGCTCAGAGGACGCCGAGCAGCCCGCGCACCAGGGTCACGCCGCCGCCGAGGCCGGCGAGCACGAGCGCGGTGGTGCGGGCCGCGCTCAGCGGCACGCGGCGGGCGACGACCCCGCCGATCCGCACGCCCAGCACCACGGTGAGCACCACCCCGGGCGCCACCCACCACGGGGGCAGTCCGCCCGTCCCGGCGGCCCCGAGCAGCGTCTTGGTGAGCACGGACAGGGCGCCCATCGTCATGAACACCGGCTGCAGGGTCGCGGCGAAGGAGCGCTGCTCCCAGCGGGCCAGCCGGGAGTGGATGACCATGACCGGCGCGGCCACCCCGGCCGTGGTGTTGAAGAACCCGCCGATCGTCCCGGCGAGCACCGTCGGCAGCCGGCCCGGCCACTCGGGCAGGCGGGGGAGGCCGAACATGGTGGTGAGGGCCAGCAGCACCACGCCGCCGACCACGACCTGCAGCCAGGCCGCCGGCAGCTCGCGGACCAGGAGCGCGGCCGGCACGGCGCCCACGGCCGCGGCCGGGGCGATCAGCGCGAAGCGCCGCCAGTCGACGTGCCGCCACACCGAGAGCATGATGAGGAACCCGGAGACCGTCGTGGTGGCGTTGGTGACGAGCACCCCGGTGGCGGGTCCCAGCAGCAGCGCGAGGGTGGGCGCGACGACGAGCCCGACCCCGGTGCCCGAGACGCGCTGGAGCGCCGAGCCCACGAGGACGGCGAGGGCGGCGACGACGACGAGTTCCACAGGCCCCATTCTGCGCCCCGGCCGCGGCCGCCCCGCCCGGCCCGCCGGCGTCGTTGGCGTTCCCCCGGGTGATAAGTATGCTTGCGGCCATGCGAGGTCCCTCCCGGGGGACGACGTCCAGTGAAAGGTGCGCCATGAGCATCACCCGAGACCTGATCATCGACGGCGCGCACGTGCCCGCCCTCAGCGGCCGCACCGCCGAGGACATCAACCCCTACACGGGCGAGGTCTTCGCCACCGTCGCCGCCGGCGGTCCGGAGGACGTGACCCGCGCCGTCGACGCCGCGGCGTCGGCCGCGGAGGAGTGGGCGGGCACCACCCCCAGCGCCCGGCGGCGGATCTTCCTGCGCGCGGCCGACCTGCTGGAGGAGCGCATCGAGCAGGGCGCCGAGATCATGGCCCAGGAGGTGGGCGGCGTCCGCGGCTGGGCCGAGTTCAACACCCACCTGGCCGCCAACATCCTGCGCGAGGCCGCCGGCGCCACCACCCTGCCCCAGGGTGAGGTGCTCGCCACCGACATGCCGGGCGTGCGCTCGATGTCCGTGCGCCGGCCCTACGGGGTGGTCGCGGCGATCTCGCCCTGGAACGCCCCGTTCATCCTCGGCATGCGCTCCATCGCCGTGCCCCTGGCCGTGGGCAACACCGTGGTGCTGAAGCCCAGCGAGGACGCCCCCCTGGCGTGCGGGCTGTTCCTGGCGGACGCCCTGGTCGACGCCGGACTGCCCGCCGGCGTGCTCAACGTGGTCACCAACGACCGCGCGGACGCCGCGGAGGTGGTCTCCACGCTGATCGCCGACCCGCGGGTGCGGATCGTGAACTTCACCGGCTCCACCGCCGTGGGCCGCACCGTCGGCACCCTCGCCGCGCAGCACCTGAAGCCGGCGGTGCTCGAGCTCGGCGGGAAGAACAGCCTGGTGGTGCTCCGGGACGCGGACCTCGACTACGCCGTGGACGCCGCGGCCTTCGGCGCCTACATGAACGCCGGGCAGATCTGCATGTCGGTGGACCGGGTGCTCGTGGACCGGAGCATCGCCGAGGAGTTCACCGAGCGCTTCGCGCGCAAGGTGCAGGACCTGCCCACCGGCGACCCGACCGACCCGGGCACCGTGATCGGCCCGGCCGTCAACGCCCGCTCGGCCGCACGGCAGTACGCGCTCATCGACGACGCCGTGGCCAAGGGCGCCGTGCTCCGGGCCGGCGGGCACCGGCTGGAGAACTCGCTGGTCCCCGCGACCGTCCTCACGGACGTGACCCCCGAGATGGACATCTTCCACGACGAGATCTTCGGCGCCGTCACCACCGTGTTCGAGGTGGACGGCCCGGACGAGGCCGTGGAGTTCGCCAACAGCACCAACTACGGGCTCACCGCCGGTGTCATCACCGAGAACCTGGGCGAGGGCATCGCGGTGGCGCAGCGGCTGAGGACCGGCATCGTGCACGTCAACGACCAGTCCGTGGCCGACGAGCCGCAGGCGCCCTTCGGCGGGATCCAGGAGTCCGGGTACGGGAAGTTCGGCGGTCAGGCCGGTGTGGAGTCCTTCAGCGAGCGGCGGTGGATCACCGTCCAGGAGGAGGGCCACGCCCGGTTCCCGTTCTAGGCGCCGGCGGAGCACCCGTGACACACCAGGAGGACGGCATGGGCCGCACGGCCGGGCAGCTGCGGGAGGTCGCCGCGTCCCGCTTCGGCATCGAGGAGTTCCGCGAGGGGCAGCTCGAGGCCATGGAGGCGGCGGCCGGGGGCCGGGACGTGCTGGCGGTGATGCCCACCGGCCACGGCAAGTCCGCGATCTACCAGGTGGTGGCCGCCGCCCTGCCCGGCACCGCGGTGGTGGTCTCCCCGCTGATCGCCCTGCAGCACGACCAGGTCGAGGCGATCAACGAGGCCCTCGGCGCGGAGGCCGCCTTCGCGCTGAACTCCCGGGTCGGCGCCCGCCGCGAGCGCGCGGCGTGGGCGGCGGTGGAGGACGGGCGGGCGACGTTCCTGTTCCTCGCCCCCGAGCAGCTGGCCCGCGAGGAGACGGTCGAGCGTCTGGCCGCCCACCGGCCGTCCCTGTTCGTGGTGGACGAGGCGCACTGCATCTCCTCGTGGGGCCACGACTTCCGCCCCGACTACCTCGTGCTCAGCGAGACCGTGGAGCGGCTGGGCCACCCGCCCGTGGTCGCGCTGACCGCCACCGCCTCGCCGCACACCCGCGCCGAGGTCGTGGAGCGGCTGGGCATGCGGGACCCGCTGGTGATCGTGCAGAGCTTCGACCGCCCCAACATCGAGCTGCGGGTGGTGCGCCACCACGAGGCCGCGGACAAGCGGCGGGCCCTGCTCCGGCAGGTCGAGGGCCTGGTCGGGCCAGGCCTGGTCTACGTGGCCACCCGCAGGGAGACGGAGGAGTACGCCGCCGAGCTGCGCGAGCGCGGGGTGCGCGCCGAGGCGTACCACGCCGGGCGCCGGCAGCCGGAGCGGGAGGACGTGCACGCCCGCTTCCTCGACAGCACCCTCGACGTCGTGGTCGCCACCACCGCCTTCGGGATGGGCATCGACAAGCCGGACGTGCGGTTCGTGGTGCACGCGGACATCCCCGACTCCCTGGACAGCTACTACCAGCAGATCGGGCGCGCCGGCCGGGACGGGGCTCCCGCCCTGGCCGTGCTGCACTACCGCTCCGAGGACCTCGGCCTCCAGCAGTACTTCGCCGGTGCCGCCCCCGATCCGGGGGACCTGGAGAAGGTCTTCCGGGCGGTCCGGCGCGAGGGCCCGGTGCGTGCGCGCGAGCTGCGGGAGCGCACCGGCCTGGGCCCGCGCGCCCAGGCCCGGGCCCTGCACCTGCTCGAGCACAGCGGCGGCGTCCGGGCCGAGCGCCGGGGCTACCGGGCCGCCCGCGGCGCCGCGGCCGGCCCCGCGGTGGCCGCCGCCCTCGAGGACGCCGAGGCGCAGCACCGGATCGACCGGTCCCGGATCGAGATGATGCGCGGCTACGCCGAGACCGACGGGTGCCGGCGGGACTGGCTGCTGAACTACTTCGGCGAGGAGACCGACGGGTGGTGCGGCAACTGCGACCAGTGCGCGGAGGAGGGCTCCGCGGCCGAGGCCGAGGAGCGGGCCGCGGCCACCCCGCACGGCTGGGAGATCCAGACCCCGGTCGCTCACCGCGAGTGGGGCCACGGGATCGTGATGGGCGCGGAGCCGGACCGGATCACGGTCCTGTTCGACTCGGTGGGCTACAAGGAGCTCTCCCTGCGGCTGATCGAGGAGCGGGACGGGCTGCTGGTGCACGAGCGGGGCGGGAGCGCGTAGCGTTGCCCGCATGGACGACGCCGTTCCCGAGATCGTCAGCACCACCTGCTGCGTGGTGGGCGGCGGACCGGCCGGGCTGATGGCCGGGGTGCTGCTCGCGCGCCAGGGGGTGGACGTGGTCGTGCTGGAGAAGCACGCCGACTTCCTCCGCGACTTCCGCGGGGACACGATCCACCCCTCCACCACGGAGCTCATGGCCGAGCTCGGCTGGCTGGACGGCTTCCTGCGCCTGCCGCACACGCGGGTGGACCGGGCGAGCATCGGGCTCGGCGGGGAGAGCGTCGTCGTCGGCCGCTTCGACCGCCTGCCCGTCCGGTGCCCCTTCATCGCGTTCATGCCGCAGTGGGACTTCCTCGACTTCCTCGCCGACCGGGGCGCGGAGCTGCCCTCCTTCCGGCTCCTGCGCTCGACGCCCGCCGACGGACTGCTCGTCGAGGACGGCCGCTGCGCCGGCGTCACCGCCCGCGACCGCGCCGGGGCACCCGTGCACGTGCGCGCCGAGCTGGTGCTGGCCACGGACGGCCGGGACTCCGTGCTGCGCGAGGCCGCCGGGCTGCGGCCGGTCGCCTCGCCCTCGCGGATGGACGTCCTGTGGTTCCGGGTGCCCCGGGTCCCGGGCGGCGAGGCGCCGCTGTTCAACGCCGGTGACGGCGCGGTGGTCGCCCTGAACCGGGGGGAGTACTGGCAGGCGGCCCTGATCATCCCGGCCGGCCAGCACGACGCGATGCGGCGGCAGGGGGTCGAGGCCCTGCGCGAGCGCGTGCGCGCGATCGCCCCGGCGCTGGCGGAGGGCCTCGCCTCGCTCGAGAGCTGGGACCAGGTGCGGCTGCTGCGGGTCCGGGTGGACCGGCTGCGCCGCTGGTGGCGCCCCGGGATCCTGTTCCTCGGGGACGCCGCCCACGCGATGTCCCCGGCCGGCGGGGTCGGCGTGAACCTCGCGATCCAGGACGCGGTCGCCGCGGCCAACCTCCTCGGGCCGCGGCTGCGGGAGGGGGGAGTGCGGAACCGGGACCTGGCGCGCGTGCAGCGACGGCGCGCGTGGCCGGCCCGGGCGACCCAGCTGTTCCAGCTCGTGCTGGCCCGCCGGCTCGTGCCCGGGGGCGGCCCCCCGAGGCCGCCGCTGCCGGTGGGCCTGGTGCGGGCGCTGCCCGTCCTGCCGCACCTGGCCGGGCGGTTCATCGGCCTGGGCCTGCGCCCGGAGCACGTCCGCCCCCGGGCCCGCACCCGGGGCCGGGCGCGGGGCGGACGAGCGCAGGGCGGATGAGCGCGGGGGAGGACCAGCGCGCCCGTGTGGACGCACCCCACGTCGCCCCGCTCAACGCGCTGGTCCGGGGGTGGCGGGCGGACGGGCGGTTCGTGCCGTGGGTCGACCCCGACGGCGGCGGCACCGGCGCCCGCGTGCTCGTGCTCATGGAGGCGCCCGGCCCGGCCACCGTGGCGGCCGGGGACCTGGGCTTCAGCTCGGAGGACAACCCCGGCCCCACCGCCCGGCTGTTCCGGGCCCTGCGCGAGGAGTCCGGGCTGGCGCGCGGTGACTACCTGCGCTGGAACGTGGTGCCCTGGGCGCTATACGACGCCGCGGGCCGGCACCGTCCGCCGCGGGCCGACGACCTCGCGGCGGCGGAGCCCGCCCTGCGGGAGCTGCTCGCGGCCCTGCCCGAGCTGCGCGTCGTCGTGACGTTCGGCGCCCCGGCGCTGACCGGGATGATGCGGCTGCTCACCCTGGCGGAACCGCGGCGGCTGCTGCCCGTGCTCGGCGTCCCGCACCCGTCGCCGCGCAACGGGCACCGCCGGGCCGAGACGCGGCAGCGGATCCTGGTGGCGCTGCGCACGGCCGCCGGCGCCGCCCGCGCCGCGGGCGTCACGGGCGCGGGCTGAGCCGGTCCACCACGGCCAGGAGGCTCTCCAGGATCGTGTGCCGCTGCGCGCTGCCGTCCGGCAGCAGCCCGATCGACGCGTTGTGGTAGAGCCCGTCGCCCATCTGCTGCACGGCGGTGGCGACCACGGGGTCCCCCACGTCGGCGAGGACCAGCGCGTACCACGCCTCCCCGAGCCGCTGCAGGCTCGCCCGGGCGTTCTCGTCCCCGGACTGGGCCAGCCGGGAGGCCACGACGAGGGCCCGGTCCAGCTGGCTGTCCTCGAACAGCGACGTGACGAGGAAATACCGCGCGGCGCCCTCCGGCGCCGCGGCCATCGCCTCGAGGTCCAGCTGCAGGAGCTCCTCCAGCCGCTGCAGCGTGGCGTCCACGAGGGCCCGGCGGTGCGGGAAGTGGTAGAGCAGCCCGCCCTTGGACACGCCCGCGGCGCCGGCGACGGCGTCGAGGGTCGCGGCGCGCTCGCCCTCGGCGAGGACGAGCTGCTCGAAGGCGGACAGGAGCTTGTCCCGGGCCGCGGGTGGGCGGGGCATGTGAGGAAGACCTCCCTGGATCGGACGTTCCGCCCATTGTGCCAGCCCCTCGATAACTGTACCGTCTAGACGGTACAGTTATGGAGCTGTGCGACCCGATCCGACTCCCGGAGGTGAACCATGACCACTCTGCTGACGCCCCGCCCCACGGCCGGCGCGCGCGAATGGGCCGCGCTCGCGGTCCTGATGATGCCTGTCCTGCTCGTGTCGGTGGACAACACCGCGCTGAGCTTCGCCCTGCCCACCATCTCCCAGGCGCTGCGCCCCACCGGCGAGCAGCTGCTGTGGATCGTGGACGTCTACCCCCTCGTCCTCGCGGGCCTGCTCGTGCCGATGGGCACGCTGGGGGACCGGATCGGGCGGCGCCGGCTGCTGCTGATCGGCGGGACCGGGTTCGCCGCCGTCTCCGCGGCCTCGGCCTTCGCGCCCACCGCCGAGGCGCTCGTCGCGGGACGGGCCGCCATGGGCTTCTTCGGCGCCATGCTGATGCCCGCCACCCTGTCGCTGCTGCGCAACATCTTCCTGGACCCCGCCCAGCGGCGGATCGCCATCGCGGTGTGGGCCGGCGGGTTCAGCGGGGGCGCCGCGCTGGGCCCGATCGTCGGCGGCTTCCTGCTCAACCACTTCTGGTGGGGCTCGGTGTTCCTGATGTCCGTGCCGGTGCTGGTCCCGCTGCTGGTGCTCGGGCCGCTGCTGGTCCCGGAGTCCCGCGACCCGCGCCCGGGGCCGGTGGACGTGCCGTCCGTGCTGCTCGCCATGCTGGCGCTGACCCCGGTGGTCTACGGGATCAAGGCGGCCACCGCCTCCGGCGAGCTCTTCCACGGCCTGCTCAGCGCCGCCTTCGGCGTGCTCGCGGGTCTGCTCTTCGCCCGCCGCCAGGCCGCCCTGGAGCACCCGGTGCTGGACCTCGGGCTGTTCCGGTCCCCGGAGTTCACGGGCGGGGTGACCGTCAACGTGCTGGGCAACGTGGGCCTCTACGGGTTCCTGTTCATGCTCACCCAGTACCTGCAGCTCGTGGTCGGCCTCGACCCGATGGCCGCGGGCCTGACCATGGTGCCCGGCCTGGCCCTGACCGTCCTCGCCGGCTTCCTGGCCGTGCGGGCGGTGCGCCGCTTCTCGGCGCGCACCGTGATCACCGCGGGCATGCTGGTGTCCTCGGTCGGCTTCCTCGTGGTCGCCCTGGCGGAGCTGTCCGCCCCGGCGGGGCCGCTGGTGGTCCTGGCGGCCTTCTGCCTGGTCGGCACCGGGATCGGCTTCGCCGAGACGCTGTCCAACGACCTCGTGCTCACGGCGGCCCCGCCGCACAAGGCCGGCGCGGCCTCGGCGATCTCCGAGACCGGCTACGAGGTCGGCGCGGTGCTGGGCACGGCGGTGCTCGGCGGGCTGCTGACCGCCTTCTACCAGACCCACCTCGAGCTGCCGGAGACCCTGGGTGCCGGCCCGTCCGCCGCCGCGCACGAGACCCTCGGCGGTGCCGTGGAGATCGCCGAGGGCGCCGGGGCCCTGGGTCCGGCCGTGCGGGACGCCGCGTTCGGCGCGTTCACCGCGGGCATGCACTGGACGGCCGTGGTCATGGCGGTGCTGGTCGCCCTGGCGGGGGTCACGGTCGCCCGCGTGCTGCGGCCAGCCACGCGCTGAGCAGCTCCGCGTCGATCCGGCCGGCCCGCAGCCCCACGTGCCCGTCGGGGCGCACCACCGTCCCGCCCTCGCCCGGGCGGTCCTCGAGCCGGTGGACGTGCACCTGCGGCCCCGGCGTGCCCGGTTCCGCGCCGAGGGCCGCGGCGTCCGGCTCCGGGGCCGAGCGCTCCAGCAGGACGTGGAAGCCCGGGGCCGCCGTGAGCCCGTGCAGCCGCACGGCCCGGCCGCCACAGCGCACCAGTGCGTCCGGGAGGCGGTCGCCGGGCCGCGGCGTGCCGTGCGCCCGCCCCGACGTCACGGAGAGCGGGCTGCCCCGGTGGCGGACGTGGAACTGGGCGAGCACGCCCATCCCCGCCGCCGTCAGCCGGGACCACCCCGGCAGCGCCGGCGCGGCGGAGGCGGCCAGCGGGGCGACCCGGCCGCGCAGGGCGCGGGGCAGGGGCCCGGTGCCCGCCTCGCCCCAGAACAGCGCGTGCGTCAGGGCCAGCACCTGCCGGTCCGCGGGGCGGCGCTCCTGCTCGTAGGTGTCCAGCAGCACCTCCTGCGCCGGGCCCCCGGGAACCGCGGCCGTGGCGCAGGCCAGCTTCCAGCCGAGGTTCAGCGCGTCGAGGATGCCGGTGTTCATGCCCTGCCCGCCGGCGGGGGAGTGGGCGTGGGCGGCGTCTCCCACCAGGAACACGTCGCCCTGCCGGAAGCGCCCGGCGAGGCGGTGCTCGAGCCGGACCCGGGCGGACCACGCCGTCCGGAGCCTGCGGACGGGCAGCCCCGAGGCGTCGAGCACGGCCTGCAGCTCCTCCTCCGGCACGGGCGGGCCCGGCTGCCCGAACGGCGCCCCGGAGGACGAGGAGCGGGCGGTGGCCAGCAGCCGCCACGGCGCCCGGTCCCCGATCGCGGCCAGGAGCACCAGTCCACCCGCCGCGGGCGCCACGTGGGCCCGCCCCGGGAGCAGGCCCTCCAGCTCGAGGTCGGCCAGCAGGATCTCCTGCCGGTACGGCCGGCCGCGCCAGGCCACCCCGGCGGTGGTGCGCACGGTGCTGGCCGGGCCGTCGCACCCGGCCAGCCAGCGGAAGGACGCCTCCTCGAGCGCCCCGTCGCGGTGCAGCACGGCCCGCTCCCCGCTGCGCCCCACGAACTCGGTGCCCCGCTCCACGGTCACACCGCGCCGGTCCAGGGCCGCCCGCAGCACGGCCTCCACCTCGGCCTGGCGGACCAGCACGGGGTGCGGGAACGCGGTGCCCGGGAGGATGACGTCCTCGAACCGGGCCGTGACCACCCGCGGGCCCAGGTGCAGATCCACCACCGGGGCGGTGTCGGCGCGGGTGAGCAGCTCGTCGACGACCCCGAGCGGGCGCAGCCCCTCGAGGGTGCGCGGGTGCAGGACCAGGGCCCGGGACGGGCGGAACTCCTCGGCCCGGCGCTCGACCACGCGCACCCGCGCCCCGCAGTCGTGCGCCTGCAGGGCCAGGGCCAGGCCGCTCGTGCCCGCCCCGACCACGAGCACGTCGGTGGGGTCCTCCGCCCCGGCCTCCGGGGTCATGGCGCCGGGGGCGGGTCCACCGCGGTGAGCGCGCCCCGCGCGGGGCCGCCGTGGCCCGCCGGCAGGTCCGGCGCCGGGAGCACCTCGACGCGGGACCGCCGGAGCCGGCGGACGGGCCCCGGGAGGCCCGCGGACGGGCGGACGGTCGTCTGCGCTGTGCGTGGTGCTGTCATCGGATGATCCGCCTCCGGCTCGGGGACGTCCGGCCTCCAGGGTAGGTCCGTGGACTCCGACCCGTGCCCCGACCTGGGAAGTCGTCGATTTGTTGCGCCGGCCGCGGCGGTGCCCGGGCGCGCCGCGGCCGGCGCGGACGTAGGCTCGGCCTGCCGGGTCCCGTCCCGGCCCGTGCCGGGAGGAACGATCGCGATGACACCGCAGGAGCTGTTCGAGGACGCCGCCCGCCGCCCGTCCCAGGTGGCGCACGAGGTGCTGGAGGGCATCCCGCTCGGGGCCCTGCACACCATGCCCGGCGGGACCTCCAACTCCGTGGCGTGGCTGGTCTGGCACGCGGCCCGGCAGCAGGACGCGCAGGTGGCCCGGCTGGCCGGCACCGAGGAGGTGTGGTCCGGCCGGGGGTGGAACGAGCGGTTCGGTCTCGATCTGCCCGACGACTCGATGGGCTTCGGCCACCGGCCGGAGGACGTGGCCCGCGTCCGGGTGGCGTCCGCGGAGCTGCTCCAGGACTATCTCGACGCGGTCGTCGAGCGGACCGTGGACTACGTGCGCGGGCTCACGGACGCACAGCTCGACGAGGTCGTGGACCGGTCCTGGGACCCGCCCGTCACCCGGGGGGCGCGCCTGGTCAGCACGGTCGACGACGCCGCCCAGCACCTCGGCCAGGCCGCCTACGTCCGGGGCCTGGTCGACGACGGGTGGTCGGGGCCGTACTGACGGGTTCCGGGCCCCGTCCGGTGCCGGCGGGGCCGGTGCCAAGCGCTTGCCTTTGCATCAAGACGCCGTGTGACAAGGCGCCGATGTGGGGACGGGGCTTTCCTCGGTGGTCACTCTCCGTTCGCTTAAGCTGAGCACGCTGGGTCCCAGCACCTCGTCTCGCCACTCCGTTCCTGCCGTCGCCGTCGGCGACTCCCTGGGGGAAACACCACCATGCCCCGCGACTCCTCTCGCCGTCCGCCCACCGCCGGCCTGCGCCGGCGCGCCTCCTCACCGGTCACCGCCCTCACCGCGTTCTCGGCGCTGGTCGCCGTCAGCGTGGCGGTCAGCTCCGGCATCGCCCCCGACGCCGGGACCGGGCGCGGCTCGGCCTTCGGCACGCCCTCGGACCCGGCGGAGCAGGTGGAGCGCACGGAGAGCCGGTGGAGCCTGATGGCCGCCGGACCGGAGCGGCCGGGTCCGGCCGGGCCGCTGCGGGAGGACCGCTCGGTCTCCCCGGTCCGGGACGGCGGTGCCGGTGAGGGCTCGTGGCGGGAAGGGGCCGGGCGCGGCGAGGGCGGCCGGCCCGGAGCCTCCACCGTGCGCCCGGGACGGCAGCCGCCGCGGCTCTACCAGGGGGAGCTGCCCGTCAACACGCTCATCGCCCCCACCTCCCCGGGCGCCGTGCTGTCCGGCGGGCAGTTCGGCTGGCGGATCGCCCCCGACCGCGGCGGGCGGGAGTTCCACAACGGCACCGACGTCTCCGCCCCGGCGGGCCTGCCGGTCGTGGCGGCCCTGGAGGGCGAGGTGACGGCCGTGTTCTGGGACGTGTGGGGCGGCAACCGCGTGGAGGTCACCCACGCGGACGGGCTGCGGACCACCTACAACCACCTCGAGGACGTCCGGGTGCGGGTCGGGGACCGGCTGGCGGCCTCCGAGCAGCTGGGCGCGGTGGGGGCCACGGGCGTGCGCGTCACCGGCCCGCACCTGCACTTCGAGACCTGGGTGGACGGGCAGGCCGTGGACCCGCAGTCCTTCGACTGGGTCGACGGCATGCGCGTGATCCCCGCCTCCCGCAGCAAGTACTCCCTGGAGGTCCCCGTCCCGGAGGCCGCCGCCGACGAGCGGGCCGCTGCGGAGCGGAGGACGGACGCCGAGCATAAGGCGGCCGAGCAGAAGGCCGCCGCCGACCGGAAGGCCGCAAAGCAGAAGGCCGCGGAACAGAAGGCCGCCGCCGACCGGAAGGCCGCGGAGCAGAAGGCGGCCGAGCAGAAGGCCGCCACTGACCGGAAGGCCGCTGAGGAGAGAACAGCCGCCGACGGAGTTCCCGCGCAGCAGGAGGCGGCGGGCAACAAGGCGGAGGACCGAACCGACGATCAACGAACTGAACCGCGCAGGGACGCGGCGAGCCTGGCGGCGGAACAGGCTGCAGCTGCTGAGCGTGCGGCGGCCGAGCGAGCTGCTGCTGCCGAGCGTGCGGCGGCCGAGCGAGCGGCGGCCGAGCGAGCCGCTGCTGCCGAGCGTGCGGCCGCCGAGCAGGCGGCTGCGGAGAAGCTGGCGGCAGAGCAGGCCGCGGCAGCGCGGGAGGCGGCGAAGAAGGCCGCTGAAGAGGAGGCCGCCGAAGAGAAGGCGGACGCCGGCGATGGGCCGGCGCGGGCGCCGGCCCGGGAACCGGGTGTGGCGCCTCTCGTGGCGGACACGGTGCGGGACACCGACAAGGACGGGACTCTCGACGTCCATGAGGACGACATCGACGGCGACAAGAAGTCCAACGACGTCGACGACAACATCGACGGCGACGAGTTCCTCAACGACGTCGACCCCGACCTGGACGGCGACGGCCTGCGCAACCAGGCCGATCCGGACATGGACGGGGACGGGTTGCCCAACGACGAGGACGACGACCGCAGGCGACCTGCCCCCCGCGCGGCCGCGCCCGGGGCCGGCGACGGCGTCGTACCCGTCGAGGAAGCGGACCCGACCGAGACGGCCGTCGTCGACCCGGCGGTCCCGGTCGCCGACCCCGGCGCCGGAGTCCCGGCCCCCTGACCCCGGGCCGCCGCCCGTGTCCGGGGGGCTGCCCGGAGTTATCCAGGAGTGACGCGGCCCCCGGTCCGCACGGCACGGGGGCGCACTAGAATTCTGCCGCCGGTGTTCGGATTTCCGTGCGGGGGTGATGGGCATGGCCACCACGCACCGGAGGGTCCCGGAGGACACGACCGCCCGGACGCTCCAGGAGCTGGCGGAACGACTGACGGGGCGCATGGTCGCACCTGGCGACCCCGAATACCACCGTGCCCGGCGGTCCTGGAACGGCCTGCTGGACCTCCGCCCCCGCGCGGTCGTGCGGGCCGGCTCGGTGCGGGACGTCGATCTCGCCGTGGCCGCCGCGCAGCGCGTGCGCCTGCCGTTGGCGGTGCGCGGCGGGGGGCACGGGGTCACCGGGCCCGGCGACCTCGAGGACTGCCTGCTGCTGGACCTCGGGCGGCTGCGGCAGGTCGTGGTCGACCCGGCGAACCAGCTCGTCAGCGTGGAGCCGGGCACCACCGTCGGCGGCCTGGACCGGGCGACCACGGCCCACGGGCTCGCGGTCCCGCTGGGGACGGTCAGCACGGCGGGGGTCGCGGGCCTCGCGCTCGGCGGGGGCATGGGCTGGCTGACCCGCAGCAGCGGGCTGACCCTGGACAGCCTCGACTCCGCGGACGTCGTGACCGCCGCGGGGGACCACCTGCACGCCAGCGAGGAGGAGAACCCCGAGCTGTTCTGGGGGCTGCGCGGGGGAGGGGGCAACTTCGGGGTGGTGACCTCCCTGACCTTCGGCGCCCGCAGGATGCCGGCCCTCGTGCTCGCGGGCGGCCTCCGCTACCGCCGGCCACGCTGGGCGCACGCCCTGCGGGCCTTCGCCCGGTGGGCGCACGACCTGCCCGACGAGCTGAACCCCATCGTCACCTTCGGGATCGGGCCTCCGGGGGGCGCGGCGGGTGAGGAGACGTCCATGACGGTGCAGTTCTGCTGGGTCGCGGAGGACCACGTCGCCGGCCGGGCCCTGGTCGACGAGCTGCGGACGGACGCCCCGCCGGATGCGGAGGACGTGGCGGCGGTGCCGTGGCTCGCCTGGCAGGGCGCCCGGGACGACGTCTTCCCCCGGGGCTCGCGCGGGCGCTGGCAGAACCTGCCCCTCGGCCGGCTGGACGACGAGGTCGTGGACGTCCTCGTGCGCCTGGCGTCCGGGATCACCGACCGGGGCGCCGGCCTCGACCTCCAGCGCCTGGGGGGTGCGTTCGGGCGGGTCGCCGAGGAGGCCACGGCCTTCCCCAACCGCTCCGCCCCGTACCGGCTGACGGCCCGCGCCGTGCGGCAGCACCCCGGGGAGGACGCGCGTCTCACCGCGTTCACCCGGGCGGTCCACGAGCAGCTGCAGCCGTTCGCCGAGCACGGCCAGTACCTCGACCTCCTCGGCCCCGGCTCCGCGTCGGCCGGGGACCCGGCCCGGGCCGTGCGCCAGGTGTACGGCCAGGAGAAGCTCCAGCGGCTGGTCCGCCTCAAGGACCGCTACGACCCGGGCCACCTCTTCCGGCCGGACCTCGACGTGGCGCCGAGCCGCCGCTGAGCCGGCGGGCCCGGCCGCGTCATCTTGCGCGGCAACTCGGTCCGCGCCCTTCCCCGGGATCCGGCCGGGCACTACGGTCGGGGCATCCGGTCCCGGCGCCGAGAGGTGAAGCGCATGCCGCTCTACGAGTACCGCTGCCCCGCGTGCGGGGTGTTCGAGCTGCTGCTGGGCATGGGCACGGCCGGGCGGGAGGCCTCCTGTCCCGGGTGCGGGACCCCGGCGCGCCGGCTGCTGGGCGCGCCCGGGCTCTCCCGGGCCGGGTCCGCCGAGGCGCGGCTGATCGAGCGCACCGAGGCCACCGCGAGCGAGCCGGGCGTCGTCGCCGCCCCGCCGCCCGGGCCCCGGCGGCCCGCCCGGCACAGCACGAACCCCCTCCACCGCAGACTTCCCCGCCCCTGAGGGGCACCGCACCGTCCGCCACGCTCACCAGGAGGCACGTCATGCCGGAGCTCATCTTCCCCCTCGACTCCTCGCGGCCCTTCGAGGACCAGCAGCTCGTCGGGCACAACCGCTGACACCCCGAGATCCCCCCGGTGGCGACCGTGCGGCCCGGGGACACCTTCCGGGTGCACTGCCGGGAGTGGTTCGACGGCGCGATCGTCAACGACGACTCCGCGCAGGACGTCCTCGACGCTCCGCTGCGGACCGTGCACAAGCTCTCCGGCCCGTTCGCGGTGGAGGGGGCCCGGCCGGGCGACCTGCTCGTGGTCGACATCCTCGACGTCGGGCCGATCCCGCAGGAGGACTCCGGGCCGCTGGCCGGACAGGGCTGGGGCTACACCGGGATCTTCGCCCGCAGCAACGGGGGCGGCTTCCTCACCGACCGGTTCCCGGACGCCTACAAGGCGGTCTGGGACTTCCGCGGCCAGACGGCCACCTCCCGGCACGTCCCGGAGGTGTCCTTCACGGGCATCGTCCACCCGGGCCTGATGGGGACCGCGCCCTCCGCGCAGCTCCTGGCGCGGTGGAACGAGCGCGAGGGCGCGCTCATCGCGACCGACCCGGACCGCGTCCCGCCCCTCGCGCTGCCCCCCGAGCCGCGGGACGCGCTGCTGGGCGGGGTCCCGGACTCGGACGTGGACCGGGTGGCGGGGGAGGCCGCCCGCACCGCCCCGCCGCGGGAGAACGGCGGCAACCAGGACATCAAGAACCTCACCAGGGGCACCCGCGTGTTCTACCCCGTGTTCGTGGACGGCGCGAACTTCTCGGTGGGGGACCTGCACTTCTCCCAGGGCGACGGCGAGATCACCTTCTGCGGCGCCATCGAGATGGGCGGGTTCATCGACTTCCACGTGGATATCATCCCGGGCGGCATGGAGACCTACGGGGTCTCGGAGAACGCGATCTTCCTGCCGGGCAACACGGACCCGCAGTACAGCGAGTGGATCTCCTTCTCCGGCACCTCGGTCACCCTGGACGGCGAGCAGCGCTACCTCGACGCGCAGCTGTCCTACCAGCGGGCCTGCCTGCACGCGATCGACTACCTCACGAAGTTCGGGTACTCCCCGGAGCAGGCGTACCTGCTGCTCGGCGCCGCGCCGATCGAGGGCCGCTTCTCCGGGGTGGTGGACATCCCCAACTCGTGCGCGACCGTCTACATCCCCACCGCGATCTTCGACTTCGACGTCCGGCCCTCCGCGGCCGGGCCCCACCAGGTGGACCGCGGCATGGGCGCGCCCCACGCGGCGGCCTGACCCGGGCGGGCGCGAGCCCCTCCGGCTACTCATCGCGTCCGCCGCGGGCCGGGGCGGGATCAGGGCAGGAGGTCCTGCTCCGTCCAGGACGTGGGCAGGTGCCCGCCGGCGGGCAGCAGGACGAGCCTCGCCGAGGGCAGGCGCTCGGCGAGGCGGCGCGCGTGGGCGGGCGGGACCACGTCGTCGTCCTCGGCGTGGACCACGACGATCTCCAGGTCCGCGAGCCGGCGGCCGACCGTGGGCGGCAGCGGGAAGCCGGGGGCGTTCCAGTCGGGGTCCTCCGCGTCCCAGAACGGGGCGGCCACGGTCACGACCCGCTGCAGCAGCGTGGGGATGCGGTGGCACAGGAAGCGCAGGGCCTCCGTCCCGCCGAGGGAGTGGCCCACGATCACCCACGGCTCGTCCGGGATCGCGCGCACGGCCCGCCCGATCGCCTCCTGCCACAGCTCGGGGTCGGGGTCGTCGGGGCGGGGCAGGTCGGGGGCGACGACGTCGGCCTCGGGCCACTGCTGGCGCACCGCCTCGAGGAGCGGGTTGCCGCCGGGGGCGGGCTGGGGGCCGGCACCGTGCAGGAAGAGGATGCGCTGGACCATGGTCACCTCGGGGACGGGGGCGACGGCGGACGCCGCCTGTTCCAGCGTCCCCGCCGCCGCGGCGGGGTGTCAAGAGTCCCGTGCCGCTCCCGGGGCCGCGGCGAGGAGCGGCAGGCCAGGGCCCTCCAGCCGGTCGAGGGCGGCGGTGCGGCCGGTCAGCAGCAGCAGGAGCGCCTCCATGGTCCCCCGGACCTCCGGGCCCTCGCCCGCCCGCCAGGCGACGTCGGTGGCCACGAGCGCCAGCCCGCGCAGCCGCCGGCGGGCCCGGAACGGGAACGGCATCGACCACACCCGCTCCGCGGCCACCCGGGCGGCCTCGGGCGGCATGGCGCGGCGGCGTCCCAGGGGCAGGGCGATGTCCTGGGTGTGGACCAGCACGTCCAGCAGCGGTTCCCGGGTGCTCGTGCCCGGTGGGTGCCGCCTCGACCCGTCCAATCGCCGGTAGTCGGCCACGATCTCCGCCGCGGACCGCCGGGCGCGGTCCCGGGCGTCGAGGTACATCGCCCGGTCGAAGTCGCCGCGCCCGCGCCACAGCGCCCGGACGAGGTCGGCGGGACCGTACTGCGCCGAGGAGATGACGTGGGCGGCGACGTCCCGCACGGCCCAGCCCGGGCACAGGGTGGGGTGGTCCCACTCCGGCGGGCTCAGCGTCTCGAGCAGGTCCGCCAGCGCGGAGCGCTCGCGGTGGACGGCGTCCCAGATGGCGTCGCGGTCCATGGTAATCTCCCCCAAAGGTCAGCTTTCCTGACTAAATTTTCCGGCGGTGGACGCCGTGCTGTCAAGGGGTGGGGGATGCACGAGGAGACGGGCACGAACACGGGGCTGCTGCTGTACTACCCGTACCGGGACATGGAGATCCGGGTGATGGAAGCCCTGCACGCCGGCGGGTTCGAGGACCTCTCCTACGCCCAGGCCCGGATCTTCCAGCGCATCGACCCCCAGGGCTCCCGGCCGGCCCGGCTGGCCGAGCAGGCCCGCGTGACCAAGCAGACCGCCAGCGTGCTCGTCCAGGCCCTCGAGCAGGAGGGCTACGTGGAGCGCCGCCCCGATCCGGCCGACGCCCGGGCCCGGGTCGTGACGATCGCCGCCCGTGGCCGGGCGGCCCAGGCCGTCGCGGCGGCCGTGGTCGCCGAGGTGGAGGCGCAGTGGTGCCGGCGACTGGGCGCGCGCCGCTACGCCGAGCTGCGCCGGGCGCTCGCCGAGCTGCACGAGGACCCCGTCACCCGCTGACCCCGGCGCCGCCCCGGCGCCCTCCGCCACCGTGCGGGCACGGGGCGACCGCGGGCCCGCGTGGTCGCCCGTGGCGCGGAGGCTCCGGCACGCCACAATGGGACCATGACCGACGCCGCCCAGCAGCCCAGGAGCAGCCGCGCCTACTGGACCGTGGAGCCCGGCCGGGGCGAGCTGCGCACCGCGCCGCTGCCCGCCCCGGGCCCCGACGACGTCCTGGTGCGGACGCTGCGCTCCGGGATCAGCCGCGGCACGGAGCGGCTCGTCCACCGCGGCCTCGTCCCGGCGCGCGTGCACGAGCGCATGCGGGCCCCCTTCCAGGAGGGGGCGTTCCCGGGGCCGGTGAAGTACGGGTACCTGTCGGTCGGCGTTGTGGAGCGGGGCCCGGAGCAGCTCGTGGGCCGGCGCGTGTTCGCGCTGCACCCCCACCAGGACCGCTACGTGGTCCCCGCCGCGGACGTGACCCCGGTGCCCGACGGCGTGCCCTCCGACCGGGCGGTGCTCGCCGGACCGGTGGAGACCGCCGTCAACGCGCTGTGGGAGGCGGCGCCGCGCTTCGGGGACCGCGTGGCCGTGGTCGGCGCCGGGATGATCGGGGCCTGCGCGGCGGCGCTGCTGGCCCGGTTCCCCCTCGCCCGGCTCCAGCTCGTGGACCCGCAGCCGTCCCGGGCCGGGCTCGCCCGCGCGCTCGGCGTGGAGCACGTGCGCCCGGGGGACGCGGCGGGGGAGTGCGACGTCGTCGTGCACGCCTCCTCCACCGCCGCGGGGCTGGCCCGGGGGCTCGAGCTGCTCGGCGACGAGGGCGAGCTGATCGAGATGTCCTGGTACGGCGACGAGGACCCCGCGGTGCCCCTCGGCGCGGACTTCCACGCCCGCCGGCTGCAGATCCGCGCCAGCCAGGTGGGGGTCGTCGCCCCGTCCCGCCGAGCCCGCCGCACCCCCGCCGACCGGCGCGCCGCCGCGCTGGAGGCCCTGCTCGACGCCCGCTTCGACGCCCTGCTCACCGGGAGCTCGCCCTTCGAGGAGCTGCCCGCGACGATGGCGCGACTCGCCGGGAACGCCCCGGAGGCGCTGTGCCACGTGGTGCGCTACGACTGACGACCGACCGCCCGACCCGAGGAGCACCGTGTTCACCCTGACCGTCCGAGACCACATCATGATCGCCCACAGCCTCCCGGACCCCTTCTTCGGACCGGCTCAGGCCCTGCACGGAGCCACCTTCGCCGTGGAGACCACCTGGTCCCGGCCCGTGCTCGACGAGCACGGCGTGGTCATGGACATCGGCGTGGCCTCCGGGCTGCTCTCGGGTGTGCTCGACGGGCTGCGCTACCGCAACCTCGACGAGCACCCGGACTTCGCGGGCCGCCTGTCCACCACGGAGGTCGTCGCCCAGCACGTCGCCGAGCGGCTCGCCGCCGGGGCGGCCGGGATCACGGGGCTCGAACGGCTGACCGTGACCCTGCGGGAGAACCCCGACGCGTGGGCCTCCTACACCCTCGAGCTGCCCGTGCTGAGCGAGCGCGGCGGGCCCGCCCCCCGGTGAGCACGAGCCCCGCGGTGGTCGACGTGGTGGTGCCCGACGACGGCGGCCGGCCCACCGGCGGCTCGCTCTACGACCGCCGGCTCGTGGCGGCGCTGGGTGCGCTCGGCCGCCCGGCCCGGCTCGTGCCGGTGGCCGGGGACTGGCCCGCCGCCGGCGCCCGGGACCGGCTGCGCACCGCGCTGGGCGGGCCCGTCCCCGGGAGGACGGTCGTGCTCGACGGCCTCGTGGGCTGCGCGGCACCGGAGGACGTCGACGCCGCCGTGCGCCGCGGCGTGCCCGTGCACCTGCTGGTGCACCTGCCGCTGCCGGCCGAGACCGGCCTGGACCCGGCGCTGGCCGCGCGGCTCGCCCGGGCCGAGGCCGCCGCGCTCGCGGCCGCCACCGGGGTGCTCACCACGAGCACCTGGGCGGCCCGCGACCTGTTCCGCCGCTACGGCACCACGGGCGTGGCGGTGGCCGAACCGGGGGCGCCCCGGGGCCCGGTGTCGGCCGGGTCGGCCGTGCCGCGCCTGGTCTGCGTCGGGTCCCTGACCCCGCGCAAGAACCAGCTGCTCCTGCTGCAGGCCCTCGCCCCGCTCACCGGACCCGCCTGGACCCTCGAGCTCGTCGGCCCCGCGGGCGGTCCCGCCTACGGGCAGCGGCTCCGGGCCGCCGTGCGCGGCCTTCCCGACCCCGCCCGCGTGCGCTTCCGCGGCCCCCTGCGCGGTGCCGCGCTGGAGCGGCTGTGGGCCGGCGCGGACCTGCTGCTGCTGCCCTCGGGCGCCGAGACCTACGGCATGGTCGTCACCGAGGCGCTCGGCCACGGCGTGCCCGCGGTGGTGGGGGCCGGCACCGGCGCCGTCGAGGCGCTCGACGGCGCACCGGGACCGGGGGGCGCGCACGGTGCCGGCTCCCCGGTCGGCCCCGGCTCCCGTGGTGCTCCCGGCTCTCCGGACCGGCCTCCCGGCCGGGCCGGCGCCGCCCTCGCCCCCGACGACCCGTCCGCCTGGACCGGGGTCCTCCGCGCCTGGCTGACCGACCCGGCCCTGCGCGCACAGTGGCGCGCCGCGGCGCTGGCCCGCCGCGCCCGTCTGCGCGGCTGGGAGGACACCGCCCGCGACGTCCTGGCGGCGATCGGGGAGCCCCGGGACCGGCCGGACCAAGGCGCGCAGGACCGCCGCCGCGACACCGCGCTCCGCCACGACACCGGGCAGGCCACATCAACCGGCCACGCCGCGTCCACCGCCACCGACCACGCCGCGTCCATCGCCACCGACCACGACACCGCACGCACCAGGAGACCGTCATGACGAAGCACTCCGCACCCCGCCGGCCCGTCGCCGGCGACTGGCTGGCCCTGCGCGGGCCCGCCGACGCCGCGGCCCGCGAGGACTCCCTGCCGCTGGTCGCCCGTCTCGTCCGCCACTGGGCGGAGCAGCCGCCGGCCGGTGAGCCCGGCGCCGCGGGCGCCGAGCCGCTCGTGGTCGTGGACCTCGGCGCCGGGACGGGCGCGAACCGGGCCTGGCTGGCCCGCCGCCTCCCCGGCCCCCAGCGCTGGGTCCTGCTCGACCACGACCGGGAGCTGCTCGAGCAGGCCGTGGCCGCCGCCCGGGAGGAGGGGGCCGACGTCGTGCCCGTCCTCGCCGGGGTCGAGGAGCTCGGCCGGGTGCTCGCGGAGCATCCGGGGGCCCGGCGGCTCGTGACGTGCTCCGCCCTGCTCGACCTGCTGACCCGGGAGCAGGTGCGGGACCTGGCCCGGGTGCTGGCCGCGGCGGCCGTCCCGGCGCTGTTCGCCCTGACCGTCGACGGCGAGGTCCTGATCGACCCGCCCCACCACCTGGACCCCTCGGTGCTGGGGGCCTTCGAGGACCACCAGCACCGCGGCGAGCTCGCCGGCACGGACGCCGTGCGGCTGGCCGCGGAGGCCCTGCGCGGGCAGGGCATGGTCGTGGACGTGGTCCCCACCCCCTGGTGGATCTCCGACCAGCCGTGGGCCCGTCCCCTCCTGGAGCGGTTCCTCACCGACCGTGCGGACGCCGCCGTGGAGCACCGGCCCGACCTCACGGCCGAGGCGCACGCCTGGCTGCGGACCCGCCTGGTGGACTGTGCCCGGGGACGGCTGCGGGCCACGGTCGGGCACGCGGACGTGCTCGCCCTCCCGCCCGTCAGCTGAGGCCGCGGGCGGTCCGCTCCAGCCACAGCACGTCCCGCCCGAAGGACACCAGGAGCAGGGCCAGGGCCGCCGCCGTGGCCGCGGCGGCGAGCGGCAGGGGAACCACCGGGAGCAGGGCGCCGAGGAGCACCCCGCCCTGGATCCCCGCGACCACCCGGCGGTAGGACGAGAAGGGCAGCGGCCGGCGCCAGGGCGGCCGGGCCCGCAGGCCCAGCAGGAACAGGTAGCGCAGCGCGCCGATCAGCAGCACCCACCACGCCCCGGGCAGGCCGAGCCGGGCGGCCACGGCCAGGGCCAGGACGAGCAGCAGCACGGCGTCGACCTCCTGGTCGAACCGCGCCCCGGCACGGGTGGCGGTGCCGGTGCGGCGGGCCACCCGGCCGTCGATCCCGTCGAGCAGCCAGGCGGGCAGGGCGACGGCGACCACCGCCCAGCACCAGTCCTCGGCGGGCCCCTGCACCCCGTCCACGAGCACGGGCGCCAGGCCCACGGGCAGCATGGCCGCGCACAGGGCGACCAGCACCGAGCGCGCCACCGTGACGCGGTCGGCGGGCCCGTAGGGCTCGGCCGTGCGGCGCACCGTGCTGCGCACCACCGCGCCCAGCACCGCGACGCCCGCCGCGGTCGCGACCGCCAGCACGGCGGCCGGCGCCTGCGTGGCCGTGCCGAGCACGGCGAGCCCGGCCCCGAGCCCCGCGAAGGCCAGGAGACCGTCCCGGCGCGCCGAGGGGCCGGACGTGGTGGAGCGGGCCAGCGGCATCGGTCGCCTTCCGGGTCGGGACCTTCATCCTGGGCGGGCGCGCCCGCCCCGTCAATCCGGGCCGCGGCCGGCCGTGGCTAGACTGCGCCCATGTCCGCCGAGACCGCACCGCCGCCCCGCGGTCGAGGAGCCCTCCGCCGGATCCTGCCGGCGGCCGCGCAGACCGTGGCCGGGCTCATCCTGCTGGCGGTGCTCTTCCGGGCCCTCGGCGCGGAGTCCGCCCGCAGCGCCGTGGGCGTGCTCAGCCCGCTCACCGTGGTCCTGGCGCTGCTCGCCGGGCTCGTGGCCACCGCGGCCCAGGCCCAGCGGTGGCGGCTCGTGGCCCGCAGCGGCGGGACGCGGATCGGTTTCCGCGAGGCCCTGGGCGAGTGCTGGGCGGCCGGGCTCGTCAACCTGCTCCTGCCCGGCGGCGTGACCGGGGACGCGGTACGGGTGCTGCGCCGGCGCCGGCGCGGCGACTCCTGGCCCGGGGCCGGGAGCTCCGTGGTGGGCGAGCGGCTGGCCGGGACCTCCGTGCTCCTCGCGGCCGGCGTCGTCCCGGCCCTGGCGGTCGGGCCCTGGGCGGCCGCGGCCCTCGGCGCCGGGGCCCTCGCCGTGGGGGCGGTCGCCTGGCGCGCCACGAGCGGCTCCCCGCCCCGGGACCGGGCCGCCGTGTGGTCCCTGTCGGTGCTGGTCTGGGCCTGCTACCAGGCGCTGTTCCTGCTGGCGGCCCTGCGCACCGCCCCGCAGGCGTCCCTGCCGGAGCTGTGGGGCACCACGGTGCTCGGCCTGGCCGGCATGTCGGTGCCCGTGGGCGTGGGCGGCTGGGGCCCGCGCGAGGGGGCCACCACCCTGGCCGCGACGGCCCACGGGCTGCCCGCCGCGACGGGCTTCACGATCTCCCTCGGCTACGGCCTGCTCACCCTGGTCTCCGCCCTGCCGGGAGCCGTGGTCCTGGCCGGCTGGCTCCTGCCCCGGCGCGTGGGGTCGCCGCGCGCCGGGTGAGCCGATCCGGCGGCGCCCGGGGCGCTCAACCGTCGGAGAAGGGTGGGAGGACGTCGAGGACGGCGGTGTCGGTGAGCACGGTGTGCGGGTCGGGGCAGGCGGTGCCGTCGAGGAGGTAGCTGGAGCGGGCCAGGACCTGGGCCAGGGGTGGTTGCCCGGGTGGGGGGTGGGGGTGGGTGCGGGCCAGGATCGCCTCCACCTGCCGGCGGGTGGTGGGCCGGTGCAGCGGGAGGGTGTCGCTGTCGGTGCCGGCCGCGGCGCGGGCGGCGGCGCAGTAACGGATCAGCACGGTGTCCTCTCAGCCGCCGATCGCGCTCAGCG
>NZ_JBSJYX010000024.1:0-69669 GCF_053711175.1 Kocuria sp. KH4
CCGGGCGCCCGCGGGGGGGGGCGGGGGCCCGGGGTGCGGCGGGGCCCGCCGCCGTGCGGGGTGTGACCTGGCGGCCCGGATCCGGTACGCTGGACCGCTGGTGCCTCCCGCACGGGACCGCGCGCGCGTCCCCCGCACGGGACCGCGGCCGGACGACGACGGCGCACCGTCCACCGAGCGAAGCCGTGCCTGGCAAAATCCAGGCACCGACAGAAGGTTTGAACCCCATGAAGACTGACATCCACCCGGACTACCACCCGGTCCTCTTCCGCGACCTGGCCTCCGGCAAGACCATCCTGACCCGCTCCACCGCCACCTCGCAGAAGACCGAGACGTGGGAGGACGGCAACGAGTACCCGATCATCGAGGTCGAGATCTCCTCGGAGTCCCACCCGTTCTACACGGGCAAGCAGCGCATCATGGACTCCGCCGGCCGCGTGGAGCGCTTCAACGCCCGCTTCAAGAACTTCGGCAAGTCCGGCAGCTGACGCCCCTCCCGCACGCGGGACCCCGCAGCGCCGCCCGCAGGCCCGGACCGGTTCGGTCCGGGCCTGCGTCGTGCCCGGGGGCCGGTCCGCGCGCCGGGGCCCCGGGCGCCCGCCGGGCGTAGGCTGGCCCGGGACCGAGGGCACGCGAGACGGGAGAGCACGGATGGACCAGCACGAGCGGCGGCACGGGGAGTTCAAGGTGGTGGGCGGCAAGCTCGTGGTCGCCGACCTCAGCGTCGTCGACGGCCGCCTGGCCGACGTGTCGATCAACGGGGACTTCTTCCTGGAGCCCGACGAGGCCCTCGAGGACATCAACGCGGCGCTCACCGGGCTGGAGGAGGACGCGTCCCCGGCGCGGATCGCCGGGGCCGTGCGGGCGGGCCTGGCGGACGACGTCGTCCTGTTCGGCTTTTCCCCGGAGGCGATCGCCACCGCGGTGCGCCGCGCCCTGGCCCGGGCCACCACGTGGGACGACCACGCGTGGGAGGTCATCCCGCCCACGGTCCGCCCGACCGTGGAGAACCTGGCCCTGGACGAGGTGCTGGCCCGGGAGGTGGGCGCGGGCCGGCGCCGGCCCGCGCTGCGGCTGTGGGACTGGGACGAGCCGTCCGTGGTGATCGGCTCCTTCCAGTCCCTGCGCAACGAGGTGGACCCGGAGGGGGCCCGGCGGCACGGCATCTCCGTGGTGCGGCGCGTGTCCGGCGGCGGCGCCATGTTCATGGAGGCCGGCAACTGCATCACCTACTCCCTCTACCTGCCCCAGACCCTCGTGGACGGGCTGAGCTTCTCGGAGTCCTACCCGTTCCTCGACCAGTGGGTGATGCAGGCGTTCCACGAGATGGGCCTGGAGGCCTTCTACGTCCCGCTCAACGACATCGCCACGGAGCACGGCAAGATCGGCGGGGCGGCGCAGAAGCGCTTCGCCGGCGGCGGCATGGTCCACCACGTGACGATGAGCTACGACATCGACGCCCGGAAGATGACCGAGGTCCTGCGGATCGGCCGGGAGAAGCTCTCGGACAAGGGGCACCGCTCGGCCAAGAAGCGCTTGGACCCGCTGCGGCGCCAGACCGGCATGGCCCGGGCCGACGTCGTGGCGAAGCTGATGGAGGTCTTCACCGGGCGCTACGCGGCCGTGCCCGGAGCGGTGGGCGAGGACGAGCTCGCCGCGGCCCGCGAGCTCGTCGACACGAAGTTCGGCACCCGGGAGTGGCTCACCCGCGTGCCCTGAGCCGCGGCGGCCCCCGTTCCCAGGGATCCCGCAGCGGCGGAGGCCTAGCATGGGCGGCGGGGCGCCGCCCGGCGCGGCGCCCCGCCCGCCGTCCCCGCCGATCCCGGAGCCGTCCATGTCCCTCGCCGACCACGACCGCGTCCCCGCGCCGGTCCCGCCCCGCCCCCGGCACCCCGTGCGGCGGGTGCTGCTCGTGCTGCTGGGCCTGGTGCTCGTGCCGACCCTGGCCGCCGCACTGTTCCTCGGGAACCTCGGGCGGACCTTCGACGCCCGGAAGCAGACCCTGGCGGACGCCTTCCCGGCCGAGTCCACCCGCCCCGCCGCGGGCTCGGCCCAGGACCGCGGCACCACCGTGCTGGTGCTGGGCGCCGACACCCAGCCCGGCGGACGGGCGGACGTGGGCGTGGAGGGGCAGCGGGCGGACACCATCATGCTCGTGCACCTGCCCGAGGACGGCGGCGAGGCCTACGTGCTCTCGATCCTGCGGGACACCTGGGTGCCGATCCCCGGCGTGGGGGAGGCCAAGATCAACGCGGCCCTCGACGTCGGGGGCGTGCCCCTGATGGTCGAGACGGTCGAGGAGCTCGTCGGCACCCGGGTCGACCAGGTCGCCGAGGTCGACTTCGCCGGGTTCCAGGCGCTGACCGACGCGCTGGGCGGGGTCACGGTCGACGTGCCCCAGGACTTCGTCTCGAACGAGGGCATGACGTTCGAGCAGGGCCCCGAGCACATGGACGGGGCGCGGGCCCTCGAGTTCGTCCGGGAGCGCAAGGCCTTCGCCGACGGCGACTTCCAGCGGGTGGCCAACCAGCGCACCTACGTCCGGGCGGCGCTGGAACGGGCGCTGGCCCCGCAGACGCTGCTCAACCCGTTCCGGCTGCACGCCGTGGTCGACGACTTCTCGCCCTACCTGGTGGTCAGCGAGGGTCTCGACGCCCGGTGGGTCGCCGGGCTGGCCCCCGACCTCCTCGGCCTCTCCGGCGGGAACCTGCACATGGCCACCGCCCCGCAGCTGGGCCTCGGCTGGTCCCCGGACGGGCAGTCGGTGGTGGTGCCGGACCTCGAGGCGATGGCCGGGGTCGGCGAGGCCATCGGGGAGGGCCGTCTGGGCGGATATCTTGCTACGCTGAGCCCCGACGATCAGTAGTGCCCCGCCGGGTTCCCCGCTCCGGCGGGTTTCCCTTCCCCGCCCGCAGCACGCCCCGTGAT
Source organism: Kocuria sp. KH4 (assembly GCF_053711175.1). Lineage (NCBI taxonomy): Bacteria > Bacillati > Actinomycetota > Actinomycetes > Micrococcales > Micrococcaceae > Kocuria > Kocuria sp. KH4. The sequence goes on from NZ_JBSJYX010000024.1 coordinate 2,929, forward strand.
CGACCGGGACGGCCCCTCTTGACCCCCGCGAGAGAGCCATGCCGCACACCCCCCGCCCCTTGTCCCCGGACGACGCGACCGCGCCCCCGCGGCCGTCGCCCGCCCGTCTGCTGACCACCCTCGCCGCCCGGCCCGCCGCCCGGGTGCTGCTGCGCAGCCCGTGGCCCCAGGCCGGTGCCGCGGTGGCCCGCGGCCCGGCCGCCGGCCCGGGCATGGACCGGCACCTCGCCGCCCGGCTGCGGCGCGCCGAGCACGCCCGGCCCGGCCCCCGCACGGCCCACCGGCTCGCGGAGCTCGCCCTCGCGGCGGGCAGGGTCGCCGAGGCGGACCGCTACCTCGCCCTCGTGCCCCCCGGCACGCGGGGCCTCGCCGGGACGCGCGCCCGGCGGCACCGGCACGTGGGACGGGTCTCCGAGGCGGTGGTCGGGCTGCGCCGGGCGGTGTCCGCCGGCCGGGCCACCGCCCGCGAGCGCCGGCAGCTGCACCGCTACGAGGAGGAGCTGCGGCTGCTCTCGGGCTGGCGTCCCGCCCTGACGCCGGTGGTCGGCTACCGGCCGAACCCGGCCTCGGTGCTGCACGTGCTCGCCGGGGCCCCGCCGCACCGCCGCGCCCCCCGGGCCCACTCCCTGCTCTCCGCGACCGCGGCCTCGGGCTGGGCCGTGACCGCCGTCGTGCGCCCCGGCCCGTCCCCGGACGCCGCGCCCCGGCGTGCCGCGACCGGCTGGACCGTGGACGGCGTCGCCTACCACCGCATCCTCCCCGCGGACCGGACGGGCACGGTCACGGGCCGGCTGCAGCAGGAGGCGCAGGCGCTCCTGGAGCTGGCGCTGCGGGCCCGTCCCGCGGTGCTGCGCACCACCAGCCACACCGGCAACGCCCTCCTCACCCGGGCGGTCGCGGAGGCCCTGGGGGTGCCGTGGGTGTACGAGGTGGGGGAGCTGCCCGCCGACCGGTGGGCGGCCACCCGTCCCGCCGAGGCCGCCGTGAGCGAGCGCTACCGGATGTCCAGCGCCCGGCAGGCGGAGCTGCTGTCCGCCGCGGACGACGTGGTCGCCCCGAGCCGCGCCATGCGGAACCGGGTCCGGGACCTCACCCGCGCCCTGCCGACCGGCCCGGTGCCGGCCCGGGTCGCGCCCCCGGCCGTGGACGGGCCCTACCTCGCCGACCCGCGCCCCCGGCGGGAGGCCCGTCGGGTCCTCGGGCTGCCCGCGTCCGTCCCGGTCGTGGGCGCCGTCGCGGACCTGGTCGGGCGCGAGGGCCTCGACGACCTGCTGCGCGCCGCGGCGCTGGTGGCCGAGCGGGTGCCCGAGCTGGTCGTGGTGGTCGTCGGCGACGGTCCCGCCCGGACCGAGCTGGAGGCGCTGGCGCAGCGGCTGGGGCAGGCCGGGCGCGTGCGGTTCACCGGGCCGCTCGCCGGCGAGGAGGTGCTGCTGCACCACCAGGCCTTCGACGTGTTCGTGGCCCCGCGCCGGGACGAGCCCGCCACCCGCTCCGCGGTCCCGGTCGCGGCCGTGCAGGCCCTGGCCACCGGCACCCCGGTGGTCGCCTCCCGGCTGCCGGCCCTCGCCGAGACGGTGGCCGACGGGATCACCGGGCTGCTGACCCCGGCGGGAAACCCGGAGACCCTCGCCACGGTCCTGCAGATGCTGCTCGAGTGCCCCGCGGTGCGCCGCTGCCTGGGCGAGGAGGCGCGGCGCCGGACGGTCCCGGCGCGGACCTGGCAGGCCGTGGCGGCCGAGGCCGCCGAGGTCTACGACCACCTGACCGGCCGGGCCGGGCCGCAGGAGGCCACGGCCTGAGCCGCGGCGCTTCCGGGGTCGCGGCGGAGGAGCCCGGCGGACGTCACGGGCCGCGGCGGGCCCGGAGCCACGGCGCGGTCAGAGCAGGCCCAGGCGCCGCAGCCGCCGCCGGGCGGCGGCCTCGCTCGGCCCGGTCCGCCCGAGGGCGCGGCCGACGACCGCGAGGGTGAGTCCCGCGGCCCCCCGGGTGGGCAGGGGCACGGGGCCCAGGCGGGGACGGCGCAGGCCGAGCAGCTCCCGCCGCTCCTCGGGCAGGGCGTCCACGACGGCCGCGAAGAGCGCCCGGTAGCCCGGCAGGAGCATCGGGTCCAGGGGCGGGCGGCGCAGGAACCCCACGACGTCGTCCACCCGCGCCCCGCCCGCGAGCTCGGGGCCGAACGCCCGCATCCGGGCGGCGAGCGCCGCCTCGGACCGCGGCGGGTCGGCCACGCCCATCAGCCGCCCGGCCACCGCCCACTCCCGCACGTAGGCGTCCGGGCCGCCCGGGATCGGCCCGCCCCACCGCTGGTGGGAGCGCAGGAACGCGTCCGTGAACGCCAGGTGCACCCACTCGGTGAGGTCGGGGTCGTTGGCGCAGTAGGGCCGCCGGAGGCCGTCGGCCCCGGTGTAGGTGCCGCGCACGCTCTCGTGCAGCCTGCGCACGTGGGCGGAGGCGCGCTGCGCGGCGCCCGTGTCCCCGTAGGTGACGGTGAAGATCCAGCGGATGGTCCCCGCCAGGCGTCCCAGCGGGTCCCGCCGGTAGTCGGAGTGCTCCACCACGCCCGCCAGCGCGCCCGGGTGGAGCGCCTGGGTGAGCAGCGCCCGCACCCCGGCCGGGATGGTGGCCATGGAGCCGTGCACCGCCCACACCGCGGAGCCCGGCCGGAAGTGGCCGGCGTCCTCGCCGTCGGCCAGGGCCAGCTCCCACGCGGGAATGCCGTCCGCCTGCCCCGCGAAGGTGGTCCGCAGCCGCTCCTGCAGCGGCGCCATCAGTCCCACGTGCCCGTCCTCCCGTCCCGTGCGGTGTCCCGGCCCAGTATGCGCACCGGCTCCGACACCCGGTGCGCCGGGCCCGGGCGGGCGCCGGGGCGGGCGCCGGGGCGGGCGCACGGTGCGGCACCGGCGGGTCCGGTTCCGTCGGCGGGCGTCCCGCCCGCACCGACGGGCGGGACCGGCGCTCAGTCCCGGTCCGGGTCCGCGCCGCCGAGCGGCGGCGCGCCCTCCAGGAAGCGCAGCAGGGCGGGGGAGCGGGAGACCACCGACTCGTGGTACCGGCCCAGCATCTCCGGGTCCCGGCCGATCACCAGCCGTTCCACGTCGTCGTCCAGGAACATGGCCAGCACGCCCCGCAGCGACTCGAGGGCCTCCTCGTCGCACAGCAGCGTGCGCACGGCCGCGGGCACGCGCACGGTGCGCACGCCGTCGAGCACGACGTCGGCGAAGTCCGGGTTGTCGCCGTCGCTCCACCGCGCCGCGGCCGCCGAGGAGAGCACCCCCAGGATGTCCACGGCGCCGGCCACCACGAGCGCCGCCTGCGCCAGCGCGCGCTGGCTGTCCCGCGCGCGGTCCCGGGCGCGGCGCCGGCCGCGGAGGCCGCGGTGGCTCCGGGTGCGGTCCACCACCAGGTACTCCAGCTGCAGGCTCCCGTCCTGCTCCTCGAGGAAGGACACCGTGACCTCCTCGGTGGGCGCGTCGCCGCGGACGCCGGCGTAGGCCCTGCGGAGCAGCTCCTGCAGCTGGGTGGAGGAGCGGCTCAGGGTGCGCCCGGAGAGGCTCACGGGACGCCCGTGGGCGTCGAGGCAGCGCACGATGCGCGGCAGGCCGGCCAGCGCGGTGGCGAGGGGAGTGTCCACGGTGGGATCGCGCCTTTCTGCCGGGACGGGGATCGACCCCCATTCTAGATGCGCATGCATCCGATGTGCCGTGGGATCTGTGGTCGGTTGTGGGGACAGCACCCCCGCTCATCAGCGGCGATGCGGCGGCTCCCGGGGACCGGGGGCCGCCGCATCCGCTCAGCCGGTCACGGCCAGGAGCCCTCCTCGGCGTGGGCGATGAACAGCTCGCGGATCTCGCAGCCGGCCGGCTGGGCGAGGGCGAACAGGACCGCGTTGGCCACGTTCTCCGGGTCGTTGAGCTGGGAGTCGTCCTGGGGCTTGTACTGCTCGTCGCGGTCGTCGAAGAACCGGGTCTTCATCCCGCCCGGGATGAGCTGGGTCACGCCCACCTCGCCCTTGAGCTCGGCGGCCAGGGCCTGGCTGAAGCCGAGCACCCCGAACTTGGACGCGCAGTAGGCGGTGGCGTCCGAGACGCCCTTCAGCGCCAGGGTCGAGGCGACCGTGATCACCCGTCCGCGCGACTCCCGCAGCGCGGGCAGCGCCGCCCGCACGGTGGAGACCGTGCCGAAGAGGTTGACCTGCACGACCTTCTCCCACTCGGCGGTCTCCACGTCCTCGAGCCGGCCGCAGCGGTCGATGCCGGCGGCGGTGACGACCGCGTCCAGGCCCCCGGCCTCCTGCACGGCCCGCCGGACCGTCTCGGTGACGGCGGCGGTGTCGGCGACGTCGACCTCGTAGGCGCTCACGCCGCTCAGCGCGCTGATGTCCCGGTCCAGGACGATGGGGGTGCCGCCGTTGTCGCGGACCGCCGCGGCCACCGCGGCGCCGAGCCCGGAGGCACCACCGGTGATCAGGACGCGACCGGGGTTGGTGGGCTGGAAACTCATGCAACTTCCTCTCTGCTGGGCACTGCTCCGCCCGCGGACGGCGCCGCGGGCGGACGTGCTGCTCCTCGTCGGAACAGGGGGCAGGCCCCCGCGGGTGCGGCGGCCTGGTCACTGCTACCGTAACCGCTCCCGGGCCGTCGGTAAGTATGCTCATCGGGACAGCCCCGGACCTCCCGGCTCCTTCTCGCGGCCGGAGGGCGTCCTCCCGACGGAACAGGAGATCCATGACCACCGCAGCACCGACGACCGACCCGACCACCGAGCTCACCGTGCTGGACCCGCGGGACGGGTCCGTGGTGGGCACCGTGGCCGCGGCCGGCGAGGACGAGGTCCGCGCCGCGGTCGCCGCCGCGCGCGCCGCCGCCCGGGACTGGGCGCGCACGGCCCCCGAGCAGCGCGGCAGGGCCCTGCGGGCGGCCGCCGACCGCCTGGCCGAGCACGCCCGGGAGCTCGCCGAGCTCAACACCCGCGAGACCGGCAAGCCCTTCGAGGAGGCCCTCGGCGGGGTCGAGGCCGGGATCGGCACCCTCTACCAGTACGCCGAGCTCGGGCCCGTGCACCGGGGCCGCAGCCTGCGCGGCGACGTGCTGGCGTCGGACTACACCGTGGCGGAGCCGCGCGGCGTCGTCGTCGCTCTCACCCCGTGGAACGACCCCGTCGCGGTGGCCGCGGGCCTGCTCGGGGCGGCCCTGGTCTCGGGCAACACCGTGGTGCACAAGCCCAGCGAGCGCTGCCCGCACGTCGGGGCCCGCCTCGGGGAGGTCCTCGCCGAGGCCCTGCCCGCCGGGGTGCTGGGCACCGTGAGCGGCGGGGCGGCCGTCGGCGAGCTGCTCACGGGCCTGCCCGACGTCGACGTCCTGGCCCACGTCGGCTCCACGGCCACCGGGGAGGCCATCGCCCGCGCCGCCGTGGGCACGGGCGCGCACGTCATCCGCGAGAACGGCGGCAACGACGCCCTCGTGGTCGACGACGACGTCGACCCCGCCTGGGCCGCCGAGCAGGCGGCCCTGGGGGCCTTCGCCAACGTGGGGCAGATCTGCGTGGCGGTCGAGCGCATCTACGTCCACCGCGCCGTGGCCGAGCCGTTCCTGGCGGCCCTGGCCGAGCAGGCGCGCCGGCGCAACGCCGAGGGCTCGCTCGCGCCCCTGGTCGACGAGCGGATGCGGGAGGAGGTCCACCGCCAGGTCGCCGACAGCGTCGCCGCGGGCGCCGTCGTGCTGGAGGGGGCGCGGGTGCCCGAGGGCCCCGGGGCCTTCTACCCGGCCACCGTGCTGCGCGAGTGCGGCCCGGGAATGACCGTCATGGCGGAGGAGACCTTCGGGCCCGTGGCCCCGGTCCAGGTGGTGGACAGCTTCGCGGAGGGCCTGCGGCTGGCCGCGGCCGACCGCTACGGGCTGGCCGCGACCGTCCTGACCGGGCGGATCGCCCATGCCCAGCAGGCCGTGGCGGAGCTGCCGGTGGGCACGCTGAAGGTCAACAACGTCTTCGGCGGCGCCCCGGGCGGGGCGGCGCAGCCGCGGCGGGCCAGCGGCGCGGGCTTCGGCTACGGGCCGGAGCTGCTGGACGAGATGACCCAGGTCAAGGTCGTGCACATCGAGATGCCGCCGACCCGCGGCTGAGCCCCCCGTGGCGGTCCGGCCCCCGGGCCGGGACCGCCACGACGGCGCCCCGGGCGGGTCCGGGGCGCCCGGGCGTCAGCCCCGGTGCAGGGGCTGGAGCAGCCCGCGCACGCGCTCGGAGGGCTGCTCGCCCAGCTCCTGCGCCACCAGGGCGCGGAAGCTCTCGAACGTCCGCCGCGCCTCGGCACCGTTGCCCAGCCCCAGGTGCGCGCGGATGAGCAGGCACACGGTGCTCTCCCGCAGGGGCGCGGCGTCGCGGACGGTGCGGGCCAGGGCCAGGGCGTGGTGGATATCGCCGTGGGCCAGGCAGAACTCGGCGCGCTCCTCCACGGCGTTGACGTAGAGCTCCCGCAGCCGGGCCTGCTCGGTGAGGACCCAGTCGTCGTACCACCCCGGCAGCAGCTCCACGCCGGGGCGGTCCAGCACCCACGCGTCGTCCCGCGCCGTGGACCAGGACGCCACCGGGCGCACCACCAGCTCGAGCAGGCGGTGCAGGTCCACCTCGACCGCCTCGGACAGCGCCAGGGTGCCTCCCCGGCACACCACCGCCCCCGGCAGGCGGCGGGACAGCGTGAAGACGGCGGCCCGCAGACTGCCCAGCGCGTGGTCCTCCGGGACCTCCGGCCACAGCAGCCCGGCGAGGTAGGCCCGGGAGCGGGGGCCGTGGACCGCCAGGGCGGCCAGCAGCCGCTGCTGCCGCGACCCCGTCGGCACCCGGGTGCCCCGCACCGTGGCGTCCCAGCATCCCAGCAGCCGCAGCGCGATCGTCGCCCGCTCGCCCATGACCTGCCTCCCCCCGGCTGACCAGGCACGATGTCCGTACCATGGGCTCACCGCCATGCTGGGCCGCGGCCCCGGGGAAAGTCAACGACATGTCGCCCCCGCACCGGGTGCGACCGCCCCGGCCCGGACCCCGACGGCGGGATCCGGGCCGGGGCGGTGCGGCGCGGGTCAGTCCCACCGCTTGTGGTAGAGCCGGTCGTCGCTGCCGATCGCGCACACGTCGATCCGGTCGCGGGCCCAGGAGACCGCCGAGGGGTTGTGCTTGACCCGCCCGCCGAGGCTCTCCCAGCCGCTCCAGCCGCGGTCGTACCACCGGTGCCACACGGCGTCGTCGGTGCCGACCACGAAGCAGTCGAGCCGGCCCCGGGCCCAGGACGAGGCGCCGGTCCCGCCCCGGCAGACGCCGCCGAGGCTCTCCCAGCCGCTCCAGCGGCGGCCGTTCCACCACGTGTGCCACAGGGCGCTGTCGGTGCCGATGCCGAAGCAGTCGATCCGGTCCCGGTCCCAGGACACCGCGGAGGGGTTGTACCGCAGTCGGCCGCCGAGGCTCTCCCAGCCGCTCCAGCGGCGCCCGTTCCACCACTTGTGCCACAGGGCGCGGTCCGTGCCGAGCACGAAGCAGTCCAGCCGGTCGCGTGCCCAGGAGGAGACCCCCACGCCGCCGCGGCACCGCCCGCCCAGGCTCTCCCAGCCGTTCCAGCGGCGCCCGTCCCACCACCGGTGCCACAGGGCGCCGTCGGTGCCGATGCCGAAGCAGTCGATCCGGTCCCGGTCCCAGGAGACGGCCGCGGGATTGGACCTCAGCCGGCCTCCGAGGCTCTCCCAGTCGCTCCAGCCGCGGTCGTACCACTTGTGGTAGAGCGCCTCGTCGGTGCCGACGACGAAGGCGTCGAGCCGGCCCCGGGCCCAGGAGGACAGGCCGGTGCCGTACCGGCAGACCCCGCCCAGGTCATCCCACCCGGACCAGGCGGTGGTGGTCACGGGGGCCGCGGTGCCGGCCGGGGCCGAGCCCAGGGCCGCCCCGGCGCCCAGCACCGCCCCGGCCGTGATGAGGTTCCTCCGGGAGACGCCGCCGGGGGCGGCGGCCCGGTCGTGCGGAAGGTCGCGTGTGGTCATGGTGCGCTCCTCGACGCGGGGCGGGACCGGCCGGTGGCACGGTGCTCCCGCCGCGGTGGACGGTGGCCGCGACCGGGGCGGGACGTCGAGCCCGTCCGCCGGGGCGGGTCCCGGGCCCGCCGGTCGCACGGCCATGATCCGGCCCGCGGTGTGACCCCGGTGTGACTACCGCCGGGACACTTCGCCGGACCCCGTCCGGGGCCCGGTGGGGGCCCGTTCGGACGCGGGCCGGCGGGCGGCCCGGCGGCGACCGGCGGTGCTCAGAAGCGGCGGCGGACGCGGATGGTGCGGGCCAGGCGCCGGACCTTGGGCACGTTGGTGGAGAGCACCAGGTAGCCGGTGAGGGTGCCCACGGTGGTCGCCCCGCCGGCGATGAGCGGCGTGTGGTACCGGCGCCACCGCTCCGGGTCCGAGGCCAGGATGTGGGCCAGCCCGTTGATGGACGCGGCGATCACCGCCCCGGCGACCACCTGGTGGCCGATCTTCTCGCCGCGCTTGAGCAGCGGCTCGAACTCGTCGGCGCGCAGGTGGACGTCGAAGCCGCCCCGTTCCAGGACCACGATCAGCCGGCGCAGGTACTCCGGGGCCTCCACGCCCATCTGCACGGCGTCCTCCACGGTGTCCCGCAGCCGCTTGACGAGGACCTCGGGGGAGAGGCGGTGCAGGACGAAGCGCTGGGCGTAGGGGGTGAGGACCGTGACCAGGTCGAAGTCCGGGTCCAGGCCCGTGCCCACGGACTCGGCCGTGACGAGCATCCGCAGGAACAGGGCGGACTCGCGCGGCAGGTGCATCCGGTAGCGGCGCAGCAGGCCGATGAGGTCGCCCATGAGGTGGCCCACCCGCACCTCCTGCAGCGGCTTGTTGGCGTAGCGGCCCAGCATGATCCCCACGTCGCGGTCCAGCTCCCGCTTGTTGACGTCCTCCTCCTGTGACGTCATCCCGAGCAGCCCGGCCGCCGCGCGCCGGGGGTTCTGCTGCACCACCCCGAGCATGAGGGTGACCAGGTGGTCGCGGAACTCGTCGGTCAGGGTCCCCATCATGCCGAAGTCGATGATGCCGATCCGCCCGCCGGCCTCCACGAAGAGGTTGCCGGGGTGGGGATCGGCGTGGAAGAAGCCGTGCTCGAAGATCATCCGGCAGATGGCCTCGGTCGAGTCCACGGCCAGCAGGTGCCGGTCGAGGCCGGCCGCCTCGAGCGCGGGGTAGTCGTTGATCTTGATCCCGCGGATCCGCTCCATGGTGAGGATCCGGGAGGTGGAGGCCTCCCAGAAGATCTCCGGGACGTGCACCCGGGGGTCGCCCCGGAAGTTCTCCGCCATCCGCTGGGCGTTGCGGGCCTCCGTGAGGTAGTCCAGCTCGTCCCGCAGGGACTGCGCGAACTCGTCCGCGAGCCCGGCGAGGTCGAAGTGCTCCACGGCCGGCCAGTAGGTGGACAGCAGCTTGGCCAGCTCCGCGAGGATCTCCAGGTCCCGGTTGACCTCCTCGACGACGCCGGGCCGGCGCACCTTCACGACCACGTCGACGCCGTGGTAGACGGCGGCGTGGGCCTGGCCGATCGAGCCGGTGGCCAGCGGGGCGGGGTCGATCTGGGCGAGGATCTCCTCGGCCGCGGAGTCGGGCTCGGACTCGATCATCGCGCGGATCTGCTCCGGCGGCACCGGCGGCGAGTTGTCCTGCAGCCGGGTGAGCTCCTGGACGTAGCGCGGCGGCAGGAGGTCCGGGCGCGTGGAGACCAGCTGCCCCAGCTTCACGAAGGTGGGGCCCAGCTCCTCGAGGGCCTGGCGCAGGTGCACCGGCTGGCTGTAGAGCTTGTTCGGGTCGATCAGCCGCACCCGGGCCAGCGGCGCCCGCCACTCCTCCTTGATCCCGCCGAGGGCGAAGCCGAAGCCGTGCTTGGAGAGCACCTCGAGGATCTGCAGGAAGCGTTCGCGGCGGCTGATCATCGGCCGGCCACTCCGGTGCTCATCCGGGCCAGGTAGAAGGACATGAAGCCGGTGGCCACCGCCACGATGAAGCACAGCGCGCTGACCAGCGGCTCGATCCCCAGGAACACCGCCCCGACCCCGGCCAGCAGCACGGTCACCGCCAGCAGCGCCCAGACGGCCACGCCCACCCGCCCGGGGGCGCCGGGGCGGGGCCGGGCGGAGGAGCGCTGGGCGGAGACGTCCTCGTCCTGCCCCGCGCGCTCGGCGCCGGCGGCGCCCGGCCCGGTCACGGTCAGGCCCTTGCGCCACTTCTTGGCGTTGCGGGAGCGGTCGGCCTCGGCGGGGACGTAGGCGTCCGGCACCGGGTAGCTGTCGGCGGGCGGGAGCAGCTCGGGGACGTCGTTGGGCAGGCGCTCGAACCACTCCGCCGGGATCTCCTCCGGGCGGGCGGCCTGGATGGTCATCGACACCTCGAAGGCGGAGCCGCGGACCGTGCCCCACACCGCGGTGAGCAGCTCGTGCTGGAACGCGTGGTTGATGATCGGGATGAACTGCTGGGACATCTGGGTGGAGAGCCGGCCCACCTGCCGGCGCTCGTAGAGCACGTCCACGGTGTCCACGACCTGCCCGTGATGGTTCTTGACCTTGTTCGCCTCCAGGGTCAGCATCACCCGGCCCTCGCCCGACGGCGGCACCACGCTGTGCAGGTACTCGGCGAACTCCTGCTCGTCCAGGACCTTGATCGAGGGCCCCTGCGGCAGCACGGTCGCGTGCGTCGGGGGCGTGTTGAGGGGGAACAGCAGGTCCGGGGCCGCGATCGACAGCCGCGCCGTCGCGTCGACCTCCGCCTGACCGTCCTGGCGCAGCACGGTGGCGTCGAGCTTGAGCGGGGCCACCGGCGTGAACCCGGAGGCGATCACCCGGGCCAGGTAGGGCCAGTACCGCTGCGCGTCCTGCTGGGCGAGGTGGCCGACCTTGTTGGGGCCGATCCGCACCGAGACCGTGTGCGGGTCGAAGGGGTTGTCCGGCTCCGGCACGAGCGCCGCATTGCCCGTCCAGGTCCGCAGCTTGCCGAAGGACAGACCGCCGAACACCCGCATGATCTCGGTGTCGTAGAAGTTCTCCGTGACGATCTCCAGAGAGCCGCGGTCGTTGAGCGCGTAGTCGGTCATGGTCTCCCTCGGTGGAGCTGGGGCGGCAAGTCGTCAATAGCTTCTCACGATTCCCCCACCGGCCCGTTCAGGCCCGGCCCCCGCCGGCCCGGTCCCTACGGTGTCCGGGCCGGCTGGTGCAATGGGCACCGATCAGGACGCCGGGGCGGGCCCCGGGGCCCGTCCCGGTGCCCGCCCCGGGACGAGAGCCGGACCGGGGCCGGAGAGGAGGTGCGGATGCCCCAGGGCCAGGTCCCCCCGCCCGAGCCCGACCGCCCGGCCGTGGACGTCGACGTGCTCCGCACGCTGTTCCTCAGCCCCCGCGGCTGGATCCACCGCCGTGTGGAGTCCGTGCTCATGAGCCCCGACGGCGTCACCCGCCGGAAGGTCTCCCTCGACGTGGACCTCGCCGCCCACGACCCGTGGCCGGCCGACGCCGCCGGCCGGCTGCTGGTGCCGGTCACCATCCAGGCCAAGCAGCCCCTGCGCAACTTCGACGCCGAGTGCGAGGGGGAGCCCGCCCCCGTGCTCGGCACCGAGGACAACGGGGCGCTCGCCGAGCTGCTGCTGCGCGGGCTCATCCCGGAGCAGCTGCCGCCGGCCGAGGCCGCCCTGCTGGCCGAGCGGCACGTGCCCGCGATCGTGCACGCGCCGGAGCTGCGCGTGGAGGACGCCCTCGACCGGTTCTGGGCCCACTGCGAGCACCTGCGCGCGGTCGTGGCCGGGCTGATCGCCCGAGGCCGGCTCTCGGCGGAGGACGCCGAGGACTGGGACGGCGACTTCGCCCTGTTCACCACGGTCGCCGACCAGCTGGCCCGCGGGTTCCTGCTGACCTTCGCGCTGCCCGCCGAGCTCGCCGGCCGGCGGCTGGTGCTCAAGTACGCCATGGACGAGCAGTACGCCGCCGGCCGCCGGCCGCGGGCGCAGGACCGGCTGCGGCACTGCTGGAAGCCCTGGGTCGGCCGGGTGGGCCTGCACGACCTCGCCTCCTGCCGCAGCTTCCACCTGGAGCTGACGGTGCCCGCGGAGGTCCGGCTGCACGAGTTCACGGTCCTCTCCGCCGAGGAGGACCGGACCGGCCCGGACCGGGCGCTGGACCGCGTCCTCGCCGAGGACCGGACCGTGCAGCGGTGGCCCGGCGCCGTCCGCGGCCACCTGGCGCTGCGGCCCACGTCCCGGTTCGACGACGCCTTCTGCGAGATGGTGATCCTGCCGGCCCGGCAGGGCATCACGGCGTTCGCCTCCGTGGCGGTGAGCCTGATCACCGCGGTCCTGCTGCTCGTGGGGCTCGTGGCGGCCGTGCCCGACCGGGTGCTGGGCCCGGGCTGGCAGGTGCCGTCCGCGGCGGCGTCGATCGTGATGTCCGTGGTCGCGGTGCTGCTGTCCTGGATCAACCGGCAGCCCGAGCACGACCTGTCGGTGCGGGTGATGCGCCCGCTGCGCTACGCCCTGAACCTGGAGGCGTGCGTGATGCTGATGCTCGCCGGCGCGGCGTCGGTGCCCTTCACCCCGGGGGCGGCCGCGGCCTACTGGGCGCTGCTGCTGCTCCTGCACGCGCTGTCCCTCGTGCTGGTCGCGCGCACCTGGTGGGTGCGCCGGGCCGTGGACCGCGGCCGCTACACCGCCCGGGCGCGACGGCGCGGGCCGTGACCGGCGGCGCCCTGTTCAGCGGGACGGTGGCCTCCTACACTGGAGGGGTCACGGAAAGGATCCACCATGGCCTACGACGCACGGACCGGCCCGCAGGAGCCCCAGCCGCGCCGCCAGCGCCCCAACGACACCACGGTGAACGTGCTGCAGATGGGCAACTCCTCGATGTCCCTCGGCCAGAGCCTGGACCGGCGGGTCTTCAAGTCCAACGAGGACGCCCAGCGCGCGGTGGAGCGCGTGCTGCGCCGGGCCGCCCGCCGCGCCGGCTGAGACGGCGCCGCCGGACCGGCCGCCCACCGGGCGGCGGGCCTGCCGGCCGCTGCCCGCCGGGATCCTGACCCCACGACCCCTCCGCCCCCGGGACCCGACCCGGGGGCGCTGCCGTGCCCTCGGGGGCGCCGGCACCGCGCGGCGTCCCCGGCCACGGGCCGGCCCCCGACGGCGCCGGGCGGACCGGGCACCCGGAGGACGGCGGCGTGCGGCCGGGCGCGTCAGGGGCGGGCCGCCGCCTGGGCGCGCAGGGCCCGCAGCAGGTGGTCCTGCTCCTCGACCAGGATCCGCCGCAGCGCGGCCGGCGCCCCGGCGTGGTTGCTCAGCCACAGCTCCGTGCGCGCCACCACCGGGTGGTGCCGCGGGTCCCGCCCCGGCTCCAGGTCCGCGTCCGAGGGGTAGAGGCCCTCGACCGTGCGGGTGGCCATCCCGATGGACCGGCGCGCCCAGACCTCCTCCAGCATGGCGAAGTAGGGCTCCCGGTACGGTGCCAGCAGGTCCTCCGGGCCGAGCCGGAACCCGGCGATCGTGGCCGTCAGCAGGTCGTTGGACAGCCCCTCGCCGGTGATCGCCTCCCACGCCTCGGCCTTGGCCTCCGGGGTGGGCCGGGCGGCCCGGGTGCGGGCCCACCCGATCTGCCCGGTGCGGGTGCGGTCCGCGGCGTGCTCGCGCTGCACGGCCGCCTCCAGCTCCGGGTCCGCGCCGTGGGCCGTGGCCACCAGCGCGGTCCACAGCCTCCAGCGCAGCTCCGGGCCCAGCGCCAGCCCGGGCAGGGCGTCCGCCCCGGTGAGCAGGTCCCGCAGCCAGCTGTCGTGGGAGCGGTCGCGCCGGGCCAGGCGCGCGGTCTGCCGGGCGAGGGCGAGCTGGCGGTCGCTGCCGGGGTCCGCCCGGCGCAGCTCGCGCACGGCGGCGTCGAGCAGCCGCCCCCGCAGCCGGTCCCGCCGCGCCGGCGGGGTGTAGCGCTCCACCGCCAGCACGGCGTGCTCCACGGCGTTGGCGAACATCCCCGGCTGCGGCTCGGCGAACCCGTGGTCCAGGACGGCCCCCACCCAGTCGCCGGGGTCCAGCTCGGCGTCACGGGCGGCGTTCCACAGCCCCGACCACAGCTGGGCCCGGGCCATGGCGTCCTCCACGGAGGACAGGGAGCTCAGCGCCGTGGTCAGCGACAGCGGGTCCAGGCGGGTCTTGGCGTAGGTCAGGTCCTCGTCGTTGACCACGAGCAGCGGGGCGGTCGAGCCCACGAGCTCCGGGACCTCCACGCAGGCCGCCGCGGGCAGGTCCACGCCGACCGTGCCGGTGCGCACCAGCACGTCCCCGGGCCCGCGCTCGTAGCCGCCGAGCAGCAGCCGGTGCGGCCGCAGCGCCCCGGCGCCGGGCTCCTGCAGCAGCGCGGCGAAGGTCACCACCCCGTCGTCGTCCCGGGCGAGGTCCAGGCTCAGGGTGGACACCCCCGCGGTGGACAGCCAGGAGTCCGCCCATCCGCGCACGTCCCGCCCGGAGGCCTCCTCGAGCACGGCCAGGAAGTCCTCCAGCGTGGTGGACCCGTAGGCGTGGCGGCGGAAGTAGGCGCGGCACGCGTCGACGAACGGGCCGTAGCCCACGAACGCGACGAGCTGCTTGAGCACCGCCGCGCCCTTGGCGTAGGTGATGCCGTCGAAGTTCTGCCGGGCGGCCTCGAGGTCCGGGACGTCGGCGACCACCGGGTGCGTGGTCGGGAGCTGGTCCTGCTGGTACGCCCACGCCTTGCGCCGGTCGGCGAAGGCGATCCACGCCTCCTCGAAATCGGTGGCCTGCACCGACGCGTGGGCGCCCATGAACTCCGCGAAGGACTCCTTCAGCCACAGGTCGTCCCACCAGCTCATGGTCACCAGGTCCCCGAACCACATGTGGGACATCTCGTGCATCAGCGTGTTCGCCCGGCCCTGGTACTGGGCGCGGGTCGCCCCGTCCGGGAACAGGTACTCCTCGGTGAACGTGACCAGCCCCGGGTTCTCCATCGCCCCGAGGTTGTACTCCGGCACGAACGCCTGCTCGTACTTGCCGAACGGGTACGGGTGGTCGAACAGCTCGGTGAAGAACGTCAGCCCCTGGCGGGTGAGGTCGAACAGCTCCCGGGCGTCGAGGTGCTCGGCCAGCGAGGCCCGGCAGTACAGGGCCAGCGGCACGGTCATCCGGCTGCCGTCCTCGAAGGAGTGCCGCCACTCGCCCGTCACCCGGTGGTAGGGACCGGCCAGGACGGTGGTGATGTACGTGGAGATCCGCTCGGTGGGGGAGAACTCGTGCCGCAGCGCCCCGCCGCGCTCCGCCTCCGGGGCGGGGGAGCTCGCCATCCGCACCCCGTTGGACGAGACCTCCCAGCCCTCCGGCGCCAGGACCGTGAACCGGAACGACGCCTTGAGGTCGGGCTGCTCGAAGCCGGCGAAGACCCGGCGGGCGTCCGCCGGTTCGTACTGCGTGTAGAGGTAGGTGCGCCCGTCGGAGGGGTCCACGAAGCGGTGCATCCCCTCGCCCGAGCGGGAGTAGCGGGCCCGGCCCGCCACCGTGACCTCGTTGCGCGCCGCGAGCGGGGGCAGCCGGATCCGGGAGCCCTCCACGACGTCGTCCGGGTCCAGGGCCACGCCGTTGACCGTCACCGACTCCACCGCGTGCGCGATGAAGTCCAGGAACGTCGGCGCGGCCTCCGCGGCGCGGAAGCGCACCGTGGTCACCGACCCGAACGAGTCCTCCGCCGGATCCTCGGCGGCGGAGAGGTCCAGCAGCACCTCGTAGTCCTCCACGGTGATCAGCGCGGAGCGGTCGGCGGCCTCGCGGCGGGTCAGGTTGTCGTTGCGCACGGTGCCATTGAACCATCCGGCCCCCGCCCCGGCCTGGACAGCAGGCTGACGGTGCCTAGGCTGGAGACGACCGCCGCCCTCGACGCCAGGAGGCCCCCATGGCCGACGCCGCCGCCCCCGGCGGGCGCGCCCCCGCACCGGTGGGCCCCGCAGGGCAGGACCGCCGCACCGTGCTCGCCGGCGCGCTGCTGGGGGCGGGCATCGCCGCCTCCGTGGTGGACCTCGCCGTGTTCCACCTCGTCCTGCACTGGCACCACTTCTACGACCTGTCCACCACCGGCGTCGCGCTGTTCTCGGACGGCCTCTTCCACGCCTTCGGCTGGTTCGTGACGGTCGGCTCGCTCTTCCTGCTCGCCGACGTGCGGCGCCGGGGGGCCCTGTCCCGGGGGCGCTGGGCCGGGGGCCTGCTCAGCGGCCTGGGCGCCTTCCAGCTCGTCGACGGCGTGGTGCTGCACAAGGTGCTCCGGATCCACCAGGTCCGCTACGACGTGGACCTGCTGCTCTACGACGTCAGCTGGATCGGCACGGCCGCGCTCGCGCTCGCGGCGGGGCTGGCGGTGCTGCACCGCACCCGGCCCGCCCGGGCCGTGCGGTGAGCCCGCACCACGGCGGCCCGGGCTGGGCCACCGTCGAGGCCGGGGCCGTGCTCGTCCTGGTGGTGGGCGCGGCCGGGTACGCCGCGGCGCTGTGGGCGGCGCGGCACCGCACCCCGTGGCCGGTGCGGCGCAGCGTCCTGTGGTTCTCCGGGCTCGGCTGCGCCGGGGCGTCCCTGCTGGGCCCCCTGGCCGCCGCCGCCCACGGCAGCTTTCCCGCCCACATGCTGGTGCACCTGCTCCTCGGGATGGCGGCGCCGCTGCTGCTCGTGCTCGGCGCCCCCGTGACCCTGGCGCTGCGGGCGCTGCCCGTGACGGCCGCCCGCGTCCTGACCCGGCTCCTGCGCAGCCCACCGGTGCGGGTGGTGAGCCATCCGGTGGTGGCGGCGGCCCTCAACGCCGGGGGCCTGTGGGCCCTGTACGGCACCGGCCTGTACGCCGCCGCGCACGCCTCGGCGGCCGTGCACGCCGCCGTGCACGCTCACGTCCTGGTCGCCGGGTACCTGTTCACCGCGGCGGTCGTCGGCGTGGACCCCGACCCGCACCGGGGATCCCTGCGTCAGCGCGCGGCGGTGCTGGTGGGGTTCCTGGCCGTGCACGCGGTGCTGGCCAAGCGGCTCTACGGTCACCCGCCCGCCGGGGTGGACGCCGCCGACGCGCGACTGGGGTCGCAGCTCATGTACTACGGCGGGGACGCCGTGGACGTGGTCCTGCTCGTGGTCTTCTTCGCCCAGTGGTACGCCGCCGGCCGGGTGAGGCCGGCCCCGGCGGCGGTGTGACCGGCCGGGCTCAGCCCGCCGGCGCGGACCCGCCCCGGGCCTCCAGCTCGGCGACGAGCTCGTCGTGCCGGTCCTGGGTGACGGGGTGCGGGCCGTCCGGGCCGGTGAGGTACTCGTGCTCGAGCTGGCACGCGACCCGGCTGTGCAGCACCTGCAGCTCCACCAGGGACAGGGCCGAGAGCTCGCCGGGGAAGGCGCCGTCGGGCCCCAGGCACGTCTCGCAGCCGGGCGTGCCCCCGGCGGCGGGGCCGGCCGGCGACGGGACGGTGTCGAGGCCGCTCATGCCGCCACCTCCTCCGGGGCGGTGCCGCCGGAGGGCCGGGGGGCGGGGACGGGGGCGGCTCCGGTGCGGCACCGGGCGACCGGGTCGACCTGCACGACGACGGTCAGCTGGGAGTCCATGGCGGATTCCTTCCACAACAGGATGGCGCGGCCGGCTGCTTGACCCGTGAGGTCGAGCTTAGACCGGCGCGCCGCCCGCCACCAGGGGCGACGCCCACCCGTGCCGGGGGTCGGGAAGGGGACCGGCCCGCGGTCCGGCGTGCCGGACGGGGGCCCGCCGCCCGGTAGCCTCGGGGGCATGCGCACACTCGTGGTCGGTTGGTCCAGCGTCCTGCACGGCGAGGCGACGGCCGGTGACGTCCTCGCCATGGACGCCGTCGCCGACGCCCTCGGCGCGGCCGGCGTCCCGCACGACGTCGCCTGGAGCGCGGTGATGTGCCCGCCCGGCGGGCTGCGGCTCGACGACGCCGACCCGGGCCGGTACACCGACCTCGTGTTCGTCTGCGGTCCGGCCACCGGCCGCTCGATCGCCGAGCTGCACGAGCGCTTCGCCCACTGCCGCCGGATCGCGGTGGGGGTCAGCGTGCTCGACCCCGGCGACCCGGTGACCGCCGGCTTCCACCGGGTGATCGCCCGCGACCGCCCCGGGACCGTGGCCCACCGCGACCTGGCGGCCCGCCCGGCGCCCCGGACGGTGCCCGTGCTGGGGGTCTACCTCACCTCCGGGCAGCAGGAGTACGGCGCCCGCCGGCGGCACGAAACGACGCGGGCCGGTCTCGAGTCGTGGCTGGGCGGTCTGGACGCGGCCCGGCTGCCGCTGGAGACCCGGCTGGACCCGCGCGACTGGCGGCTGCCCGCCACCGCAGCGCAGGTCGGCTCGGTCGTCGCCCGGCTCGACGCCGTCGTGACCATGCGCATGCACGGTCTCGTCCTGGCCCTGCGGGCGGGGGTCCCCGCCCTGGCCGTGGACCCCGTCGCCGGCGGCGGGAAGGTCACGGCCCAGGCGCGGGCCTGGGACTGGCCGGCCGTGCTCGGGCCCGAGGAGCTCGGCCCCGACCGCCTCGAGGAGCAGCTGGCCTGGTGCCTCTCGGAGGACGGCCGGAAGGCGGCGCAGGCGCGCTCCGTGAAGGACCCCAGCGGGACCGAGCAGCTGTACGACCTCGTCCGGGAGCTGGGCGGCACGCCGCGCCCCGGCCCCGCCGGCCGGCCCGGCGCCGAGACCCCCGACGAGCTCCTGGAGAGCGCCGGACCCCCCGCGCACCAGCGGTGACACGCCCCCAAGATCAGCCGCCTGATCAGTCTGTGTAATACTCCGCACTATGAACTACCTGGGCATCAACGCGATTTTTCACGACCCTGCGGCGGCTCTCGTCGTGGACGGCAGAGTGGTGGCGGCGGCGGAGGAGGAGCGGTTCTCCCGGCGCAAGCACGGGAAGCGGCCCGTGCCGTTCTCCGCGTGGGAGCTGCCCGAGCAGGCGATGCGCTGGTGCCTCGCCGAGGCCGGGCTGACCCCGGCGGACCTGGACGCCGTCGGCTACTCCTTCGACCCGGCGATCGCCGCCGAGATGCCCGACGACCCGTACGACCCGGTCCGGGTGGACTACGCCCGGCGCGCCCCGGGCTTCCTCGCCGAGGCGCTGCCCGGCCTGGACCGGGACAAGGTCCGCTTCGTCGAGCACCACGTCGCCCACGCGGCGTCGGCGGGCCTGGCCGCCCCCTCCCGCACCAGCAGCGTGCTGGTGGTCGACGGCCGCGGCGAGGCGCACTCGCACCTGGCCGGCCGCTACCGCGACGGCGAGCTGGAGATCCTGCACCGCCAGGCCCTGCCGGAGTCCCTGGGCCTGCTCTACGAGTCCCTCACCGACCACCTCGGCTTCCTGCGCTCCTCCGACGAGTTCAAGGTCATGGCCCTGGCCTCCTACGGCGAGCCCCGCTTCCTGCCCGAGCTGCGCGAGCTCGTCCGCGCCACCGGCGACGGCGGCTTCACCGCCCAGGCCCCGGACTGGACCCGCTTCGCCACCCGCCGCATCGACGACGGCACCTGGGGCGGCAACCACGCCGACCTCGCCGCCTCCGTGCAGGCGGTGGTCGAGGAGGTCCTGGTGGACCTCGCCACCTGGCTGCACGGGCAGACCGGCGACCGGGTGCTCACCATGGCCGGCGGCACCGCCCTGAACTGCGTGGCCAACTCCCGCATCTGGCGGGACACCCCCTTCGAGGAGGTCTGGGTCCAGCCCGCCTCCGGCGACTCCGGCACCGCCCTCGGCGCCGCCCTGCACCTGGCCCAGGAGGCCGGCGACCTCGGGGCGCCGCAGCCCACCGCCGCGCTCGGGCGCAGCTGGTCCGGCGAGGAGCTCGCCCAGTGGCTGCGCACCGCCCAGGTGCCCTTCACCACCCCCGAGGACCTCGCCGGGGAGGTCGCCGACGTCCTCGCGGACAACGGGGTCGTCGCCTGGTTCGACGGCCGCAGCGAGTTCGGCCCCCGCGCCCTGGGCCGCCGGTCCCTGATCGCCAACCCGATGCACCCGGACAACCTCGAGCGGCTCAACGACGTCAAGGGCCGGGAGCAGTTCCGCCCCGTGGCGCCGATGGTCCTCGAGGAGCGCGCCGCCGAGATCTTCAGCGGCGGGCCGATGCCCAGCCCGTTCATGCTCTTCGTGCACGACGTGGCCCCCGAGTGGCGGGAGCGGATCCCCACGGTCACCCACGTGGACGGCACCGCGCGCATTCAGACCGTCACGGACGAGGACAACGCCGGGATCGCGGCGCTGCTGCGGGCCTTCGACGAGCGCACGGGCGTGCCCGTCGTGGTGAACACCTCGCTCAACACCGCCGGGCGCCCCATGGTCGACGACCCCCGCGACGCCCTCGAGCTCTTCGGCTCCGCCCCCGTGGCCGCGCTCGTGCTGGGCCCGCACCTGGTCCGCCGCGCCTCCTTCTTCCAGGAGGCCCGATGACGCCGGCGCCCACCGAGCCCGCCACCTACGCCGTCGTCATCCCCTCGGTGGGCCGGCCCACCCTGCAGTGGCTGCTGGACACCCTCTCCGCCCAGGACGTCGACGCCCGCCACCCCGGCCCGCTGGAGGTCGTCGTGGTCGACGACCGCCGCGGGGACGTGGCGCCGCTGCGGCTGAGCGTCCCGGACACCGTCGCCTGGACCGTGCGCACCGTGCGGGGCTACGGACGGGGACCCGCCGCGGCCCGCAACCGCGGCTGGCGCGCCGCCCGGCGCTCGGGCGCCGAGTGGATCGCCTTCCTGGACGACGACGTCGAGCTGCCCGCCGGCTGGGCGCAGCGCCTGGCCGAGGACCTCGCCGCGTGCGGGCCGGAGATCGGCGCGACCCAGGGCCGCATCGACGTCCCCCTGCCGGACACCCGCCGGCCCACGGACTGGGAGCGCAACACCGCCTCCCTCGAGGACGCCGACTGGGCCACCGCCGACATGGCCTACCGCGTGGCGGCCCTGGACGCCGTCTCCGGCTTCGACGAGCGGTTCCCGCGCGCCTACCGCGAGGACGCCGACCTCGCCCTGCGCGTACGCCGGGCGGGCTGGCAGCTCGTGCGCGGCGCACGCCGGATCACCCACCCGGTGCGCCCGGCCGACGACCTGGTGAGCCTGCGCGTGCAGGCCGGCAACGCCGACGACGCCCTGATGCGCCGGCTGCACGGGCCGGACTGGCGAACTGCGGCCGAGGCGCCCCGCGGCGGCTTCGCCTGGCACGTCGCGACCGCCGGCGCCCTGGGGGTCACCGCCGCCGGGGCGGCAGCCGCCACCGGGGCCGCGGCCCTGGGCCGGCATCCGGGCGCCCGCACCGCGCTGGCCGTGGCCGGCACCGGCGCCGCGGCCTGGGGCTGGCTCACCGGCCGGTTCCTGATGCTGCGCATGGGGCCGGGCCCGCGGCCCGGGGACCCCGAGTTCCTGCCCGAGCTCAGCCGCATGGCCCGCACCAGCGCCGCGATCCCCGTGGCCGCCGTGCGGCACCACCTGCGCGGCCGGTGGCGGCATCGGGGCGCCCCGCCCTGGCCGCTGCCGGTGCGGGCGGTGCTCTTCGACCGGGACGGCACCCTGGTGCACGACGTGCCCTACAACGGCGACCCGGCGAAGGTGGAGCTCGTGCCCGGGGCGGAGGAGGCCGTGGCCGCTGTGCGCGCGGCCGGGCTGGCCGTGGGCGTGGTCTCCAACCAGTCCGGCATCGGCCGCGGCCTGCTCACCCGCGCGCAGGTCGACGCCGTCAACGCCCGCGTGACGGAGTTGCTCGGCCCGTTCGACACCTGGCAGCTGTGCCCGCACGCCCCCGAGGACCGCTGCGCGTGCCGCAAGCCGAACCCCGGCATGGTGCTCGCCGCCGCCGCGGAGCTGGGCGTGGACCCCGCCGAGTGCGTGCTGATCGGGGACATCGGCGCCGACGTCGAGGCCGCCCAGGCCGCCGGGGCCCGCTCCGTGCTGGTGCCCACGCCGGTGACCCGCGGGGAGGAGGTCGCCGCCGCCCCGGCCGTGGCCGCCACCCTGACCGAGGCGGTCGCCTCCGTGCTCGGCGCCGTGCCGGACCGCCCGGTGGTGCCGGCCGGGGCCCGGGGCTGAGCGTGGGCCGCATCCTCGCCGTCCGCCTCGACTCGGACGGGGACGTCCTGCTGACCGGCCCCGCGCTCCGGGCCCTGGCCCGGACCGGGCGCCCGGTCGACCTGCTGGCCTCGCCCTCCGGGGCGGCCGCGGCCCGGCTGCTGCCGGACGTGGAGCACGTCCTCGAGCACGCGGCGCCCTGGTCGGGCTTCCGGCCGCCGCCGGTGGACCCGGAGGCCACCCTCGGCCTCGTCGGAGAGCTCGCCGCCCGCGGCTACGACCTCGCCGTGATCTTCACGTCCTTCCACCAGAGCCCCCTGCCCATGGCGCTGCTCGCCCGCCTCGCCGGGATCCCCCGGGTGGTGGCCACCAGCGAGGACTACCCGGGCTCCCTGCTCGACGTCCGGCACCGCCGCGCCGACCCGCCCGGCGGCGGGCACGAGGTCGAGGCGGCCGTGGAGCTCGCCGTCGCGGCCGGCGCGCCGCCGGCCGCGGGGGAGGAGCTGCGCCTGGCGGTGCGCCGCCCGCTGCCCCCGCTGCCGCCGGAGCTCGCGTCCGCCGGCCCGGCCGGCGGCTACGTGGTGCTGCACCCGGGGGCGTCCGTGCCCTCCCGCGGTCTGACCGCCGAGCACGCCGGGTCCCTGGCGGCCGGGCTCGCGACCGCGGGGCGCACCGTGGGCCTCACCGGCGGGCCGGGGGAGCGCGAGCTCACCGCGGCGACCCGGGCCGCCGCGCTGCGCACGGTGCCCGAGGACGCCGTGCTGGACCTCGCCGGGCGCACGGACCTGGCGGGCCTGGCCGCCGTGCTGGACGCCGCGGCCTGCGTCGTCGTCGGCAACACGGGCCCGGCCCACCTCGCCGCCGCCGTGGGCACGCCGGTCGTGTCACTCTTCTCCCCGGTGGTCCCGCCCGAGCGCTGGGCCCCCTACGGGGTGCCGGTCGTGCTGCTCGGGGACCAGGGCGCGGCCTGCCGCGGCTCCCGGGCCCGCGACTGCCCCGTCCCCGGGCACCCGTGCCTGTCCCAGGTCCCGCCCGCGGCGGTGCTCGCCGCCGTCGAGGACCTCGTACGACGGTCCGAGGACGCCCCCGCCCCTGTTCCCGCACCGGAAGGAGGACCCCGATGCGCGTCCTGATCTGGCACGTCCACGGTTCGTGGACGACCTCGTTCGTCCACGGCGCCCACACCTGTCTGCTGCCCGTGGTCGAGGACCGCGGTCCCGACGGCCGGGGCCGGGCCCAAACGTGGGACTGGCCCGCCTCGGCCGTGGAGCTCGGCCCGGCGGAGCTGTCCGACGCCGACGTCGACGTCGTGGTGCTCCAGCGCCCGCACGAGCTCGAGCTCCTCGAGCGCTGGACCGGGCGCCGGGCCGGGACCGACCTCCCGGCCGTGTACGTGGAGCACGACACCCCGCGCGGGCCCGCCGTGGCCACCCGCCACCCGCTGGCGGAGCGCTCCGACATCCCTGTGGTGCACGTGACGCACTTCAACCGGATGATGTGGGACAACGGACAGGCGCCCACCGAGGTCGTGGAGCACGGCATCCTCGACCCCGGCCCGCTCTACACCGGGCGCACCGCCAGCCTCGCGGCCGTGGTCAACGAGCCCGTCCGACGCGGGCGCATCGCGGGCACCGACCTGCTCACCGCCCTGGCGCGGGAGCTGCCGGTGGACGTGTACGGGATGGGCATGGACCGCTTGGCCGAGCACGCCCCCCACATGGCCGGGCGGCTGCACGAGAACTATCCTCAGGAGAAGCTGCACGGGGCCCTCGGCGAGCACCGGGCCTACTTCCACCCCTACCGGTGGACGAGCCTGGGGCTGGCGCTGCTCGAGGCCATGACCATCGGCATGCCGGTGCTCGGGCTCTCGACCACCGAGGCCCCGCGCGCCGTGCCGCCGGGGGCGGGGCTGCTCTCCAACGACCCGGAGGCCCTCGCCGCGCAGGCCCGGCTCTGGCTGTACGACGCCGACGCGGCGGCCGCGGCGGGCACCGCCGCCCGCGAGCACGCCCTGAGACACTACGGCCTGGACCGCTTCCTGGCGGACTGGGACCGCATCCTGGAGAAGGTGACAGCATGAGAATCGCAATGGTGTCCGAGCACGCCAGCCCCCTGGCCGCACTCGGCGGGGTCGACGCCGGGGGGCAGAACGTCTACGTGGCCGCCCTCGCCGCGGGCCTGGCCCGCCGCGGCCACGAGGTCGTCGTCTACACGCGGCGCGACGCCGTGCGGCTCCCCGACGTCGTGGAGCTCGCCCCCGGCGCGCGCGTGGTGCACGTCCCCGCCGGGCCGGCGAGCACGCTGCCGAAGGACGACCTCGCGCCCTACATGGACGAGTTCGGCCGCTGGCTGGCCCGGGACTGGGCCCGCACCGGCGCCCCGGACCTCGTGCACGCGCACTTCTGGATGTCCGGGATCGCCGCCCGCCGGGCCGCCGAGGCCCTGCAGATCCCGGTGGTGCAGACCTTCCACGCCCTCGGCGCCGTCAAGCGCCGGCACCAGGGCGCGGCGGACACCAGCCCGGTCGGCCGCCTCGCCGCGGAGAACGAGATCATCGCGGCGGCGGACCTGGTCCTGGCCACCTGCCGGGACGAGCGCGCGGAGCTGCTCGCGCTGGGCGGGGACGACTCCCGGATCGACGTGGTGCCCTGCGGCGTGGACCTGGACGCCTTCGTCCCGGCCCCGCCGCCCGCGGGCCGGCGCCGGCCCCGGATCGTGGCCCTGGGGCGGCTGGTGGAGCGCAAGGGCGTGGACGTCGTCGTGCGGGCCCTGGCCGAGCTGCCCGAGGCGGAGCTCGTCGTGGCGGGCGGCCCGGACCGCGCCGACCTCGACCGCGACCCGGAGGCGCTGCGGCTGCGCGCCCTCGCCCGCGAGCTCGGCGTGGACGGCCGCCTGGAGCTGCGCGGGCGCGTGGACCACGACGACACCGCCGCCCTGCTGGCCACCGCGGACGTCGTGGCCTGCACCCCCTGGTACGAGCCCTTCGGCATGGTCCCGCTCGAGGCGATGGCGTGCGCCCGCCCCGTGGTCGGCACCGCCGTGGGCGGGCTGCTCGACAGCGTGGAGGACGGCGTGACCGGCCTGCACGTGCCCCCGCGCGACGTCGCCGGCACCGCCGCCGCCCTGCGCGCCCTGCTGGAGGACCCCGGGCTGGCCGCCCGGATGGGCCGCGCCGGCCGTGAGCGCGTCGAGCGGCTCTTCGGCTGGGAGCGGGTCGCCGAGGAGACGGAGCGCTCCTACGCCCGGGTGCTGGAGCGCCACCGGCGGGAGCACCCGCCGCTGCGCGAGCGGACCGGGCGGTGGCTGGACACCCACGCCCAGGAGCTGGCCGTCGCGGCCCGCGAGGCCGCCCGGCACGCCGACGTGGTGGACCGCTGGGGCGCCCGCCTGGCCGCGCTGCTGACCGGCGGCGGGCGCGTGCTCGCCGCCGGCAACGGCGGCAGCGCCGCCGAGGCCCAGCACTTCACCGCCGAGCTGGTGGGCCGCTTCGTCGACGAGCGCCGCCCGCTGTCCGCCCTGTGCCTGTCCGCCGAGACCTCCAGCCTCACCGCGATCGGCAACGACTACGGCGCCGAGGAGGTCTTCGCCCGCCAGGTCGGCGCGCACGGCCGGGCCGGGGACGTCCTGGTCGTGCTCTCCACCAGCGGGCGCAGCCCCAACGTGCTGGCCGCCGCCGAGCGGGCGCGCGAGCAGGGGATGCACGTCTGGGCGCTCACCGGCCCGGGCCCCAACCCGCTGGCCGAGCGGGCGGACGAGGTCCTCACGGTGCCCGCCGCCAGCACCTCGGTGATCCAGGAGGTGCACCTGATGCTGCTGCACGCCGTGTGCGCGGCGGTCGACGCCAGGCTGGTCCCGGCCGTGGAGGAGCCCGAGGGCGGGTACGAGCGGACCGGCGAGCTCACGGCGCGCGACGCCGTGCGGGCGGGGGTCGCATGAGCGCGGCGCGCATCGTGGTGGTCGGCGACGCCCTGCTGGACCGGGACGTGGCCGGCACCTCGACCCGGCTCAGCCCCGACGCCCCGGTCCCGGTGGTGGACGTGGACGCCGTCTTCGCCAGCCCGGGCGGGGCCGGCCTGGCCGCCCTGCTGTGCGCGGAGCCCCCGGCCGTCGGGGCCGTCCCGGCCCGGGTGACGGTGACCCTGCTGGCGCCGGTGGCCGAGGACGACGCCGGCCGGCAGCTGGCCGAGGCCCTCGGGGACGTCCGCCTGGAGCGGCTCGGCCACGAGGGCGGGACCCGCACCAAGACCCGGGTCCGCAGCGCGGGCCAGACCCTCGTGCGCGTGGACGAGGGCGGGCCCGGCACCCCGGTCGGCGTGACGGCCGCCCACGTGGCCGCCGTCCTGGCCGAGGCCGACGCCGTCCTGGTCTCGGACTACGGGGGAGGCGTCACCACCGACCCCGCGGTGCGCGCGGCGCTCGAGGAGCACGCCCGCACCGGCGTGGTCGTGTGGGACCCGCACCCGCGCGGCGGCGCTCCCGTGCCCGGCTGCACCCTCGTCACCCCCAACGCCGCCGAGGCCGCCGCCGCCCTCGGGGCCCCGGGCACGCCCCGGGACCTCGCCGGCGGGCTCCGCCGGCAGTGGGCCGCCTCCGCCGTGGCCGTCACGGCCGGGGCGGACGGCGCGTACCTGGCCACGGCCGCGGGCGTGGAGCTGGTGCCGGCGGCGCCGGTGCAGAACACCGACCCCTGCGGCGCGGGGGACCGGTTCGCCTCCGCGGCGGCGCTGGCCCTGGGCGGCGGCGCCCACGTGACGGCGGCCGTGGAGACCGCCGTGGAGGCCGCGGGGCAGTGGGTCGCCGCCGGCGGCGCGGCCACCTACCGCACCCGCCGGGCCGCCGGGGTGCACACCCGCCCGGCCCTGCACCCGGGCGCCGAGCGGCTGCCCCGGGAGGTGCAGGAGCTGCTGAGCGAGGTGCGCGGGCGCGGCGGGACCGTGGTGGCCACCGGGGGGTGCTTCGACGTGCTGCACGCCGGGCACATCGCCTCCCTGGACGCCGCGCGGCGCCTCGGCGACGCCCTCGTGGTGCTGCTGAACGCCGACGACTCCGTGCGCCGGCTCAAGGGCCCGGGCCGGCCGGTGGTCGGCGAGGCCGACCGCGCCCGCGTGCTGGGCGCGCTGCGCAGCGTCGACGCGGTCGTGGTCTTCGACGAGGACGACCCCCGCGCCGCCCTGAACCTGCTCCGCCCCGACGTGTGGGTCAAGGGCGGGGACTACACCCCGGAGCAGCTGCCCGAGGCCGCCGACGTGCGCGGCTGGGGCGGGCGGGTGACCGTGCTGCCCTACCTCTCGGGGCGCTCCACCACGGCGATCCTGCAGAAGGCCGGCCGTGAGGGCTGAGCCGGCCACCGCACGGGACCTTCCCGCGCAGGACCTTCCCGGCCCGGAGCGGTGGACCGTGGACCCGGCCACGGTCGGGTCCGGGGACGTGCTCGTGCTGCGGGCCCTGGGCCTCGGGGACCTGCTGACCGCGGTGGCCCCGCTGCGCGGTGTGCGCCGGATGCTGTCCGACCACCGGCTCGTGCTCGCCGCCCCGGAGCCCCTGGGCACCTGGCTGGCCGGGCTCGGCGTCGTCGACGGGGTGCTGCCCCTGTCGGGGCTGGTGCCGCTGCCGCCGGTGCGCGGCGGGCACGTGGCCGTGAACCTGCACGGGCGCGGCCCGCGCAGCCACGAGCTGCTCCTGGCCTCCGGGCCCGAGCGGCTCGTCGGGTTCGCCGCCCCGGAGGCCGGGCACACCGGCCCGGCCTGGCGGCGGGACGAGCACGAGGTGCGCCGCTGGTGCCGCCTGCTGGGCGAGGCCGGCGGCCCGTGCGGACCGGAGGACCTGCTGCTGCGCCCCCACCGCCCCGCGCCCGCCGGTGCTCCCGTGATCGTCCACCCGGGTGCCGCCTCCGGCTCCCGCCGCTGGCCGGCCGCCCGCTGGCGGGAGGTCGCCCGGGCCCTCGTCGCCGACGGCCACCGGGTCGTCGTCACCGGCTCCGCGGCCGAGTCCGGGCTCGCCGCCGCCGTGGCGGACGGCGTCGACGGCGTCGAGGACCGCTGCGGCACCATGAGCCTGGCCGGGCTGGCCGCGGCCGTCGGGGACAGCGCCGCCGTGCTGAGCACCGACACCGGCGTGGCGCACGTGGCCACCGCCCTGGCGGTGCGCTCCGTGGTGCTGTTCGGGCCGACCCCGCCCGCGTGGTGGGGCCCGGCCGTGGACCCCGGGCTGCACACCGTCCTGTGGCACGGCGACCCGTCCGCACCGGCCTGGGGGGACCCGCACGCGGCGGAGCTCGACGAGCGCCTCGCCGCCGTCACCCCCGACGAGGTCCTGGCCGCGGCCCGGGCCCAGCTGGCCGCCGCCCGCCCCTGAGCCGGGCCGGCGCCGGCCCCACCCTTTCCTGTCGACCCAGAGGAGCACCGTGAACCCCACGTCCCACGTGACCACCCGCCCGATCCGCCGCGCCGTCGTGACCGGCGGCGCCGGCTTCCTCGGCAGCCACCTGTGCACCGAGCTGCGCCGCCGGGAGGTCGAGGTGGTGTGCCTGGACAACTTCCTGACCGGCTCCGCGGCCAACATCGAGCACCTCGTCGGCGACCCCGGGTTCCGGCTCGTCCAGTGCGACGTCACCGACTACGTGCACGTGCCCGGCGACGTGGACCTCGTCCTGCACTTCGCCTCCCCGGCGTCCCCGATCGACTACCTCAAGCTGCCCATCCACACCCTGAAGGTCGGCTCCATCGGCACCCACCACGCCCTGGGGCTGGCCAAGGACAAGGGCGCGCGCTTCGTGCTCGCCTCCACCTCCGAGGTCTACGGCGACCCGCAGGTCCACCCCCAGCCCGAGAGCTACTGGGGCCACGTCAACCCGGTCGGCCCCCGCGGGGTGTACGACGAGGCCAAGCGCTTCGCCGAGGCCCTCACGGTCGCCTACCGCGCCGAGCACGGGGTGGACACCGGGATCGTGCGCATCTTCAACACCTTCGGCCCGCGCATGCGGCCCTTCGACGGCCGGGCCATCCCCACCTTCATCCGGCAGGCCCTCGCGGGCGAGCCGCTCACCGTGGCCGGGGACGGCGAGCAGACCCGCTCCGTCTGCTACGTCTCCGACCTGGTGCGGGGCATCCTCGCCCTGGCCGGCAGCGGGCACAGCGGGCCGATGAACATCGGCAACCCGCACGAGCTGTCCGTGCTGCAGATCGCCCGCGACGTCATCGCCGCCACCGGGTCCTCCTCGGCCGTGGAGTTCGTCGACCGCCCGGTCGACGACCCCAACGTGCGCCGGCCCGACACCACGCTGGCCACGGACGTCCTCGGCTGGACCCCGGAGGTGCCCTGGAGCGAGGGCCTGGAGCGCACGGTCGAGTGGTTCCGGCACAGCGCCGCCGCCCGCCCGGTGCCCGCCGCCCCGGGCCGCGGCTGAGCCGCGCCCGGGCCGGCCGTGCGGACCGGCCCGGGGGCGTCCCTCAGCTGACGTAGCGGCGGGCGGCGCTGTGGCGCTGGGAGTCCTCGAGGGCCAGGAAGCGCCGCTCCACCCGCTCGGGCAGGGGGCGCCGCTCCCGCAGCACCCACGGCGCTCCCCGCAGCGCGTCGAGCAGGGCCAGGGCCGTCACCCGGTCCCGCGGCGCCCCGGCCACGACGTCCCGGGTGCGGCGCAGCGCGGACCGCAGCGGCCGGCGCAGCCAGATGAACCACAGCGTGTTGCGCAGCCCGTGCCGGCGGCGCAGGTGCGGGTCCCGGACCGTCGAGGCCTGGTGGTGGACCACCACGTCGGGCAGGTGCACGAGCTCCCAGCCCGCGGTCGCGAGGTCCGCGGCCAGCAGCTCCTCCTCGCCGCCCAGCCACAGCCGCTCGCTGAAACCGCCGACCTCCTGGAACGCCGTGCGGCGCACCACGGAGGCCCCGGCCAGGAAGCTGCCCAGCGCCGGGCCCGGCAGCCAGTCGGGGCCCTCCACGGGGGAGTGCAGCAGCTCCGCGTTGATCGCGTCCTCGCGGGCACCGGGCTCCACCAGGATCTTCCCGGTGACCACGCCCAGGCGCGGATGGGCCGCCAGGGCGTCGGCGGCCCGGCGCAGGGCGCCCGGCTCCCACCAGGTGTCGTCGTCGCAGAACGCCACGAACGGGGTCCGGACCCGCTCCATGGCCACGTTGCGGCCCACCGCCCCGAGGTTCACCGGGCTCGCCACCAGCTCCGCCCAGGGGTGGTGCTCCCGGATCGCGTCCGCGGTCCCGTCCTGGGAGCCGTTGTCGACCACCACCACGTGCGGGCGCTCCGGCAGCTCGCGCAGCCGCGCCAGCGCCAGCAGCGCCTCGTCCCGGCGGTTGTAGGTGATCATCACCACCGCCACGCGCTCGTCGGGGTCGGCGCCGGTCGCGGGGCTGGGGGCGGTGTCGGTCACGGGCTGTCCTCCGGTGCGGTGGGTTCGGTGGTGGCGGGGCGGTCGGTGGGACGGATGTCGGGGTGGCTAGTCGCCGGGCCGGTCCGGCCGGGGCCGGCCGGCTC
The DNA here is from genome assembly GCF_053711175.1 of Kocuria sp. KH4. Taxonomy (NCBI): domain Bacteria; kingdom Bacillati; phylum Actinomycetota; class Actinomycetes; order Micrococcales; family Micrococcaceae; genus Kocuria; species Kocuria sp. KH4. The sequence goes on from NZ_JBSJYX010000024.1 coordinate 33,477, forward strand.
GGGGGCGGCCGGGGCGTGCAGCAGCGCGAGGGCGGTCTCCGTGGCGGGGGAGACGCGGCGGCGGGCCCGCAGGGCGGCCGGGGCCCGGCGCAGCGCCCCGAGCGCGCCGCGGCGCCCCGTGCGCCCGGCGCGCAGGGCGTCCCGCAGCTCGCGGCCCACGACGCGCCAGGGCCGGCGCATCAGCGCGGTGAGCAGGCGGCTGCGCACGAGCTCGGTCCGGCGGCGGTCGCTGGTCTCCCGGTGCGGGGAGGGGTGGTGGTGGGCCCGGATCTCCGGGACGTAGGCCAGCCGCCAGCCGGCGTCGAAGAGGTCCAGGGCCACGCGCTCCTCCTCGCCGGGGAAGCGCACGACGTCGTCGAAGCCCCCGACCTCCAGGAACGCCGAGCGGCGCACGATCGCCCCGCAGCCCACGAAGCCGAGCAGCGCCGGGCCCGGGCAGCCCGGGGGGATGCCCAGCGGGGACGCCGCCAGCACGGCGTTGAGCGGGTCCGGGCGCTCCTCGGGTCCCACGGCGATCGACCCGGCGAGCAGGCCCAGCCGGGGGTGGGCGTCGAACACGGCGGCCGCGCGGGCGAGCGCACCGGGGGCCCACCAGGAGTCGTCGTCGGCGAAGGCCACGTAGGGGGTGCGGGCCAGGCGCACGCCCACGGTGCGGGCCACCGCGCCGGCGTTGCCCGGCAGGGGGACGACGCGCACCTGCGGGTGCGCCGCGCGCACCGCCTCCACGGAGCCGTCCGTGGAGGCGTTGTCGACCACGACCACGGGCCCCTCGTGCCGTCCCAGGTGCTCGACCAGCTCCTCCCGCCGGTTGCGGGTCGCCACGACCACGGTGACGCGGTGCTGGGGGTCCGGGGCGTCCATCGGTTCCTCTCCGCTCGGGCCCGCCGCACCCGGCGGCCGGGGCGGCGTCGCGCCCGCGTCGGACGGGCGCGCCATCCCATCGTAGGGGTACGTCCTGCCGGGTTCCGCGGCGCGGCGCGTGACAGAATCGGAAGCACGACCGGCCCCCGGTTACCACTGCGAAATACGGCGCGTCCATACTGCGGGGACAGACCCCCACGATCCCGAAAGGCGTGTGATCGTCCGACATGCCCCACCTGCCCGACTCGCCCGACCTGTTCGTCCACTACGCCGCCGACATGTCCGGTGCCGCGGCCTACGACGAGATGTTCACCGAGGACCAGCGGGCCCGGCCCGGCTACGAGCAGGTCGGCGGCGTGCTGGGGGACCTGTCCCTGAGCGACGTCAACACCCGGGCGGACTCGATGGCCCGGTCCTTCCTGGACCGCGGCGTGACCTTCGACTTCGCCGGGGAGGAGCGGCCCTTCCCCCTGGACATCGTTCCGCGCGTACTCACCGCCGACGAGTGGGACGTCATCGAGCGTGGTGTGAAGCAGCGGGTCCGGGCGCTGGAGTGCTTCCTCGACGACGTCTACGGGGAGCAGCGCGTGGTGGCCGACGGCATCGTGCCGCGGGCGCTGATCACCTCCTCCGCGCACTTCCACCGCGCGGTGTGGGGCTTCCGGCCGCCGGGCGGGGTGCGGATCCACGTGGCGGGCATCGACGTGGTCCGCGACCAGCAGGGCGTGTTCCGGGTGCTCGAGGACAACGTGCGCGTGCCCTCCGGGGTCTCCTACGTGATCGAGAACCGGCGGGCCATGGCCAAGGGCCTGCCCGAGGCGTTCATGTCCCAGCCCATCCGCGCCGTGGAGGCCTATCCCCGACACCTCTACCGGGCGCTGCGCGCCACCGCCCCCGAGGCGGCCGAGGACCCGGTGGTCGTGGTGCTCACCCCGGGCGTGTTCAACTCCGCCTACTTCGAGCACACCCTGCTGGCCGGGCTGATGGGCGTGGAGCTCGTGGAGGGCCGCGACCTCGTGGTGCGCGGGGACAAGGTCTACATGCGCACCACCGACGGCGAGCAGCGCGTGGACGTGATCTACAAGCGCATCGACGACGACTTCGTGGACCCCCTGCACTTCCGCTCGGACTCCGCGCTGGGCTGCTCCGGGCTGGTCAACGCCGCCCGGGCCGGCAACGTGACCATCGCCAACGCGATCGGCAACGGGGTGGCCGACGACAAGCTGACCTACTCCTACGTGCCCGAGCTGATCCGCTACTACCTCGGCGAGGAGCCGGTGCTGCCCAACGTGGACACCTACCGGCTGGAGGAGGACGAGGCCCGCGGCTACGTCCTGGAGCACCTGGACGAGCTCGTGGTCAAGCCCGTGGACGGCTCCGGCGGCAAGGGCCTCGTGATCGGCCCGCAGGCCACCGCGGCCGAGCTCGAGGCGCTGCGCGCCAAGGTGCTCGCCGACCCGCGCGGGTGGATCGCCCAGCCCGTGCTGCAGCTGTCCACCGTGCCGACGTTCGCGGACGGGGAGTTCAGCCCCCGCCACGTGGACCTGCGCCCGTTCGCGGTCAACAGCGGCGAGGACGTCTACGTGCTGCCCGGCGGGCTGACCCGCGTGGCGATGCAGAAGGGCTCGCTGATCGTGAACTCCTCCCAGGGCGGGGGCTCCAAGGACACCTGGGTGCTGGGCCAGCCGCAGACCCAGGACCTCGACCCCGGCCAGGCGCCGCCGCCGGACGTGGACTCCTCGGTGCACACCTGGCCGGTATCCGCGTCCTGGCAGGACGAGGCGGACGGCGGTCAGCAGCAGCAGCAGCAGCAGGGGCGGGCCGCCGCCCCCACGACCCGCTCCGGGAAGGAGCCCTCATGCTGAGCCGGATCGCCGAGTCCCTGTTCTGGATCGGCCGCTACGTCGAGCGCGCCGACGGCGTCGCCCGCATCCTGGACGTCCACCTGGAGCGCATCACCCAGCTGCCCGTGGGCGAGCAGGAGGCCGAGGTGCGGCGCATCATGGCGGTGATGGGCGTGGAGCCCGCCGACGGGGACTACAGCGTCCGGTCGATGATCCACGAGCTCGCCTGGAACAAGGACTGCCTCACCTCCATCTCGGGGTCCCTGCACGCCGCCCGGGAGAACGCCCGCCGGGCCCGGGAGACCGTCTCCTCGGCCATGTGGGAGTCGCTGAACTCCACCTTCTACGGCCTGGGCCAGCACCGGCGGGACGTGGTCGGCACCTTCCGCGTCTGCCACTGGACCGTGGAGCGGATGGCGACCGTGCGCGGGCAGGTGCAGATGACCATGTCCCACGACGAGTCGTGGATGTTTCTGTCCCTCGGCGCCGCGATCGAGCGGGCGGACATGACCTCGCGGCTGCTGTGGACCCGCTCCACGTCCGCCTCGGGCATGTCCTGGGTGTCGATCCTGCACTGCGCCGGGGCCTACGAGGCGTTCCTGCGCACCCGCTACGGGACGTTCAGCGACGAGTCGGCCACGCAGTTCCTGCTGCTGGACCGGCTCTTCCCGCGCTCCATCCTGCACGCCCTCACCACGGCCGAGGAGATCCTCGTGAACCTGGAGCCGGGCATCCAGCGGGTCGGGTTCAAGGACGACGCCCGGCGGATCATCGGCGAGGCGCGCACGGCCCTGGAGTTCCACCACGCGGAGGACCTCATCGCGGTGCTCCCCGAGCACCTGAACAACGTCCAGGCCGCGTGCGCGAGGGCGTCGGAGTCCGTGGGCGCCAAGTACTTCTCGCACGCCCTCGAGGCGTCCTGGTTCGGAGGCATGCTGTGACCCGGCTCAAGATCGACCACGTCACCCGCTACGACTACAACGACAGCGTCTCGAAGTCCTACAACGAGGCCCGGATGACGCCCATCACCGACGACGAGCAGATCGTCCTGGAGGCGGAGCTGACGCTGAGCCCGGGCATCGCCACGGTCAGCAACTACCGGGACTACTGGGGCACCCGGGTGGCCGCCTTCGACATCCAGGGCCGGCACCGGCACCTGGAGATCCGCTCCTCCGCCACCGTCGAGGTCAACCGCCGCCCCGGGGACGAGTCCGCCGACGGGCTCAGCTGGGAGGAGCTGGCGGTGCCCGAGGTGCTGGACGCGGTCTCCGACCACGTCCAGCAGACCGCCCTGACCCGGATCGGGCCCGAGCTGGAGAAGATCGCCGAGCGGATCCGGGAGGAGGCCCCGGACCCGGCGGCGGCGGCCGCGGCGGTCTTCGCCGGGATCGCCTCGCACATGCAGTACGTCCCGGGCGTCACCGGGGTGCACACCGACGCGGAGGCCGCCTGGCGGGAGGCGAAGGGCGTCTGCCAGGACCTCGCGCACGTGGCCATCGGCATGATGCGGCACATCGGGATCCCCGCCCGCTACGTCTCCGGCTACCTCCACCCGGACTACGAGGCCGGCATCGGCCGGACGGTGCCGGGGGAGTCCCACGCCTGGGTCGAGTGGTGGAACGACCGCTGGTACGCCTACGACCCGACCAACCACACGCGGCTGACCGACTTCCACGTCACGGTCGCCCGCGGCCGCGACTACACCGACGTCACCCCGCTCAAGGGCATGGTCACCGGCGGGGGCGGGACCTCCGGGCTGCACGTCACGGTGGAGGTCACCCAGACCGCCTGAGCACGGCGCGGCCGCCCGCCCCCACGGGGACGGGCGGCCGCGCCGTCGCCGGCCCTACTGCTCGAAGCGGAAGTTCTTCGGCGCGACCGTCAGCCCGGACGGCGTGACCGTCAGGCCGCGCGAGCGGTCCAGGTCGTGGTCCACGCCCACCTGCACACCCGGGGGCACCACGACGTTCTTGTCGAGGATGCACCGGTCGACCACCGCGCCCTCGCCCACCTGGACGTTGGGCAGCAGCACCGACTGGTTGACCGTGGCGTCGTTGTTGACGAGGACCTTGGGGGAGAGCACCGACTCGGAGACCCGGCCGCCGGTGACCAGGACCCCGGCGGAGAGGATGGAGTCGTTGGTCAGCCCGCCCTCGCCGTGGGGGCCGCGCACGAGCTTGGCCGGCGGGGCCTGCAGCTCGTGCGTGTAGATCGGCCACGCGTAGTTGTAGAGGTTGAAGACCGGCAGCGGGCGGATCAGGTCCATGTGCGAGTCGTAGTAGGAGTCCAGGGTGCCGACGTCGCGCCAGTACTGGCGGTCCCGGTCCGTGGAGCCGGGGACGTCGTTGTGCGTGAAGTCGTAGACGGCGGCCTCGCCGCGGTCCGCGAACCACGGCATGATGTCCCCGCCCATGTCGTGCTTGGTGTCCTCCTTGACCTCGTCAGCCCGCAGCGCCTCGACGAGGGCGTCGGTGTCGAAGACGTAGTTGCCCATGGAGGCCAGGAACGCGTTGGGGTCGTCCGGCAGGGGCGCGGTGGTCTCCGGCTTCTCCACGAACCGGGTGATCCTCGTGACGTCCTGCGGGTCGGTCTCGATCACGCCGAAGGAGGTGACCATCTCCATGGGCTGGCGCACGCCGGCCACCGTGGCCCGGGCGCCGGAGCGCACGTGGAAGTCGACCATCGCGGAGAAGTCCATCCGGTACACGTGGTCGGCGCCGACGACCACCACGATGTCCGGGCGGGCGTCGTCGACGAGGTTCATCGACTGGAAGATCGCGTTGGCCGAGCCCAGGAACCAGTCCTTGCCGCGGCGCTGCTGTGCGGGCACGGTGGCCACGTAGTTGCCCAGCTGCGTGGACAGCCGCCAGGTCTGGGAGACGTGCTGGTCCAGGGAGTGGGACTTGTACTGGGTGAGCACCACGACCTGCAGGTAGCCCGAGTTCACGATGTTGGACAGGGCGAAGTCGATGAGCCGGTAGCTGCCCCCGAAGGGCACCGCGGGCTTGGCGCGGTCCTCGGTCAGCGGCATGAGGCGTTTGCCCTCGCCTCCGGCCAGGACGATGGCGAGTACCTTCTTACGGTGGGGCATGGAGGACCTCTCTGACTTCGACGGCAACGGGCGCAACCTCTCCGCCTCGCGGTGCGGAACCACTCGACAGGCGCCTTCATTGTGTCTTAACACACGGGATGCCGTGCGATCCCGGCCACAGGCGGTCCGATGTGTCCTCAGAACTGGGGATGTCGCGCCCGCGCGGCGCCGTGCCCGTGGCAACGCGGCGATCCTGCAGTACGCTCGGGACCGTGCGAGTCGATATCTTGTCCAAGGAGTTCCCGCCCGAGATCTACGGCGGCGCCGGAGTCCACGTGTCCGAGCTCTCGCGGGTCCTGGCCCCGCTGGTCGACCTGAAGGTGCGGTGCTTCGGTGCGCCGCGCGAACCCCGGGTCAACGGCGCCGAGGTCCGGGCGTATCCGGTGCCCGCGGACCTGAGCGGCGCCAACGCCGCGATCCAGACCCTCGGGGTGGACCTCGCGATGATCGACGACATCGCCGGGGCGGACCTGGTCCACTCGCACACCTGGTACGCGAACATGGCCGGGCACCTCTCCTCGCTGATGTACGGGATCCCGCACGTGCTCTCCGCGCACTCGCTCGAGCCCCTCCGGCCGTGGAAGGCGGAGCAGCTCGGGGGCGGCTACGCCGTGTCCTCCTTCGTGGAGCGGACCGCCTACGAGGCCGCCGCCGCGATCATCGCCGTATCGGACGGCATGCGCAACGACATCCTGCGCTCCTACCCCGGAGTCGACCCGGACCGCGTGCGGACCGTGCACAACGGCATCGACGTCAGCCAGTGGGTCCCGGACGAGGGCACCGACGTTCTCGAGTCCTACGGCATCGACCCCGCCAAGCCCTCCGTGGCCTTCGTGGGCCGGGTGACCCGGCAGAAGGGCGTGCCCTTCCTGCTGCGCGCCGCCGCCCAGCTGCCCGACGACGTCCAGCTCGTGCTGTGCGCCGGCGCGGCGGACACCCCGGAGCTCGGGGCCGAGGTCAACGCGCTGATCGACGAGCTCAAGGCCACCCGTTCGGGGGTGGTGCTCATCGAGAAGATGCTGCCGCGCCGCGAGATCGCCCAGATCCTCTCCGGGGCCACGGCCTTCGCCTGCCCCTCGGTCTACGAGCCGCTGGGCATCGTCAACCTCGAGGCCATGGCCTGCGGCACCGCCGTGGTCGCCTCGGCCACGGGCGGCATCCCCGAGGTCGTCGTCGAGGGCGAGACCGGCCGGCTCGTGCCGCTCGAGCAGGTGCAGGACGGCACCGGCACGCCCCTGGACCCGGAGAAGTTCGTGGCCGACTTCGCCGCCGCGCTCACCGACGTGGTCACCGACCCGGCCCGGGCCCGCGAGATGGGTGCGGCCGGTCGGCGCCGCGCCGAGCAGCACTTCTCCTGGGGGTCCATCGCCGAGCGGACCGTGGAGGTCTACCGCTCCGTCCTGTGAGCCGCCCGGACGGCTCCGGCGCCCCCGGCGCCGATGTGAACTGCGGGCCGGCATGTGGTAAATTATTTCCTGTTGCGTTCAGGAAAGAACGGCCGGAAACGGCGGGACGTTCCTCCTGGATCCACTCGCGCGGGTGGCGGAATAGGCAGACGCGCTAGCTTGAGGTGCTAGTCCTCGTATTAGAGGGTGGGGGTTCAAGTCCCCCCTCGCGCACAGGAATCGGCCGCAACAGGCCGAGGACGACAGCCCCGTCGTCGGCAGGAACACGAGTTCCTGCCGACGACGGGGCTTTTGTCATGAATCGCCCCGCACGACGGCGAGCGGGCGGCGTCTCAGCGGTTCAGGAAGAATCCCCAGTCGGCGGCCTGGTGCAGGTGCACGTCGGTGAAGTCGGGGTGGTGCTCGCGCAGCTGCCGGATCTGCCGGCCGTCGTCGTCGGGGGAGTACGCGCAGGTCCACCCCTCCTCGATCAGCGCGCTGGAGCGGGCCTTCGCCGCCTCGATCTGCTCGGGGGTGTAGAGGTCCCCCAGCGCCTCGATCAGGCTGATCGACCCCCAGTCCGGACTCCGGAGGGCGTCCATCGTCCGGGGCCTCGGCCACGAACGCGGCGCGGTGGTGGAGTCGTGGGGACTCCCGGGGGCGGCGACGAGTGCTGCCTGCGTGCACGCCGCCGGGCGATGTGCCGGCCGATGCCGGCGCCCATGCACGCGCCGGCGGCGCGTCACCGGAGCACCTGCTGCAGGGAGCGGACCAGGGTCGCGGCGGCCACGGCGGTGATGGCCATCAGCGTGATGAAGCCGTACATGCCCGGTGCCAGTTCGCGAAAGATGACGATGACCACGCCGGCCAGGCACGCCCACGAGCCCCACATGGCCCGGCGCCGGCGCCGGGCCGTGGCGGGCCCGCCGGCCAGGACCAGCCGGGCCGTGACCGTGAGGGCGACCAGGCAGATGATCAGCCCGGCGGGGACGACGGGCGGGGTCTCGGTGAGGATCCGGTCAACGCCCATGGCGGCCTTCCGGTCGGTGAGCGCTCGGGGCGCTCCTCGTCACAACCTAGCGCCGGTGCGGGCCCTTCCGCCGGAAGGGAGGGCTCCGGTGTCCGCGCGCCCGGCCCGGAGCAGCCGGGCCGGCGTGCGGGGGCCGCGACGGCGCCCACGGCCACCGAGGGGCGCGGGTGGGCGCGGGCGTCCGGACGACGTCGACGAACCCGCTCGTGTCCCCGCCGAGCGGGATGCGCTCATCCCGATCACCGGGTCGTCGACGGGGGCGGCGGGCCAGGCGTCGCGTGCGGACGCACGGCGCTGCTCGGGTGCGGTCGTCGGGGAGGCGGAGACGCCCCAGGACACCTCGGGGCCTTCCACCTCAGCCGCCACGGTAACCACCGTCTCCGGCGGGGCGTCCTCGGAGGCGCCGAAGCGCAGGATCGTGGTCACCGGGGAGCCCGCGCAGTCGCCGTCGCCGTAGGACCCGTGCTCACTGCGCACGCTGATCCGTTTGGGGACCTGTACGGCGTCAGCCGGTGCGCCCGGTGTGGTGCAGGGCGTGCAGGCAGGCCCGGGCGCGGCGGGCACCACCGATGTGGAGCACGGCGAAGGCGGCGCGGACGATCGTGAGCGAGGTCCGGACGATCTCCTCGCGGGTCAGGAGCAGCGCCAGGACGGCGAGGACCGAGCCGTCGCCGCCGACCGCCGCCTCGGTGCGCGCCCAGGCGTGCACGGCAGCGGCGCGCCCCCGCCCGGGGACGCGCCGCTGCCGTGCTCAGGGAGCGGCCGGCGTCTCCACGGCCACGATCTCCCCCTCCGCCGGCTCGGGGCCGAGGTCGGCGGGGCCGGTGAGGCCGGCGATCGCCCCGGAGGCGGCGGTCACCGCGGTCCGGGCGGTGTGCGAGGTGGCGGGCGGGGAGATGATCGCCACGCCGGCCACCAGGACGACGGCGCCCAGGGCGACGAAGCCGCGGCGCCGGCGGCCGGCGATGATGAGCAGGCCGGCAGCGGCCAGGATGGTCCCGGTGGCGGCCAGCAGGACGGGGACGGCGGGTTCGAGGACCGGCAGGATCATCGGGGGCCGCCTGCGGGGCAGGAGTGCGGGTCGGGGACAGCGGGCACGGGGAACCTCCGGGGGAAGAAGAGGCCGACGGGGGAGGGGTGGTGAGGGCGCGATCGGTGACGCTTCTCGAGGACCATTATCGGTGCCCGGGGCGCGGAAGCACACACGGCGCGCCCCGGGTCGGGAGCGTGCCGCGACGGCCGCGTGGAGCGGCTTGGGCGCCCGTCCGCAGCCGGGTGGTTCCCCGGGGACGGACGGTTCCGCCGGCGGTGCGCCCGGCGACCAGCCGGCGGCTCACCGCGGCAGGTGGCGCTGCAACCACATCGTGCACCACAGCTTGACCCGCATCTCGTCCCAGTCCGGGGCGTCGACGACGAGGGCCGCCGGCCCGTAGCGGTGGACCGATGCGACGCCGTCGCGGCCGGCGAGCTCGGCGACCAGCTGCTCCACCACCTCCGGATGGGACCGGGCGATGTCCTCGCGCAGACCGACGTCGAAGCAGTCGATCTCGGCGACCACCGTCACCGGGGGCTCTTCGACGGCAGCGGCCTCCGGGCCCTCACCGCGCAGGCCGGTGATCGTCCGGCGGGTGTGGGCGAGCATCTCGGTGCCGCTCATCGGGGGGCGTCCGTGGGCGGACTGGTAGGCGCTGTAGAGCGGCATGCCGGGCAGGAAGATCTCGTGGCCGGCCCCGGCGAGCACCGGGTGGTTGAGCGCGGGGTAGTCGCTGATCCGGTGCTCCCCGACCCGCCAGTGGGCGGTGGGCGCCTCGCGCTCGAGCACCTGCCCGAGATAGGCGGCGTAGCCGTCGACGAGCGCGATGGTGGCGGCCGGAGGGTGCGGGTCCACGAGCTTGCAGCGCCGGGCCCAGCTGGGCCACGAGCCCCGGGTCGGGTCCTCGGCGAGCGGGTGCGGGTCCACGCCCCGCTCGGCGGCGCGGGCGCTGATCCAGGCCCACAGCGGGGAGACGGAGTAGACCGACCGGTCGAGCATCTCGTCGGGCTCCAGGCCGTGGCCAGCCAGGGCCTCGCCCAACCGGCGCAGCGCGGGTGTCCGCTCGGCCAGGTACTCGTCGAGGGCGCCGGCGGCCTGGCGCGCGTCCATCACCTCGTACGGCAGCTCCACCATGGGCGTGACTCTACTGCCGTGCCGGCGGCACGGGGAGGGATGCGGGGCGGGGCCGTCGTCCCTGCCGGGGATCCCGGCGTCACCTGTCGGGTAGCGGGGGCGACTCCCGGCGCAGTCCGCGGTGCACCACGGGCCGGGTCGCCCCCGTCGCTGCGGTGGTCGGGCGGGCGGTCTTCCGTCACCGGGGCGGGCCGGTGCACCATTGGATCATCCGAGGACCTCGTGAGCGCTGCGCCCCAGCGCGGCGGGGTCCTCGGCCGATCGCATCGACCGCCCAGCCGCTGGGGTCGGGGCGGAGCCGTGGTAAGGAGCCGTCATGAACCCGAACGAGTGCCCGATGTGCGACATCGGCGTCGTCGCCGCCTGGCGGGTGACCGCCACGAACGAGACCGTCCTGGTGTGCGACGAGTGCGACTGCGTGTGGGAGTCCGCCGAGGAGCTGCCGGGCCCGGCGGCCACCACCGTCGAGCAGTACCTGGAGACCCGCGGGCGGCCGCCGCTGTGGAGCGAGCTGCAGCGCCTCGACGCGGCCTCGACCGCCTGAGCGAACGGGTGCCCGCCCCGCGGCCCGGGTCGTAGCAGCGGACCGGTCGTGGTGGCCCGGGCGGGTGGAGCTGCTCAGGGGCCGGTCGTGCGCCGGCTCGGCGCCGGCACGCCGCGCAGCCTGCGGAGGCGCCGGGCGCGGACCTCCGCCCGGGTCAGGCGGCCGGTGTGCAGGGCGAGGGCCAGGGCACCGGCGGACAGCGCCAGCGCTCCCCACAGCGGGTCCTGTCCCCGGGAGGCGGGGACCACCGCGAGGGCCACGGAGAACACGGCCACGGCCACGAAGAAGACGGTCAGGACGGCCATCCCGGGGGCACCGGTGACCGTGACGCCCGACCCGGCCGGGACGATGCCGACCTCGTCGCGGGCGTAGCTGTGGAGCTGTCCCTCCTCGGTGCGCATCAACAGTCTCGTCTCGCCGGCGGCCAGCGCCTGGGCGTGCCGCGCTCGCACCTCGTCCTCGACGCCCTCGAGGCGCTGGTCCGGGATCTCCTGGGGCACGGGCGGGTCCTTCCGGTCGGGCGGGAGCACCGGGCAGGTGTCGGGGTCGCGGGGAAACCCGGTGAGCCACGGGGACTTCATCGGGGGGACCGCGACACGGAGGCGTTCCCAGCGTATCCACGGCGTGGGCGGACGCCCGGGAGGCCGGGGACCCGGTCAGTGCGTGCCGCGAGCGCGCAGCCCGCGGCTGCGCACCCACGAGCCGACGGCCACGCCCGCCAGCGCCCACAGCGCGCCGGCGCCCACTCCGGCGAGCACGATCCAGAACGGCACACGCAGCTCCTCGGCGGTGGAGGACTGGTGGTGAGCGGGGGCCGTCATGTTCTTCCTCTGGTGCGTCATGCGGGCATGATGGCACGCGCCGAGGGAGTGATCCAGATGCTGCCGGTTCGTGACCTGGACGGGGGACAGCGGGGCTCCGGGCCGAGGGAACCGGGCTCAGCTCTCGCAGGCGACCCCGTCGCCGTCGCGGTCCAGCCTCGGGGCGTAGCCCAGCGAACCGGCCCGGAGCGGGGCCGCGCCCGCAGCTCTGGCCTCGGCGCAGGTGGCGAACCCGCTGGCCGGGGCCGACGGTGCGGCCGGCACGGGCTCCGGGGCCGGCGCCGCGGGCGCGACCGGCGCGGGCGCCACCGGGATGGGCTCCGCGTCCTCCTCGACCGGGGCCGGTTCGGAGGCGTGGTGCACCGGCGTGGGAGCTGCCGCGACCGGCTCCGGGGCGCTGACGGCGACGTCCTCCGGGGCCGCGCCGACGGGCACGTCCTGCTCCGGGCAGCGGGCGAGCACCTCGGTCATCGCCGCCTTCTCCGGGGCGGTGACCCACAGGTCGTACTTGGCCTTGACCGCGATCTGGAGGGCGACGAACTCGCACCGGAAGTTCACGTTCGGCGGCAGCCACCCGTCGGCGGCCTCGTCCGACTTCGCCTGGTTGGTCGGCCCGTCCACGGCCAGCAGGTTCAGCGGATCGTTGGCCAGCTCCACGCGCCGGTCCGGGGCGAGGCGGCGGGCACCGGTGATCCAGGCGTTGCCCAGCGAGACCACGTGGTCGATCTGCACGTCGGAGGAGGTGGCCGGGCCGCGTACGAAGTCGATGGCGGTGGCGGTGTAGGGGTCCGGGTCCAGGACCCCGGAGTCGACGGTGCACCCGTCGGCGGAGACGACGTCGTCGAGGTCGTGCTGGAGGATCTCCTGGCGGGTGTCCTGGCAGTCGCCGTCGGCGTCGATCCACCCGCCGAACAGGCCGTCGCGGTCGTAGTCGGACATGGTGCCGCGGGCGGCGACCGTCAGCTCGTTCAGCGCGGTCAGCGCCCCGGAGGCGGCGACCGCCGGCGGTGCCGTTGTCGGCGCGGCCGCCGTGGCGGCGGTCCCGGTGGGAGTGCCGGAGGGCGCGGCCGTGGTGGTGGCCTCCTCGGTGGTGGCGGAGCTGCCGCCCGGGTCGGCCGCCGAACTGGCGCATCCGGTGAGCAGGGCCAGGGCCGTGGCCGCCGAGGCCCACGCCGCGGCGGTCCGACCGCCGACGCGGCGGCGAGCGGGGAGGAAGTGGGTCATGTCGCTCCAGGGGGAAGTGCGCCGGGCGTTGAGGGAGTCGCGGGGGGCCGGCGCGGGGGATCGAGATGCGTCCCATCCTGCTACCGGCCGGTCGCCGACGCGAACGCGGGGCCGATGTGACGGCTCGGCCGGGCATCCGTCACCACCGTCCGCCCCGCCGAGGTGGAGGGCGTGGAGGTCGACCCCTGCCTCGGCCGGCGCCCGGGTCGGCAGTAGGATCGTCACGGGCTGCCGACGAGAACGAGGGGATCGAGGTGTGGTGATGGACCGGTCCCACCCGGAGTGCTGGTTGACGGACATGGACGGGGTGCTCGTCCACGAGGACAGGGCCCTGCCGGGCGCCGCGGATTTCCTGCAGCGTCTCGTCGACCGGGAGCGCCGCTTCCTGGTCCTGACCAACAACTCGATCTACACCCCGCGCGATCTCGCGGCCCGGCTGGCGAAGAGCGGCCTGACCGTCCCCGAGGAGTCGATCTGGACCTCGGCGCTGGCCACCGCGGGCTTCCTCGCGGACCAGGTGCCGCGGGGCTCGGCGTACGTGGTCGGTGAGGCGGGCCTGACCACCGCGCTGTACGAGGTGGGCTACACCCTCACCGACGTCAGCCCCGACTACGTGGTCCTGGGCGAGACCCGCACGTACTCGTTCGAGTCCATCACCAAGGCGATCCGGCTGATCGACTCCGGATCGCGCTTCATCGCGACGAACCCGGACTCCACCGGACCCTCGGCGGAGGGCCCGCTGCCGGCGACCGGGGCGGTCGCGGCCCTGATCACCCGGGCCACCGGCGCCGTCCCGTACTTCGTGGGCAAGCCCAACCCGATGATGTTCCGCAGCGCGATGAACCGCATCGACGCCCACTCGGAGTCCACGGTGATGATCGGTGACCGGATGGACACCGACGTCGTCGCGGGCATCGAGGCCGGGCTGGAGACGATCCTGGTGCTGAGCGGGTCCACCCGGGCCGCGGATGTCACCACGTATCCGTATCGCCCCGGCCGCGTGCTCGACTCCATCGCCGACGTCATCGATCTCGTCTGACCACCCGGCCGCCGCAGCGGTGCCGGCTCGTCGCCGCGGCCGGCTGCCCGGCCCCGGCTCCGCCCGGCCGTCGCGGGCGTCCTGGGCCCTCACTCCCTGTTCCGCGGCGTCGGCGTCGCGGCACCCCGATCAGCGGGCGCCGGGGACCGGGGCGTCGACCTCCAGCGGCCGGATGACGTGGTCCGGACGGGAGACCACGCTGCGGCCGAGCACGAGGGCGTTCGTGAGCCCGCGGGTGAGCCGGTGCCGCAGCGGCACGAAGCCGGCCGCCCCGTAGAAGGCCAGCAGCTCCTCCCAGCCCTTGCGCGGATCGGCCGGCACCGGCCGCAGGACCACCCAGGTGGTGCCCGCCGCGCACGCGGCGTCCAGGAACCGCCCCAGCAGGGCCGACCCGACGCCGTGGCCGCGGTGCGAGGAGCCCACGACCAGGGTGTCGAGGTAGCTGCACCGCCACTCCACCGGCGGCTCCGGCTCCACGACGAAGCTCTGCCAGGTCGCCGAGGTGTGGTTGCCGTGGCACAGCCCGACGACGTCCCCGTGCGCGACCGCGACCGTGGTGGTGTCCAGCCACGCCGTGGACTGCGCGCGGGACAGCTCCCGGCCCGGGGCGACCTGACCGTAGAGCGCGGCGGCGGCCGGGAGGTCGTCGGTGGTGGCGGGGCGCAGGTCGATGCCGGGGGAGGACATGGGGCGATCGTAACGGCACCGGCCGCTGACCTGTAGGGGCGCCGAGCCCGGCGGAGCGGCGCGCGTCAGGGCCGGCTGATCCGGGCGAGCGCCGCGGCGCCGCTCAGCGGCGGGCCCGGACGTCCTCGTGGATCGCCGGGCGCCGGCCGCCGGGCACGCGCAGCTGAGGGCCGTGGCCCGGGGCCAGCACGTCGAAGTCCGTCCCGGCGAGGAGCGTGCGCGCCGCGTGCCCGGCGACGGCGGGGTCGTGGTGGAACGGCGCGGGCAGCAGGTGCGGAACCCCGTGCGCCGCGGTGGTCCGGTGCCCGGTGACCACGGCGTCCCCGGCGGCGAGGATCCCGGTGTCGCCGATCAGGTAGGCGGTGTGCCCGGAGGTGTGTCCCGTGGTGGCCACCGGCCGCGGGGACCCGGGCAGGTCCAGCACCGCGGTGGCCGGGCCGAAGGGGACGACGGCGCTCTCCGCCACCGTGACGTCCTTCAGGCCGCCGGCGCGCAGGGCGTGGGCGCACCACGCAGCCCAGCCCGGCGAGCGCGCGGCGCGGGGCAGGGACTCCTTCGGGCCGATCTGCTCGCGGGCCGTGCCGGTCAGATTCGGGACCTCGGCGGCCGCGCAGTGCACCGGGACACCGGCGGCGACGTAGCGGTCGAGCGTGCCGATGTGGTCGCCGTGGGCGTGGGTGACGACCACGGCCTCGGGCAGCCCCGTGGCGCCGGCGGCGTGGACGGAGGCGTCCACCAGACTCCGGTCACCGGGGTAGCCGCAGTCGATCAGCGTGTAGGACGCGCCGTCGCGCAGGATCAGCCAGTTGGATCCCGGGCCGGTGACCAGGACGGTGCCGGATCCGAGGTCGTGGGTGTTGTCGGCGGTGGACCAGCGGGTCATGCGGTTCGGGGCTCCTGGGGGGACGACGGCGAGTTCCGGGTCCAGTCTGCGCCCCGTGCGTTGCTCCCGGCCGGAGGGCGCGCCTGCCTCCCGGCGCCGGGGCGAAGCGGAGCGCTGGGCCCCGCCCGGGCTCAAGCCGTACGCCGCAGCGCCAGCACGGTGGAGTCGTCGTCGAGGCCCGCGGACCGGGCGTAGCCGGCGCACCGCTCGACCAGCTCGGCGGCCGAGGCCGCCGAGGCGTTGGCCGCGGCGGCCTTGCCGATCGCCTCGTCGATGTCGGTGAAGTAGTCGAGGAACCCGTCCGAGACCACCAGCAGGGTCGCCCCGGCCTCCAGCGCCGTGGTGTGGATCCTCCACTGCACCCCGGGCACCGCGCCCAGGGGCGGCCCCGAGGTCTCCAGGCGCCGGGGGGTGCCGTCGGAGCCCAGGACGAGCGCCAGACCGTGACCGGCGTCCACGTACTCGAGCACCCCGGTCGAGGCGGACAGGCGGGCGGTGAAGACGGTGACGAAGGCGCCGGCCTCCTCCAGCAGCGGGTCCAGGGCCCCGCTGGCACGGGCGATGGCCTGGGCCGGCTCGTTGTACTGGAAGGTCCCGCGCAGCACGGCGCGCACCGAGGCGGAGAGCAGGGCCGCCGGGATGCCCTTGCCCATCACGTCGGCCAGCGTCAGCTGCAGCCGGTCCCCGGTGCGGAACCAGTCGTAGAAGTCTCCGCCGATCGACTGCGCGGCGGTGCACCGCCCGGCGATCTCCCACCCCGGCAGCGCCGGGTCGGTCTTGGGCATGAGGATCTGCTGGATCTGCTCGGCGCGGTCGAGCTCTCCCTGGGCGGCGAGCTCGCGCTCGACCCATCCCGCCAGCTCGGCGAGCAGGTGCCGCTCCCGGTCGCTGAGCTGCCGGGGCCGGTGGTCGACCAGGCACAGCGAACCCACGGCTTCCCCACCGGGGGCGTGCAGCGGCTGACCGGCGTAGAAGCGCACCGGCGGATCGGCGGTCACGAAGGGATTGCCGCGGAACAGCTCCTCGGCGGTCGCGTCGGGCACGACGAGCGGCGCGTCCCGGGCGACGGTGTGGCTGCACAGGGAGTCGGCGCGCGGCGTGTGCACGAGTCCCGGCAGTCCGGCCTCTGCCTTGGTGAACTGGCGCTCCGCGTCGATCAGGTTGACCGCGGCGGCCTCCACCTGGAAGACCTCCCTGGCGATGCGCACGACACGGTCGTAGCGCTCCTCCCGCGGCGTGTCCAGCACCTTTAGCTCGTGGAGGGCAGCCACCCTCGCGCGCTCCTGCTGTTCCGTGTGCATCTGCATACAGTCCACGGTACCGACCATCGCCGCGTGCGCCACCCCGCCACGTCGGGGGACCTCGACACAGGCCGGTGCCGACTCGGACCGGACGTCAGGCCGGGGCGTCACCCGTCCGCGCCGGCGACGATGAGCCCGGCACCGGCGGCGAGCAGTCCGACGGTGAGGACGACACCGCCGGCGGTGATGAGGTGGCGCAGCCGGTTGGGCTTCTCCGGGTCGCGGCCGAGGACGCTGAGGAAGAACCCGGCGGGCATGAGGACCGCCGCCCACAGCACCCCGTTGGAGAGGTGTGCCAGCACAGGAGGGACCTGGGCGTGCGCGAGGTACAGCTGGATGACTAGGCCCAGGATGACGAGCACCCCGGCGTGGGCGTGACCGGCCCGGTAGTAGGTCCTCTGCAGGTCGTTGGCGGGCGCCGTGCCGTTGACGACGCGCAGCAGGAAGGAGCCGCCGTAGGCGATGGCCACGACCGTCAGGAGGATCGTGCCGGCCGAGATGAGTTGTGCGTCGTCCATGTCGTTCACCTTGTCGTCCGGGGTGTCCGGGGCCGCCGGGGAAGCGGCCCCGCCGTGAGAGCCGTGATGTTCGTCAGCGCGAGATGGACCTGGAGGCCGGCGCCCGGCACACCGGGAGGCGCCACGGCCGCCGGGCCCGGCAGCCGGCCCATCACGCACCGTCCGGGCGGGACGGGGAGCCGTAGAGCATGCCCGCCGCACGTCGGGTGATGGCGGAGAGGTCACCCCCGGCGACCAGGTCGCGGATGCGGGCCCGGTCCAGGTTGCCGGTCAGGGCGAGCGTCGCCAGCCCGTGCACCAGCGACCAGGCCGCGATGACGGCCGCCGCCGCGTCCTCCTGCGCGTGCGGGGACGCCAGGGTGTCGACGCCGATGCGCAGCTCGGCGAGGGCGGCGTCGGAGGCCGCCACGAACGCCGGGTCGTCGGTGTCCAGCAGCCCGGGGTCGAACATCACCGCGAAGTGCGCCGGGTGGTCCAGGGCGAACTCCACGTACGCCACCCCCAGCTCCAGGAACGGCGCCCCGTCCTCCCGCAGGCGGGAGAGGCGCTCCCGCAGCGTTTCGAAGCCCTCGGTCGCGATGGCCGTCAGCACTCCACGGCGGCCGCCGAAGTGATACCGCGGAGCCGTGTGACTGACACCGATGTCCCCGGCGATCGCCCGCAGGTTCAGCGCCGCGGGGCCGTCCTGGGCCACCACCTCCAGGGCCCGGTCCAGCACCGCCCGTCGCAGGTTGCCGTGGTGGTATGCGTCCATGCCCGAACTTTATATCGGAAAGTTTCCACTGTATAGATGCCACGGAGCGGACCCACTGCTCCGAACGTGCGCGGCGGGGCGCGGCGGACCCTAGTCTGTGAGTCATGCCCCTGCTGCGAAAGATCGTGCCGTCGGCCCGCGTCTCGGACGAGTCCCACCGTGTCACCACCTTCGAGTTGTTCTTCGACCTGGTGTTCGTGTTCGCCTTCACCCAGGTGACCGGGTTCATGGCCCACGAGCACTCCGTTCCCGGCGTGCTGCAGGGCATGATCATCCTCGGGCTGCTGTGGTGGTCGTGGGTGTCCTTCTCGTGGCTGGCCAACCAGACCCACGTGGACGAAGGACTCATGCGGTTCGGCCTGGCCGCCGTGATGGTGGCCGTGTTCATCGCCGCCCTGGCCATTCCGGAGGCCTTCGCGGACTTCGAGGGCGGGCTCGACGGCCCGCTGGTGCTGGCGCTGTCCTACGTCGTCGTCCGCGTCCTGCATGTCACCCTCTACGCCCACGCCGCCGAGAGCGACCGGCCCCTGCGACGCCAGGTGGCCAAGCTGACCGCCGCGATGACGCTCGGCTCGGCGCTGATCATCGCGGGAGCGGTGATCGGCGGCCCCGCCCAGCCCTGGTTCTGGCTGGCGGGGCTGGTCGTCGAGTGCGGGATCACGTTCTTCACCTCGCGGCGAGGCGACTGGCGGGTGCACTCGGCGGCGCACTGGACCGAACGGTACGGGCTGATCATCATCCTCGCCCTGGGGGAGTCCATCGTGGCCATCGGCGTGGGGGCGTCCCGGGAGCCCGTGAGCATCCCCATACTCCTGGGGGCCGCGGCCGGCATCACGCTGTCCCTGGGCCTGTGGTGGCTCTACTTCGACGTCACCGCGATCGCCGCGGAGCACCGCTTCGCCGCACTGCGGGGGTCGGCCCGCGCCTCCGCCGCCGTGGAGGCCTACACCTACCTGCACCTGCCCCTGGTGGCCGGCATCGTCCTGTCCGCACTGGGTGTGGAGGACGTCCTGGCCCACGTGGAGGACACGGACGCCTTCGGCGCCCTGGGCGCCGCCGCGCTCTTCGGCGGGACCGCGCTGTACCTTCTGGGCAGCACCGCTTTCTGGCGCCGTGTCGGCGGCGAGTGGGCGACGTGGCGCCTGGGCGCCACTGCACTGCTGCTCGCGCTCGGGCCGGTGGCCGCCCGGATGGCGCCGCTGGCCGCCCTGGCACTCGTCGCGCTCGTCGTCTCCGCTCTGGTCGCCGTCGAGAGCCTGCACCATGCACAGCGCAGGGCCGCGATCCGGACTCCTCACTGACGGGTCCCGCACCTGACGACCCGCAGGGTCCCCCGCCTGCCGGGCGTCGCGGCACCCCTCCCGCGGGCACCCGACGGGGAGCGCATGGGCGCCGGCCGTCACGATGTCGAACCGGGCTGTCGTCGCGATGTCGACGGCGGTCACGGCTCCTCCGTGGGCTGCGGGCCACCCGGCGTCTGCGCCCTCGCAGCGCCCAGGTCGTGGTCGGCGCGGACCTTTCCCGTGTCGCTGCGGGCCGCTGCGGCCACCCGTTCCGATGCCGCGGCGACCACGGACGTCACGGGGCGGGTCTCCACGTGCATGCCGCGTTCCTCGAGCACGAGCCGGTCGAGCTCGGGGACGGGGCCCGCGAGCGCGGCGAACACGGTGATGTCGTCGGAGTACGAGCGCAGCAGGTGCGCCTTGTGCAGTCCCGCCAGGGAGCCCGCCAGCACTCCGATCGCGCGGCCGGTGGCCTCGTGGCCGTCGCAGTACGGGCAGGCCACGACGCCGCGACCCCACTGCTGGGCGAGGCCCGGGATGTCGGGCAGTTGGTCACGGGCCCCGGTCGCGACGATGAGGCGACGTGCGGTGGCGCGCGCCCCGTCGTCGGTCACGACCTCGAACCCCTCGGCGATCGCCTGGGTCTCCGCGACGCGGGCATCGACGATCACCCCGGCGACGGCTCGCACCTCCCGGTAGCCGTTGGAGACGAGTTCGAGCGGGGAGTAGCCGTCGCGGCTGAGCACCCCGTGCGTCGTGCCTTCCGCGTTCTTGATTGCTACTGTGTTGGCAAACAACAGTGCCAACACGGCAAGGAGAAGGCATCGTGCCCGACCAGTCCCTGGCCCTGATCGGCCCACGCCTCAAGAGCTGGCGTGAGAAGCGCAGCATGACCCTCGCCGAGCTCTCCGAGGCCACCGGCATCTCCTCGAGCACGCTCTCGCGCCTGGAGGCGGGCAAGCGCGCGCCGAACCTCGAACTGGTGGTGCCCATCGCGCGGGCGCTGCGGATCGGACTCGACGAGATCGTGCCGCCCACGGCACCGGATCCGCGGGTGTCGCGCACGACGAAGGTCCACGACGGTGTCCGGTTCGAGACCCTCTCGCCCGAGTCCAGTCCCGTGCAGACCTACAAGGTCACGCTTCCCGCCCAGCCGGCGGGGATCACCGCCGTTCCCGACCCGCAGGTGCACGACGGCCACGAATGGCTCTACATCCTCTCCGGGCGCCTGCGCCTGGTCCTCGGCGAGCAGGAGGTGACCCTCGGGCCGGGAGAGGCCGCCGAGTTCGACACCCGCCTGCCGCACTGGATGTCGGCGACCGGCACCGGGCCGGTGGAGATGCTGTCCATCTTCAGCAAGGAGGGCAAACGCATCCACCTGCGGGCCCGGCCCGCGCGACGCCCGGGCGTGCGGTGACACGGCGGCGGACGTGTCCGCCACCGCGGCTGCGGGACCTCAGCGGGGGATGACGCGGAACAGGAACCGTGTGCGCACCATCACCCACAGTAGCCCCAGGACCACGACGTAGGCGCCCGAGTTGAGCCACAGGTTCCCCTCCCGGAGGGCGGGGATGTTGGCCGCGGCCAGGATGAGGAACACGTGGAGGATGAACACGTAGAGGGTGGCCTGGCCCAGGGGGACGAGGAACCAGCCCAAAGCTCGTTCCAGGGGTTTCCAGTAGGCGCTGAGCAGGGCATAGCCGGTGATGAGCACGAGCAGGACGTTCACCAGCCGGCCGGGCCCGAGAAAGGTGCGCTCGAAGAAGCCGTCGTAGACGGTGCGGAAGGTGGTCTCCGGGAGCAGGGCGAGCCGGACGTCGTAGGCGTTGGTGAAGTACGGGCTGGACCAGGAGAACACGGCGAGAGCCACGGCCCCCAGCACGCACGCGACCAGCAGCCCCCGCCGTGATCGAGCGCCGAACCAGGTCACGATCGGGGACCGGTAGTACCCGGCGACCATGCCGAGGATGAACAGCACCTGCCACACCAGCAGCGGGAAGGAGTCCTCGAACTGGGAGGGCAGCAACCGGAACCGGGTGACGACACCGAGGACGTAGAGCCCCAGGCTGAGCAGCAGGACCAGCCACGCCCGGCCACGGGAGAGCGCCATCAGCACCAGGGGGCTCAGCGCCAGCAGGATCACGTACAGGCCCATGACGTTGAACTGCCAGGGCCCGATCTGCAGCAGGAACACCGCCGGGATCAGGTGGGCGGGCACGGGGTAGGAGGTGAGCTCGTCCATCCCGGCGTAGAGGTCGTAGGTCG
The DNA here is from genome assembly GCF_053711175.1 of Kocuria sp. KH4. Lineage (NCBI taxonomy): Bacteria > Bacillati > Actinomycetota > Actinomycetes > Micrococcales > Micrococcaceae > Kocuria > Kocuria sp. KH4. Next base: position 55,174 of record NZ_JBSJYX010000024.1, read on the forward strand.
TCCCGGCCGCCCCGCCCCCGGCAGCACCGGTGCCCTGGTCGGTGAAGGTGGTCACGGTCGTGGCGTCGAGGAACGGCAGCCGGCTCAGCGCGTAGACCAGCAGCACCACCACCAGGGCGGTGACGTAGAGCTTCCAGGCGCGCTTGCTGGTGCGGTCCACCACATCGCCCAACTGGTCCTTCGCCCGCGGCCCGTAGACGAGGCCAAGCACGGCACCGGAGAGGAACACGAACAGCTCCGCCCCCGAGACCGCTCCGATGGTCTCCTGGGTGAGCAGCTGGAACAGCGAGGTGAGTCCGACGTGGTTGATCACGACGAAGACGATGGCCATCCCGCGCAGCATGTCGATCCGGGCGTCCCGGGGGGTGTCGTCCGCATAGGCCCAGGCCCGGACGGGCTCCAGCAGGGGCAGCAGGCACAAGAGGAGCGCCACGACCAGTGCGGCCACGGCCGCTGCCCAGGCCGCCGGGCCCGCCAGGGAGGTGCCCGTGGCCGCCGGTGCCGCGCCCTCCAGGGCCGACTGCTCGATCACGGGACCGGTCACCAGCCCGGAGCTCTCGACCCGGCCGGCGAAGGCCGTGGCCACGCCCGGGTCGGCGGTGGCCCGCCAGTCCACCGCCCCGGCATCACGGTGCTCGACGGTCTCGTTCCACACCACCGCCCCGATCCGGTCGTACTCCGGGGCCGAGGCAGCGTCCAGCACCTGGTCCCACCAGCTGCTCTTCACCTCGAGCTCGGACGGGCCCTCCGCCTCGGGGCTGTAGAAGGCGGCCGTCTCGACCAGCAGCGGCTTGTCGTGTCCGACCGCGTAGGAGGCGTAGAAGTCCGCCTCGGCGGGCGGTCCGGCGGCCCGGGCCGGACCCAGGAGTGCGGCGAACGCGCCGGGTTCGGGCGTCACGTTGCGCACGGAGAGCCCATCGGTCTCGTCGTGGTAGGCGGTCAGCCCCACCCAGTCCACCACGTCGTCGCCGGGGTAGTAGGGGCTGTAGGCGTCGTCGTCGAAGTCCCACACCCCGTCCCCGGTGGTGTCCAGGGCTCCCAGGGCGCCTCCCTCCGCGGTGGTGGTGGAGGGCTCCCGGAACGGGTAGTCCTCGGCGGCCGTGGGGGACCAGACCATCACCGGGTCCCCGAGCTCGGCGTCCATCGCGTTCGCCACGGCGCGGAAGGCGGCGGTGTAGTCCTCCGGCTGCTGCCCCCACTCCACCCAGGGCGCGTTCATCTGCGGGGCGAACCGGACGAACACGGTCCCCGCGTACCCTTCGGCGACGTCGCCCACCTGCGCGGCCAAGGCCGCGGCCGCCGCATCGTCCACGTCCTGCAGGGCCACCTCGGGCCGGATCGTGAGCAGGGCGTGGGCGCCTCGAGCGGCGACCTGGGCGAAGTAGTCCCGCAGATAACCCTGTTCCTGCTCACCCAGCGGCAGGGGCACCGGCCGGCCGTACACCGCCGCCGGTGCCCCGAGCCGCTCGGCGTGGGCGGCGGTGGAGTCCGTGGCCCAGTCCAGCAGCGCACCCAGGTATGGACCCTGGGAGCCAGGTGGGGTGGTGGCGTTTTCGACAGCTCGGGCCGGCCCGGCGTGCAGAAGGCTCAGCGCGCACAGCAGCAGGAGGGCGACCACGACGCGCGCGCCCCGAAAACGTCGGAGAAAGGAACCCATGCTGCCCCCCAGTCATGGTCGGGACAGGATCGCCCCATGGTGACCGGGAACGCCCGTGGCGACCTCCCAGGAGGTCGCCACGGGCGTTCCCAGCAATGAAGCAGATCGTACTGCTGACGGGTCCTCTCCGGCTGTCCTCTGGGCCGGATGTCCTGGGGGGCGGTCCTCCGAGGGCACCCCCGGACAAAGACGGTGGGCACCGCCTCCGGACCGGGGCTGCGGGAGCGGCTCAAGGACGACACCCGGTCGCTGCCGGTCGGTGACGAGACCAGGCTGCTGGCGACACCGGCCACACGCACCCGGCGAGAACAGGACTGACCCGGATTCTGCTCGAGAGCGACGTCCGGGTCAGCCTCTTCTGCTGCCCGGCGTCAGCGGGTCGCGTAGTAGGCGTCCTTCACGGACTGCTGGATTCGACCGCGGTCGGAGACCTCGTGGCCGTGCTCCTTCGCCCAGGCCCGGATCGTCGCGGTGTCCGGATCACTGCCCGGGACCCGGGGCCGGGTGCCGCGGGGGCCGCCGCTGCCGGCGGTCCTGCGCCCGGCCTCCGCGTAGGGGCGCAGCGCCTCGCGCAGTTTCTCAGCGTTCGCGGTGGACAGGTCGATCTCGTAGTCCTTGCCATCCAGGCCGAAGACCACGGTGTACTCAGCGGGGCCGCCGTCGAGGTCGTCCTCGAGGTGTACTTCGACTTTTTCAGCCATGGGTGGTGTTCCTTTCAATATCCGGGTGGGGGAGTGGAGCTTGGGGTGGTCGGGGCGTCGTCGCCGGACGTCCCAAGGATGGCACCATCGGACGGCGCCTGCGCGGGGTGTACGCTCTCCGCCGACATCACGGTTGTGCTGGGATTGCCGGTGTTGATGGTGCCATCGCTCGTGAGGCCCCCACGAAACATTCCGTCCTCCACGAAGGGCTTTCACCGCTGAGCGGCAAGGGTGGCGATCCCGCAGCGGGCCGTGACAGCGGCACCTGAGGCCATCCCTGGCAGAGACTCACGGCGGGACCGGTTCCGTACCGCGAAGGGACGCGTGGGTGGATGCGCGTGGGCGAACTCGTTCACCGAGTTCTCCCCACCCCACTGGATGGTGACGCTCGGCATCTTGAATGGCGGAGTCATTCTCTGGGCGGGAAGCTCAAGAGGCACAGTCCCTCCATGGTCAGTAATCACTGACTATGTTCTCAATCGTCATCCCTGCGTAAGGGGAATCAGCTAACCCATGGTTTGCTTCGCCTGTGACTTCGAAGGCATGGGATACGAGGCGTCTCGTCGAGCGGCAGAGGACCGTCCCACTTCCTGGGTAGTGGAACGGTTGGCGACGAGGCTTCTCTTCACGGACCGGTCTGGACCGTTCTTCGTCTGCGTCACGGTGTGACGCCGGGTGTGCTGTAGGGCATGCCTACCTAGTGGTAAATTCACGCAATTTTGGTCCACTCCGGCGGCCGTCATGCCATCGACGTTGCCAGACAGGGGCCTGTCATGACTGCGCATCCCTCCACTCGCACGGCACGGATTGCTGCTGTCCCGGCGGGATGGACAATCTACGACGAGAACGGTGAGCCGGCCTCCGAGGGCTCCAGGGCCGCTGCCGGCTCGCACCCCCTGGCGTGCCCGCTCTACGAACCCAGCAAGGACGGTCTGGTGGTGCACGTGGAAACCGTGGACCTGGATCGCCAGGGCGTGCTCGACCTCATCGGGACCTTGACGCGGTGTCTGGAAATCGCCGACCACGCCCACCAGTCACACGGATGGGCATGGGCCCACTTCGACACCGAGTAGGTTCAACGGCGGCGGAGCGACTCCCATCCGCGCAGGCAGCGGAGGTCGGTGCGTCCCCCGCTGTGCCGACAGATCCCACCGCACACCAGCAGCTGACATCCGGACCAGGGGTTGCCCATGGGATCCACCGGCCGCGCCCCGGCCCCGGCGACGATGGCGCGCTGCAGGTCGGTGCCGCCGATGACCGCCGCGACCACCGGGTCGGACTGCACGACCCGCATGACTGCGGGTCGTTCTTTCTTCATCCGCGGCCATCGCAGGAAAAACAGCAGGGGTGTTCCCCCGGTCGCGGGTCTGCGTTACTCCGGCTGCACCAGCGGCAGTGAGCCGGGTTCTGTCGTCCATGGACCAGGCGAAGGGATGAGGTGCCAGGTCCGGGCCGCGCACCGAGCTGCTGGCGGCGCGTGGAGCCCCTCCTGCTCATCGGACACCTGCTAGGCCTGCGGGATGCCGCCCTGCGCCTGGTGGACTTCACGGTGCCGCGGCCGTCCTCCGCGGACCGATGAAACACAACCGCAGCCAGGTTGGGGCGGAGTAGCGGGATGACTGGTGCGGAGAGGGTTCTCCGAGGGCCGCGCAGGGCCGTCGAGGGCGTCGCGGGCTCGTCGCGGGACCTGCGGGGCATCACGGCCGAGGGTGCCCGTCCACCGGACGGGCACCCTCGACGGTCACACCCGCGACTCAGTCGCGGGGGCTGTGGCCCTAGTCGTCGTCCTGCTCGAAGAGGACCTTGAGCCCCTTCTTGTCGACGGTCTTGACCGTCTTGTCGGTCTTGTCGGTGTACTTGGCGTCGCGGTGGTACTTGTGCCAGTCGCCGCCGTCGGCCTTGTCCTTGGCGATGGAGGCGGCCTCCTTGAGCTCGACGTCCTCGTACTCCTTGGACTTCCACTCGCCGTGGTGGCGGTACTTCACGACGACGTCGACCTCGCCGTTCTTGTTCGCGTCGTCGTCGTCCTGCTTGAAGAGGACCTTGAGCCCCTTCTTGTCGACGGTCTTGACCGTCTTGTCGGTTCGGTCGCTGTACTTGGCGTCGCGGTGGTACTTGTGCCAGTCGCCGCCGTCGGCCTTGTCCTTGGCCATGGAGGCGGCCTTCTTGAGCTCGACGTCGTTGTACTCCCTGACCTTCCACTCGCCGTGGTGGCGGTACTTCACGACGACGTCGACCTCGCCGTTCTTGCGCTCGTCCTCGTGGCTGTGGCCGCCCTTGTCGTGCCCGTGGTCGTCCGCCGCGTACGCCGGGGCGGAGAAGCCGCCTGCCACGAGCAGGCCCGCCAGGGCGGCGCCGGTCAGAGTGTGCCGCAGATCTTTCATGGTGTTCCCCCTCAGGAATGAGCCAGATTTCCCACCGCGAATCAGGTGGGATCAGGCTAGGGACGGCACAACCATGTGCACAAGTGAATTTCACAAAGTTAAGAATTTCCTGTGCCGCTACCGGAGAGGAGGCCGGGCGGGCCGGGGGATCCCCCGTTCGTGCGCCTCCGTTTCGGGGTTTGGTGGGCGCGCACGTGCTGCGGACACTGCTGTACGTCCCATCCGACGTCGCAGGTCGGAGCGAACTTTGGTGCGGGGGTGGGTTCAAGGCGGAAGCCGTCGATCGTCGCGTCCGGCCTCCTGGCAGCAGGCCCGCGGCGTCGCCGAATCCCATGCCTGCCGGCAGCATCTTGTGGGAAGAATGCGAAGTCATGATGGGCGCGATACCGCGTTCCGTTGATAGCAAGTGCAAATCCAGGAATTTGCAAGGAAAACCGGATTTTCGGCAGGCGGGATATGCATCGTCCGGCTTCGGATATAGAGAGTCCTCTTTCCGGCATGGACGCCGGAGGGGGCTCTTGTGCGGGGTGCGCCTGAAGGTGTCCGGTGTCAGCGGATAGGAAACAGCCGTCCTAGGACATCGGAACCACCGCTCCTGCCGAGCGGGAGTGGAGAGGAGCCAAGCGATCACCCTGGCGCCGGCCACCGGCGCGATGTCCCAGGTCCACAACGCCCCCGATTCCAGAACAGCCGCTCCTGGGTCCCGAAACCGGTGGCCCGCTACCGCGCCGAGGACGAGGCGTCCTTCCATGCCCGACTCCCGGGCGGCCCAGCACCACCCCAACGAGGTCCCAGTCCCGGCGGTGCAAGCGATCCTGTCCACCCGCCGGCCCTGGTGACCGCCGGTCATGACGCCAGCCCCGACAGTCTCACCATCCACCTGACCCGGGCCGCTCGAAACCGATGTGGCACTTTGCGATGCCTGGCAGGACACCTGGGTGATCGGATCTCACAAGCCGGAGCTGGTGGGGTGTTGAACACCTTTTCGCAGGGTGCCTATGAACGGTTCACCGACTGAGCCTGCAGCCGGAGAGGTGCACCTGAGGGTGATACGGAGTGTCAGGAGCTGTCGGTGCGTTGATACGTCTCGCAGGTTATGGGATGCGAGACGTCTCGTCACGAGAATCTACGCCCGCATGTTTCCGCGGTTCGGCCTGTCTCGCATCCTTGTGCTTTATCCATGCCCCTGGAATCAGATACTCAACGTTGGTTACGAGACACATGGGATGGACATGGGAAAGATCATCGGGTATGTCCAGGTGTCGACGCGGCAGCCAGAAGCAAACCGTCAAGCAAATGACTTGCTCGGTGCCGGAGTGCGGCGTGATGACGTCTATGTGAACTATGGAGTGTCTGAAGGGCGTGTATTTCGTTCGGCCTTCGATAAGGCGGTGGCCGCGCTCGGGGAGGGTGGCACACTGGTGATCACCATGTTGGATCGGTTGGGTCGGTCGACACAAAACATGCTGGCCTTCGTCGAAGCTCTGCCAGGTCTGGGCGCCGGGTTGCGGGTGCTAAACCTAGGTGGGAGAGACGTGGACACGGCCACCTCGATGGGGTCAATGGTGTTCACCGTCAGGGCGGCCATGGCGCAGGTGGAGTTAGTAATCAAGCGGGAGCGGATCACCGACTCGGTGGCTAGGCGCCGGGCTGCCGGCAAGGACCTGGATGGGCTCCGACAAACCTTCACCGACTCCCAGATCCGCAACGCCCTCCGGCTGATCGAGTCCGAGGAACCGGCGACCCAGGTGGCGCGCGACCTCGGCATGTCCAGGGCCACCCTCTACCGGCGAATCCGAGAGCTCCCGCATGAGATGATCATCTAAGTTCGTCGTTACCTGTGGACATCGTGATGCGTATGACGCCCTGAACCTATTAGGAAGACAATATGGACGTCCTTCAGGGGGCGGCTGTGGGCGTCGATGACGGCCAGGTGGTGGGGGTAAATGGCGGTGTAGATCGGTGTGCTGGTCCCTCCCTGAAGGAGGCGAGCTCTTCCTGAGCAGTCGAGTACGCAATTGGTCGAGTCCCGCAACTGCACTGATGCGTGAGCCGAACCGGTCGGCATGTCGCAGGCAGGACAGTCATCCCGAAGGCGGCCCGAAGATTTCGGGGGTCAATCCTGCTCAGTTAGCATCATCACCAACCTTGCTGCGGGCCGCCATGTTCCCCAGGGGATTAAAAGGTCCGACAGGCCCCACGAACGTTGCCATAGTGAAGGAAAGCCAACCTGAAGAAGGTTGGACCATCGGGCTAGTGTAAATTGCAACGCATACTTAACAACCAAACAGTAACTCAAGAGTCATTGACTTAGAATCGGAGGAGAGTCAGGCTAGAGCCAACGAAGGAAAGGGTGTCGACGGACAGCCCCAGCAATTAGTTGCCTTTTCTGGGGCCTTCGTATGCCAAAGTCAGCTTATTCATCTCGACAAAATCTTCTGATTCAGCCTTTGAGACGTCTGAATCCAGATCGATGAGCTGTAAATTCGAGAAGTTCCCCGGGGAGCGGCTAGTTGTTGGCGCGGCCCTTTGTTGCCAGGTATTTAGGTGTTTGTCATCTTAGAAAGCCGTAATTTGCAGCAAATTCAATAAGTACTTTTTAGGTACCCCAGAACGCCTTCCTTTTGATTCAAGGGGTCCTGATTCAAGATTGATAAGTGCTGACCCAGCTGAGTTGACGGTCTGGTTTTGACGCCAATGATACTGGCCGGATGCGGCGTTGAGCTGGAAGGTCGCTTGGCATTACCGCTCCGAATCATTTGGCGCCGAATGGCGCACTCCTCGTACGGCGGGCCGCCTGTCTGCGTCTGGAGCGGTCATATGGATCAGTTACTTCGTTCGGTCGTCGCCTTCTGTCTGGCCATATTGCTGTTTGCTACGGGATGTACGCCGATGCCCCGGTCGTCTGAAGCGAGAGAGGCCAGGGCGGCGGAAGCGAGGCTGGCTAGGGCGGCGGAAGGTGGCCTTGTGTCCAGCGAAGCTTGGGGCTGGAACGAGGGCAAGTTCTCGGTCAGCGGGGATGGGTCCGCTGAGTACTCGTTGCCGCTGTGGACGCCAGAGGGGCGGGGAGGGCTGCAACCTGAGTTGAGCCTGGCCTACAACAGTCGAAGCGGCAACGGGATCCTCGGAGTCGGCTGGTCACTCACCGGTATTTCGTCGAAGATCACCCCCTGCCCGCGGACGATAGCCCAAGATGGTGTCCGCGAGGGGATCCGATATGACGGTTCGGACGTGTATTGCCTGGACGGCAACAGGCTCCGGCCCACGGGTGAAGGAACGGCCTCTCAACAGGAGTTCCGGACCGAAAACTCTACATTTGCCCGCATCATTGCGTACGGCCCCAAAGGCACAGTTCCCAGCTCATTTGCGGCTTGGACCAAGGACGGCAGGAAACTGGAGTTCGGCAAACCACAGTGGGCGTCTCGGCTCCAGGCCGGACCGAGCCACACGAACCCATCTTTGGAACGTCACAGGGACGGCGTCGCCGTGGCCTGGACAGTTAGCCGCATCAGGGACCGGCGCAACAATGTCCTCACCATTGATTGGCGCCAGTTGCCAGGCGGGCCGTCCGATCTCTGGTACAACGACCTGCAGCCCGAAGCCATCCACTACCAACCAAACCAAACGGTGCGGTTCAACTACGAAGATCGCCCCGACCCGATCGACGGCTTCGAACAGGGGGCTCACACCCGAACGACAGTACGCCTGAGCAAGATCGAGATGTTCGCTGGAGAGGGCGCAACGGAACCTCAGATGCTGCGCGAGTACCGCCTGAAGTACAGCAATGACAGCATCACTGGGCGAAGCTTGCTGAGGTCGGTCACTGAGTGCGACCACGAAGGGGTGTGCAAGAATCCGCTGCTGTTCAAATGGAAAACCGGCAGCCACGAGTTCAGCGAAATCTCATCCAACGTGTCCGACGCAGCCACCTACAGTTCTACCGCCGGGCGCTTGGATGTTGCAGATATCAATGCGGATGGCTTGGACGATCTACTCTATCCGTCAGTAGACAACCGCTGGATGGGCCGGCTTGGCAAGGGCAGCGGCTACTTCGAGGAGCCACGCCAAATTTGGGGGGGCATAAGGCCAGGGTATAAACAGGACGCTCGTCCGATCGACTTTGACCGCGACGGCCGGACGGATTTGATGCTCGAGATACCTGATCCCTATTGTGATTGCGGCGGGATCGGTGGAGTTGAACTACCGACTGAGTACGCCCTCTTCCAGTCGAAATCCGATTCAGTTCCCCGATTCGATCTCTATCAACCCGATGTCGACGAGGAGCATACCTCTGTCTGGGCATTTAGGGAGCGAGACCCGGCGTACTTCCTGGATTTGGACGGCAATGGCCTGCCAGACTACGCTACCCCTCGATCCACCGTCCATGAGGCCCCGTGGCGCTACCGGTTGAACACCGGTGACAATGGTGCAGGCCGGTTTGGGCCCATGGTGCATACCGAACACAAGTCGAACACCGCTGTGGAGGCGGCACCATTCGTGCGCGTGTTGGACAGCGATGGAGATGGCCGGGATGAGTTCCTCCAATTGCGGGGAGACATAGGCAGTAGGCCCGAGTACGAGACGTTCGGCATCGATTCGAACGGCGACGTGGAACGGTTTGACATCAACATACCAACCACGGCGACGAGCGGCTTTGGCACGGACCTACATTTGGCTGATCTCAATGGCGACGGGTTGAAGGACGTCGTCTATCCCTTCGACGGGCTGAGGGTTCAACTGAACAGTGGTAACGGGTTCGGCCCATTTATGCCCGGCCCTGCTCAGTACCTCGAGCCCACGCCGCAAGTCACCCCCGAATTCAATGTGGGGGTGCGTATCGCGGACTTCACCAATGACGGAAGCGACGACGTGCTGATCTTCCACCACGGGGTTCCGCGCGGCCACACCGACTACGAGCACGGCGTGCAGTTGTATACCTGGAGAGGCGACCAGTTCGTCCGTACCGGTCTTAACCGCGAGGCGGTCCAGTTGCAGGGATTTGGGTTTAGCGCCACTGACGTACTCGACGTCGACGGTGACGGTGCTCTCGATATCATCCACCTCGCTGACGGCGACCCCGACTACCTGAAGGTGCTGCGACGCCAGGGGGGCGTGCCCGACCAACTGGCTAGCATCGACGTGGGCGGCGTGGGCCCCCGCGTCACGATTGACTACACCACACTGGCCAACGACAAGATCCACAAACCGGGACGCTGTGAATACCCGCTGAACTGCCCGGTTCGAGGCGGCAGCATAGTAAGAAGTCACAGGCTGTGGAACGGAACGGACTGGAACTTTTTCAGACACGAGTACAAGGAAGCACGCGTCGATCTGAGCGGACGTGGGTGGCTGGGCTTCGCAGAGCACATGGTGTTCGACGAGCGCGCGCAAACCACGACGGTCACCTCATTCGATAACGTATCCCATAGTGACGCCGCCGGTCCGGTTGTATACCCGTACGCGAACCTGCCGAAGACGACCAAAGTCTCCCTCAAACCGGATGCGGACACCAAGTACTTACGCAGTACCCATCACACCTATGCCTTACGTTCTTTGCCTGTGGCAGGCACCTACACAGTAGAACACCGTGCCACTGAGGAGATTGAACAGGAGGCTCCGGCAGGCACCGCCCCATGGACTACAGTTCGCAGTCTGAAAACTGAGCGCGAGTACGACTCCTACGGGAACCAGACGATAAACCAGGTCAGCCACGCCGGCGGGCGCACCATCACCCAGGAGACGAACTACCAGATTGATGAAGCCAATTGGCTCGTCAGTCGACCTTGGCGACAGGACACCATCGCATGCATCCCGAATGCCTCAGACGGAACAGACTGCACTATTCGCGAGGTGACGTTCGACCACTATCCGAACGGTGATCTCAAGGAGACCGTGGTTGATCCACTTGACCCGGCACAGCAGCTGAGCACCGTCCTGGGCCGAGACGACTACGGCAACATCACCTCTGAGACAGTATCTGACGCGGCCGGGAATCAGCGGGTCACCACCTACAGCTATGACGCGGACAGCTTTCGCCCGACAAGTATCGGAAAAGAACTTGGCGACGGCATGCCTGCGCATGTCACCCGCATGACTGTTCACCCCGGGCTGGGCGTTCCGTTATCCACCACGGATCCGAACGGTGTCACCACGACCATGAAATACGACTGGTTCGGCCGGATCCGCGAGACCAATCGCGCGGATGGCAGCTTCGAAAAGACCAGCTACGACTTCGACCATAACCCGCACATGATCGCGCAGACCTCGTCCGACGGTCGCGTCACGTTCACTTACTTAGACACCTTGGGGCGCGAGCACCGCAAGATGGTCACAGGCTTTAAGGGATCATGGGCCACAACGGACACTTCGTACGACAAGCTCGGCCGGATTACAAGCGTTTCACGTCCCGCCTTGCCGAGCGAACCAACTGTCTTCACGACCTTCGACTACGACCAACTGGGCCGTGTCATCCGCAAAACCGACCCCGATGGCGTGTCCGTCCGCACCGACTACGTGGGCCTGGAGACCCACACCTACGACGGCAAGAACGTCCACAGCTACACCGTCACAGACAACAACGGCGACCTCGAGTCCTCGTATGAGGATGACCCGCTCTCGACGGACTGGCTGCGCACACAATATGACTATGGCCCCTTCGGCGAGCTGACCAAAGTGACGGCACCGGATGAGACCACGCAGACCATGACTTATGACACCCTCGGGCGCCACACCGGCCAAACCGACCCAAGCGCCGGGACAAGCGTGTCCACCTACAATGCGTTCGGCGATTTGGAGACCCACACCGACGGCTCCGGGAGTACCACGGAGTACGCCTACGACGCTCTCGGCCGCGTCAAGACGCTCACCTCGCCGGACGGGACCGCAATCTACACCTGGGACACAGCGCCACACGGCCTCGGCAAGCTCGCCAGTTCCCGCAGCACCGACAATGTCTCGACCGACTACACGTACGACGACGAGACGGGCAAAAATGCGACCACGACCTGGACCATCGATGGAACCCAGTACCAGCTCAAATACGGCTACGACACGATCGGCCGTCTCGCCTGCCTGAACTACCCGGAAATTCCTGGAAACGCCGGCCGACTCTCCGTGGGCTATTTCTATAACCATTATGGCTTTCTGGACCGGGTCACCGACGGCTGTGAGATCGGCGGACAACCCTACTGGGAAGCTGAAGCCGTCAACGGCGCTGAACAGCTCGAAAGGGAGCGCTTCGGCAATGAGGTGGTTACCACCCGCACCTACCGCCCCAAGACCGGACTTCTCGACAGAATTCAGGCCAGCGGCCCCGGCACCGTCGGTCAGCTGATTGATGTCGCCTACGATTACGACGCCAACCGCAACGTGATCACGCGCAACGACCAGGCCAATGAACGTGCCGAGTTCTACCACTACGACTCGCTCAACCGGCTCGACGAATGGACCGTCCAACCAGATCCAGGACCACGCTCAATGAGCGCCACCTTCGCCTACGACACGGCAGGGAACCTCCAGACCGAGACCGTGCAGGCCGCGAACGAGCCGGAAAAGACCACAACCTACCAGTACGGGCAGGACGGGGCCCCACCTCACGCGCTGACTTCCGCAAACGGGCACAAGTACGGCTACGACGACGCCGGCCGGCAAATTACTGGTCCGCAACGGACGATGGAGTACAACCGCACCGGATTGCCGCGCGTACTGACGCAGGCGCAGGGCGGGCGCACCGAATACGCCTACGATGCAGACGGCGCCCGCGTCTCAAAACGTGATTCCACCCAGACCGTCCTCTCCGTCCCGGGCTTCTTTGAGCGCCAAATGCCGGCCAGCACCGGAAGCGGCGAAGTCCACAACATCCACCACGTCGTCGTGGAAGGCCGCACCGTCGCGCAAATCGACCGCGTCCAGACCGCCTCTCATGGTCCGGTCACCGATTCTCGCATGTCTTATCTGCACACCGACCGCCAGAACTCGACCACGCTAACCTCGCGGCCCAACGGCCAGCGAGCGGACGTCTACTATTACCACCCGTTCGGGCAGCGCGTCGACGAGACCGGCACGGCACTGGAAAACGCCCGAGCCCACGGGCCACGGATCGGCTACACCGGTCACGAGCACGACGACGAGGACGGCCTGATCTACATGAAGGGACGCATGTATGACCCCGCGGCGCGACGCTTCCTCGCCCCCGACCCCATCGTCGCCAATCCCCTTCTGAGTCAAAGCCTCAACCGCTACAGCTACGTGCAGAACAACCCAGCAACCCTTACCGATCCGACAGGGCTTCAAAGCTTCAACCCCTTCGAACAGTTGGAGTCCATGTGGAATGCCGTCCATGAAAATCTCCAGGAGCAGCAGGAACAGCAGAGCTTGCCCAGCCGGAACCCCACTGCCCCAAGCGACTTGGCGCCGGCGCCGGAGATGGACGACGACGCGCAGATTAGCGGACCTGAGGCGATGCCCGCGGCTACATCCAAAGGCGGTACCAATCTTAAATCAGCTGACGACCAAACTTCTCAGCGAAGCCCGTGGTGGGATCCTGATGAGTCGAAAAAGGACGAGAACAAGGTTGAATGGAAAATCACCGACGAAGGACTAGCGCTTCAGGCGGGTGTCGTAGCTAGGTCCGCGAAGTGGATCACTGGATCATCTGGAGATAAGAAACCTGTAAGCAACTCTGCCGACACAAAAACTCGTGCGTCATTGGAATTCTCCTTTCTTAAGCGGGAAATGTCGTTGGTGGCTGGATCTTCCGGAGTGCAGGCAGGGGCGGTCTTTAAGGTCGCGGAGGGGGAACTCTGTGGCTTTGCATGCACACCATTTCCCGTCTATCAAGCTTGCGTGGAAGTTTGCGGTGATTATGGCTGGGGCGTGGGGGGAAGTGTTGGACTTCTAGAAGGAACGGGAAATATGAAACTGTATTTGGGGTGGGGTGGTGGGGTAAGTGCCAAGCCTAGCCTTAATAGAAATAAATGGGAAGAGAGAGATTTTGGGCGCAGTCTATTAAACTGGCTAACTAAATCGAGCGTTGGAAACATTTTCTAGCATATATGGACAGAGGTGTCCGTTGATTTCGAAGTGGAAAATAAGGGCGAACTGGATGCCCCTGACTTGTCTATCGGAAAATCCCAGCTGCGGGAGCTGATATCTTCAGGGTCCAGGGTTTCGATTCGCACAGGTCCACAAGGTCTCGCTCGCCTGCACATCTCTGGCTGTTCATAGATAAGGGTGTAACGGGCGGGGCCGAGGAAATGGGCGCCTCAATCGCCGAAAAAGGGTCAAAATTTTCCGAAGATAGGGGGATGGATTCAACAGCTCGTCGCAATACCGGCGTGATTTCAGTATGACAGTTTCTAGGAGAAGACGGCGGCCAGTGTTGCCCACCCGAGGACCTTCCGTGGACGGGTATTGAGCAGCTGTTCCACCCTCGCAAGGTCGCCGGGGGTGTGGGCGCTCAGGCTGGCCGGGACGGCGAAGTAGACGCCTTCGCTGAACCAGGTAGCCACCAGGTCGTGGCGGGCCATCTCCGAACCCCTGGTCCCAAGTCAACGTCTGCCGCGCCGACTGCGGCAGGCCCTCCACCAGCAACTCCGGCGCATCGGTCGGGGCTAGTGCGGCGTGGCCGAGTTGAGCCCCCGATAGTGGTGTAGCGCGGTGGCCCTGCTCGTCGTTGCCGACGAGGGCGCGGCCACCGTGAGATCTTTCGAGTTCACCTCTCACAGCACCCTCGAAAGGACATCATCACGATGAC